>CALMMG010000165.1 GCA_937868185.1 uncultured Pseudomonadota bacterium
GCCCTTTCCGATGCCAGCCCCCAGGTCTGCTCCCAGCTCGAAGCGGTGCCAGGGGTCAACTGCATGCTGGATTCCTTTGCGAAGATTCAAGCCACCCTCAGAGCCATCGGGAACACCGCGTTCAAACCCCCCACTAAACTCAATCTCGACCGTGCTCTCAACCGGGACCTCGCCGCGCTCACCGCCATCTCCCAAGCTTGCCACCAACATTACCCGCAGATCAAACTGACCTTACTCGCCAACGAGGGCTGCCTGGACCGCTGCCCCTTCAAACTGAGCCACGACGCCCAGATCGCCTTTGCCAATACCGGGACGATGCACAACCAAACCCACAGCCTCAACCAGGAACTCGGCTGCATCCGGGAACTCACCGCCCAGCCGGCGGAGCTGTTCAAGTCGCCCTTTATCCGGCCCGAGGATCTGCATCATTATGAAGGGAGAGTGGAGGTGATCAAGCTCTGCGGTCGGACACTGGGACCCGGTTTTCTACAACGGGTGGTGCGGGGTTATGCGGATCGGAGGTATGCGGGAAATCTGCTGGATTTGATGGATACCATGGAGTGGCTGGCCAAGCGGCTGCATGTGGCCAATGAGGAATTGCCAAGGGATTTTTGGGACCGGCTTACGGGGTGCGATAAGGACTGCCGCGCCTGCTTGTATTGCCAGGAACTGCTGAAGAAAAGTGGTAGGCCGTTAGCTTTTCGGCTTGAGGATTTGCGGCGATGAGAAAAACTGGGGAGTGTCCCTATTTTCTTTCTACACTTAACGCCATGCTAAGGGGCGCGCAGCGAAGCGGAGGGTCCCAGTGAGCGATAGCGAACGACTTAAGATATTTGCTAGATATTTAATTTTCCATATTCATTACTTTCTCAATCCTTTCTTTGCCTTTTGTCTGTCCGTGATGTATCTCGGCATTCAGCTTGTTTATTTCAGTGACCCTTTGTGCCTCAAATTTATTCCCGTACTTGTGGCCAGCAAGGACTCTAAGGACGTAACCCATAAGTGGGCGATTTCTTGCTAAGACGCGAACAGCGGCTAATGCAGCTTTTGTTTCTTCAATATTCGTGACAAGAAACTTCTTCATGTCTTGTAGTTGAGTTCTTATATTAGACAGGTTGTGCTGGTAATTCTCTTTATCTATGTTGCCGCCAAGCAAAGCATCTTTTGATTCCACATAAACATCATTGACTGTATTCATGGAATCATTCAGTTTCTTCAGATGCACATCCAAGATAAATAGCTCGTTTATGAGGTCGATGTTTAACAACTCAAGCTTTACATCACCAATTAACAGAACCTCACTTAGTCTGTTACCCCACAAGAACACACTATTTTGCGAACTCTGTTCTGCGTGCTTTTTGTAGTTTGTTTCGAAGATATCAATTATGTAAGCATTGTCATCTAGCTCACCAAGTAAACTATTTAACAAATGCTCTAGCTTAATAAGACCGCTATGACCTTTTGTAACACGATCTGAATAAGATTTAAAGAAATCACCAAACCTAACAAAAACAAAGGCCAAAAACGCACCGAGAAATGCACCAGAAGCCGCCTCAGTGAATTTATTATCCACATCAATAAATAGCTTATTGAAAACTTCCGCGCTGAATACAGCAATGTATGCCAATACTATAACAAACAGTATTGCTGACACCTTTTCTCTCATTGCATCCTTCCTACCTAACATGCGATATCCCGGACGGGATAATATGTTTATATATAGGTGACTGCATAGCACAATATTGGCCCGTACTGCGTAATATTTTTTTTGTTATTAATTACCCGATACGATTCAACAAACAATGGCAACATCCGTCATTTTCTTTCATACACCAATCTTTGAACAAGGTCACAAGCCCTAACATTTAGCCCAAACCAGCCTATCAAACCTTTGCGCTTACCACAACACGGAAAAAATACGAATAGCGATATTAACAAGAGATGTTGCCGCACTTCTGGAATCCCGGCGCCAACGAATACCATTCTTTTTCCCGATAAATACCAAACAGTTATTTCGTAATTACCTATTGGCCTTCCCCTCCTCCCTGCTGGTACATACATATCCTCAACTTTCACCCAAACGGAGGAATACCATGTTCAAACGTATCGCATTATCCCTGGCCTTTACCCTGGTGGCTACCGCGCCCGCCCTGGCGACCAACTACATCTCCCCGGCAAACCTCAAGAAGATGCTGGACGAAAAGCAGGAGGTGATCCTGGTGGATATCCAGCCTGCGGACCAGTTCGAGAAACACCATCTGCCCGGCTCCATCGAAACCAATGCCTTCCCCGCCAAAAGCGACGAGGAAAAAGCGCGTCTGGACAAGACACTGCCAACCATCAACGCCAGCAAGGCGCCGGTGACGGTGCTCTGCCCCAGGGGCAAGAGCGGGGCGAAAAACAGCTACGACTACCTGCAGAGCAAAGGGGTGGATGAAAAGCGGTTACAGATTTTGGAAGGGGGCATTGCGGATTGGCCCTATGGCGAGATGTTCGTCACCGGACGCTGAAAGCTGACGGAGCAAATGGGCATCCCTGTGGGCTGCCCATTTTTTCACCCTCGCTCGTCTTCTTTCTTAGGCTGCAGCTTGATGTAGATCACGATGATCAGGGCGGAGAGGCCGAGCACCCCATAAAGGATCTGGTGGGAGTAGGCAAAAATCAGCTCCTGATTGCTGCCGATGAAATAGCCGAGCCAGGAAAGCACCGTCACCCAGATTCCCGCGCCCAACAGGGTGTAGAGGGAAAACTTCAGGTGGTTCATGCCGGAGAGCCCGGCCGGCAGGGAAATGAGGTGGCGGATCACCGGCAGGAGGCGGCCGATGAAGGTCGAGATCTCCCCGTGCCGCAGGAAAAAGGTCTCGACCTTGGCAAACTTCTCCTCGGTGATCCAAACGTACTTGCCATACTTCAAGAGCAGCGGCCTGCCCAGGTAATGGGAGGCGAAATAATTGAGGTAGGCGCCAAAAAGGCTGCCGAGCGTACCGCAAAGTATAACAGGCAGCATCTCCATCTGCCCCGCCTGCACGAGATAGCCGGCCGGGGGCATGACCAGCTCGCTGGGGATCGGAATCACCGAACTCTCCATGGCCATCAGAATGAATATCCCCGGATAGCCCATGGCTCCGACAGTCGCCACAAGCCAGTTGATAATTTCGTGCATATGCCGCTCCTTGCTTTGGTGATGGAGCGCCATTCTATACGGTTCCGGGCAAAAAAACGACCAATTATAGTACACACTCTTACTGGGACGATCGTTCCCAATTAACGGCAAACAGCACCTCCCAGAAAAACAACTTGCGGCTTGAACGGTTTAGGCTAGACTATTGCGAAGCGACCGCACTCTTCTGCACATTGTGCGTAAGGATCTCCTCGGAAAGCGGCCCCCTTTCCCGATAACCCCTGCGGAATCATCACATGCATCTTCTGGCCAACATCTTCAACGAATCCTGGCAGCTCCTTTTGGACGCCGGAGTCTATATCCTCTTCGGCATCCTCATCGGCGGGTTGCTCAAGGTCTTTCTTTCGCCGAGCTATGTCGCGCGCCATCTGGGCCAGGGGCGCTACAGCTCGGTGTTCAAGGCGGCCCTACTCGGCATCCCCCTACCCCTATGTTCCTGCGGGGTACTGCCTGCCGCGGCCTCCCTGAAACGACAGGGGGCCAACAACGGGGCGACCACCGCCTTTCTCATCTCCACCCCGGAGTCGGGCATTGACTCCATCAGCGTCAGCTATGCCCTATTGGACCCGCTCATGACCGTGGCCCGGCCCCTGGCCGCCTTTGTCTCCGCCCTCATTGCCGGGGGCATCGAAAACACCTACAACCCGCCCAGACCCCAGCTGGCCATGGCTGCCGATCTTTCCTGTGCGGTGGATGGGTGTTGCAGCGGGGTAGACTGCCCGCCAGCGGAACACGCCCATCACCATACCTTGTTGGAAAAGATTCGGGCCGGGATGGGCTATGCCTTTGGCGAACTCTGGGGGGATTTGGCGGGCTGGTTTTTCGTCGGGCTGCTGCTGGCCGGGCTGATCTCCGCTCTGGTGCCGGACGACTTGATTACCGCCTATCTTGGCGGGGGGTTTATTGCCATGCTCCTGATGCTGGCCTTCGGCATTCCCCTTTATATCTGCGCCACCGCCTCCACCCCCATTGCCGCAGCGATGATCCTCAAGGGCGTCAGCCCCGGCGCGGCCCTGGTCTTTCTCCTGGTGGGGCCGGCCACCAACATGGCCACCATCTCGGTGCTGGTCGGGCTGCTGGGGAAGCGCGCCACTGCCGTCTACCTTACCTGCATCGCCGTTACCGCCGTGCTCTTCGGCCTGACCCTGGACTGGATTTACGCAATCAATGGCATCTCGGCAAAAGCCGTGGTCGGACAAGCCGGAGAGCTCATTCCCTATCCGCTCCAGCTGGCTGCAACCCTGGTAATTTTGGCCCTGTCAGTCAGGCCGATGATTGCGCTGATCCGGAGGTGGTTTAAGATTGGTGGTGGCGGGTCGGACAACGGCTGCGGCTGTGACGGCGGCTGCGGGAGCGGGATAAGCAGCAAGGAAAAGTAGAGCTGAAACAGGGAAGGGAACTACTTGAAAATCGGCAGCGAATCCTCTTCGCCAGGAACCCCATCGATGGGCAGGCTAATGGTGAACAGCGCCCCTTTGCCGCGGACGCTCTTGGCCGTGATATCGCCGCCGTGCCGCTTGACAATACCGTAGCTCACGGACAACCCCAGACCGGTGCCTTCCACCGCCGGCTTGGTTGAGAAAAACGGCTCGAAGATCGACCCTATGTCCTTGGGCCGGATGCCCTTGCCCGTATCCTGGATGAGAATCCGGACATTCTCTCCGGCCACCTCGGTGGTGATGGTGATGGTACCGCCGGTTTCGGGGATGGCCTCTTCGGCGTTGCCGATCACATTGAGAAGCACCTGCTTGATCTGGTCCGGCACCGCCTGAATCAGGGGCAGCTCCCGGGCAAAATGGCGCTCCACCGTGATCTGTTTGTCACTGAGTTTCTTTTTGCCAAGCAGGAGCAGCTCTTCGATGATCCGGTGCAGGTCAACCGAGGCGACCTTGCCAGTGGTGGGTCGGTTGAAGTCCTGCAAGGTACTGATCAGATCCTTTACCCGCACGCATTCGGCGATGGCCACATCGAGCATCTCGGCATCGCTCTTCTCCAGCTTCACATACTTGCGCAGACCCAACAAAAAGTTGCGGATACCGATGATCGGATTGCCGAACTCATGGGCAATGGAGGCGGCCAGCTTGCCCACCGCGCTAAATTTCTCTGCATGGAGCAACTGCTCGTAGGTGCGGGTCAGCTGATTGGTCCGCTCCTCGACCCGTGCCTCCAGGGCGTCGTTCATCCGCCGGACCTCGGCCTCCATGCGCTTGCGGTCTGTGATGTCCTGCAAGGTTTCAATGGCGCCGATGATATCCCCGGCCAGATTCTTGATCGGCGCGGCGGTAAAAAAAAGCCACTTGCTCTCGTGGCCGAAATCGAAAAAATCCTCCACCTCATAGGCCCCCTTTACCAGGGAGGAAGGCCGGTACTTGCCGGTGTAAAACTTGGCGATATCCGCCTCTTCAGCCCCATTGAGCACCAGATCGGCGAGAATGGGGCGCTGGTAGAGATAAAAGGCCTTCCACTGGTTCTGGGTGCCTACCATCTCGCTGGCCGAAAGCCCGGTCATCACGGCACAGGCCTTGTTCCAGTGGGTGAGGGTATGGTTTTCGTCGATAACAAAGGTGGGGATGGAACTGGCCTGCAAGATCTGCGACAACCGCTCCCCGCTTTCCAGAAGATCCTCCTCGGCCTGCTGCCGCTCGATGATCTCCTGGGCCAGAATCGCGTTGTATTCTTGATAGCTTCGGGTCCGGGTGGCAAGCTGTTTCTCCAGCTCGTCATAGGCCCGGCGCAGTTCCGCCTCTCTTCTGCGCTCCACGGTCACATCCCGGATCACCTCGGAGAATCCGGCCAACCGACCATTATGGTGCACTGGACTAAACGAACGCTCAAAGGTGCAGACCCCACCCTCGGGGCAGGTCCGATTGAAATCCACGGTGAACTTCTTGCCGGAAAGGGCCCGCTGGTACAGGTCGCTGGCCCAAGCCCGCTGGCTGTTGGGCAAAACATACTGGTGGCGCGAACCGGGTCCGACCGTGAGATTAAAAACCTCTTTCAGCAGACGGACATAGGCGGGATTCACAGACACAAAACGCGCCTCGGTATCAAGCAGGGCCATGCCTTCCTGCCTGCTTTCCAAAAGCGCGTTTGCGTCAAGAACCGTTTGGGAAATTAAGGAATCTACCATGAACGTGCCGTGCCAAAAAGGTGAAGGTTGGGGAAAAATAACTCCCGCCTACCCTAAAGCAGAAACGGCAAGTTTTCCATCAAAAAAAGAACCACCACCCCTCGCCTGAATGATAGGCCAGTGGTTTTTTGGGCATAGCCGCGACACAACAGCACCTGAAAATCCGGGTGCGTCTCCCGTACCCTTTCCCCAGAGGGAACAGGGAAAATCCCTACCGAACGAGGTCCGTCTTCTTTCTGAAATCCCTCTGTTTCCAAAGCAGATAGATGGCCGGATAGATAAGCAGTTCGAGAATGGTTGAGGTGCCGATCCCTCCCACCATGGGCGCGGCAATCCGTTTCATCACATCGGCCCCAGTACCGTTACTGAACATAATGGGGACCAGGCCAAGCAGCGTGGCGCCCACCAGCATGAGCTTGGGCCGAATTCTCTTTACCGCCCCAAACATGATTGCCTCTTTCAGATCGTCACGGCTCTGCAATTTCCCCTCTTTTTTCCATTTATCACAGGCAAGGTCAAGATAGAGAAGCATGACCACCCCGGTCTCCGCGTCGATTCCGGCCAGGGCGATGATCCCCACCCAAACCGCGATGCTCATATTGTAGCCAAGGATGTACAAAAGCCAGAAGGAGCCGACCAACGAAAAGGGCACGGCAAGCAAGACAATCGCCGTCTTGATCACCGACTTGGTGTTTAAAAAGATGAGCAGGAAAATGACCAGCAGGGTGAGCGGGATTACAAGCTTCAGCCGCTCATGGGTCTTCACCAGATGCTCGTATTCGCCACTCCACTCCAACCGGTAGCCATTGGGTATGTTCAGCGAGGCAACCCGCTGCTTGGCCTCGGCCACAAAGCCGCCCACATCCCTGCCGGAAAAATCGATATACACATAGGACGCCAAGAGACCGGCCTCGCTCTTGATCATGGGCGGGCCCTTGACGATCTTGATCTCGGCGAGAACCCCAAGAGGAATTTGGAGAAGATCGCCGGTGGGTGGAGGAGCAGGCTGAGTCGGTGACATGTCTCCCGGTCTCGACACCCCCATACCACCAGGCACCGGGACCAGCACCCTTTTCAGCTGTTCGACGTCTTCCCGCAATTCCCGCGCATAGCGGACATTCACCGGATAGCGCTCCCGACCCTCGACGGTCACGGTGAGGTTCATCCCGCCGATTGCCGACTGGATAACCTCCTCCACCTCATCCACAGACAAGCCATACCGAGCCACCTCTTCCCGCTTGATGTCAAAATCGAGAAAATACCCGGTTGTTACCCGCTCCGCATAGACACTCCTGAGGCCGGACATGCCGTTGAGCCGTGACTCAATGGCGGTTCCCAGCTTTTCAATCTCTTCAAGATTCGGCCCCATGACCTTGATCCCCACCGGGGTTCTAATACCGGTGGAGAGCATGTCGATCCGGGCCTTGATCGGCATGGTAAAGGAGTTGGCCACCCCCGGGATGGACAGGGCGTCGTTCATCTCGTTTTTCAGACCCTCCACCGTCATCCCCGGCCGCCATTGCGACTCGGGCTTGAGATTGATCACGGTTTCAAACATCTCCATGGGGGCCGGGTCCGTAGCGGTTTCCGCCCTCCCGGCCTTGCCGAAGACCTGGGCCACCTCGGGAATCTCCTTCAAAATCCTGTCCTGGAGCTGAAGAAGCTTCGACGCCTCTGAGACGGATGCACCCGGAGAGGTCACCGGCATATAGAAGAGCGCGCCCTCATACAGCGGCGGCATAAACTCGGAACCGAGCTTCAGGAACGGGTACACACTGACAGCCATGATGATGAGTGCTGCAACGATTACCGCCCTTTTGTAATGGAGGACAAACCGCACGAAGGGCGCATACAGCCAATGAAGAAAGATACTGACAGGATTTTTCTCCTCGGGCAGGATCTTACCCCGGATGAAAATGGTCATCAGAACCGGGGTCAGGGTGATGGCGAGAAAAGCCGAAAAAAGCATGGCAAAGGTCTTGGTGTAGGCCAGGGGCTTGAACAGACGCCCGGCCTGCGCCTGCAGGGTAAAGACCGGCAGAAAGGCCACGGTGATCACCAGCAGGGAGAAGAACAGGGAAGGCCCCACCTCCTTGGCTGCCTCAATGATCACCTCGTTTCGACTGCCTGGTTTGCCTGCGATCTCCCACTCTTCCAGTTTCTTATGGGCGTTCTCGACCATGATGATCGAAGCGTCCACCATGGCCCCAATGGCGATGGCAATACCGCTCAGGCTCATGATATTGGCGGTCACCCCCAAGTAAAACATGCAGATGAACGAGATGATGATCGCGATCGGCAGGGTGAAAATAACCACCAAGGCGCTGGGCAGATGGAACAAAAACACCAGGCAAACCACGCTCACCGCCAAGGAGATCTTGAGCAGTTCCTCGGTCAGGGTATCGATGGCTCGGTGGATGAGGTCGGAACGGTCATAGGTGACAACAAGCTTCACCCCCTTGGGCAGGCTCGGCTCAACACTCTCGTGGATCTTCTCCTTGACCCGATCGATGACATTGAGGACATTTTCCCCGAACCGGACCACGACAATCCCTCCGGCGACCTCCCCTTGTCCGTTAAGATCAGCAAGGCCGCGCCTGATCTCCGGGCCAAGCTGAATACTGGCGACATCCTTGAGAAAGATAGGAGTTCCCCTGCCGTTGCCGCCCACGACTATATTCTCCAGATCCTTAAGCCCCTTGAGGTATCCCCGGCCGCGCACCATGTACTCGACCCCGGAGAACTCCAGCACCCTCCCCTCGACATCCTTATTGCTCTTACGGATGGCCTCCATGACCGCGGTAATAGGAAGGTTGTAGGCCTGGAGCCGGTTGGGATCGATGCTCACCTGATACTGGCGCACAAAACCGCCGATGCTGGCGACCTGGGCAACCCCCGGCACGCTTTCCAGGGCAAGCTTGATATTCCAGTCCTGGATGGAACGGAGTTCAGCGAGGTTCTGTTGCCCGGTCTCATCCACCAAGGCATAGGAAAATCCCCAGCCAACGCTGGTGGCGTCCGGGCCCAGAACAGGATTCACCCCGGCGGGTAGTTTGTCCTTCACCGCCTGGAGGTATTCCAGCACCCGGCTCCTGGCCCAGTAAATGTCGGTGCCTTCCTTGAAAATGGCATAGACAAAGGAGGAACCCAGGAAAGAAAACCCGCGCACCACCTGCACCTGTGGTGCGGCAAGAAGGGTCGAGGTAATCGGGTAGGTGATTTGGTCCTCGATGAGATCAGGACTGCGTCCTTCCCATTGGGTAAAGATGATGACCTGGGTGTCGCTTAAATCTGGGATCGCATCGAGAGGCGTGTTGCGAATGGCCCAGATCCCCCAGCCTACAAGAGAAAAGATCAGAAGGAAAACGAGGAACCTGTTCCGGGCGCTGAAATCGATGACGCGAGCGATCATTACTTCACCACCCCCTTGAGACGGGCTTCAGAATCAATGAGGAAGGTCGCCGCCGAGGCCACTTTTTCCCCACCCTGCAATCCGCGGAGGATCTCCGACATCCCCTCGGCCTTGACGCCCACCGAGACCTCACGGGGCTCAAAATAGCCATCGCCCTTGTCCACATAAACAAGCTGCCGGGCGCCGGTATTGATCAGCGCAGCATCCGGCACGACAAGTCTGCTACCAAGGGGAATCTTGATTTCCACATTGGCGTACATCTGCGGCTTCAACTCTCCGCCCTTATTCTCCAAGGTAAAACGAACCTTGTCCGTCCGGGTCTCTCCGGCAAGAATCGGGGCCACATACTCGATGGCGGAAACAAACACCCTCCCCGGTAATGACCCTAAGGTGATCTCAGCCTTCTGCCCGGTTCTGATCGAGGCAAGTTCATACTCGTAGATATCGGACACCACCCAAACCGTGGAGGTATCCACCAGATCAAAAAGCTTCTCACCTGGTTGCACCTTCATCCCCTGCAAGGCAGATTTCTGCACCACATACCCGCTCACCGGACTGAAAACAGCCAGGGTCCGCAAGGGGGAACCTGTCGCCTCAATCTTGCGAATCTGCGCCTCGCTGATATCAAAAAAACGCAGACGTTGCCGGGCGGCTTGCCGCATGGCTTCAGCATCCTGGGCCAGCATCCGGTTTATGGCCGAAGACTCTTCTGCTCCGGCAGGAGCAACACTCTGGCGCGACCACTTAAGAATATTGAGGTATTCCTGCTGGGCAGCCACCAATTCCGGGCTGTAGATTTCGGCCAGTATTTCACCCTTTTGCACATATCTGCCCGTGTAGTTAACCCGAAGATTTTCTATCCAGCCCTCAATCTTGGTATTGACCGTAGCGATCTTTCTTTCGTCATACTCGACGCGGCCCACGGTCCTAATGGTTTTGTTGAGGGTTTTCTCCACGACAGTGGCAGTTTTCACCCCGATAAACCGCTGTCCGGCCTCGGGGATCTCAACGGTTGGCGCTTCTTCCTCCGGAGCGGAAAGGGGTTGCTCATTTCCAGGAGAAGACTGCGCTACCTGAGAAACTGCGTCACCACCGGGCTCGGGCTGCACTGAGGGAGCAGCCTGCTCCTGCGTTTGCGCGGTGGTCTGCACCACAGCCTTCTGGACCTTTTTACGAAAAATCCCACCCTCTTTGCCAGCAAACCCGACAAAGACTACGACTGCGATAAAAAGAACTATCAGGATCATGGTGTTCTTCTTGTTCATTGTAGCTCATCCTCCGTGCGGGAATCTGTCCCCCCCGTTAAGGCCTCAAGACGGGCCAAGGCCTTCTCCCGCTCCACCAACTGCCCCCAATAGGAGGTCTCTATCTCGGTAATGGTTTTAATCCGGGAGATCACGGTCAAGGCATCGGTTTTGCCCGTGGCGTATGAGGCCAAAGCCGCTTGAAAATCCTGATGGATCTTCTTGTTGAGACCTTGGCGATAGAGTTCCATCAGCCGCTCGGTGGTCTGCATCAAGGCATAATTCTCTTGGATAGCGGAGGAAAGCTGCAGGCGGACTGTTTGCAGCTCGTTTTTTGCCCCGCTCAAGGAGGCCTCGGCCTCATGAACAGCAGGCCGCTGTTTGGTGGTGTAATATAAAGGGATGTTGACGGTGGTGCTCAGGCTCCACATGTCTTCGTAAGCTTGGCCTTTCAACCCATAATTGCCGGTCACGGTGATATCAGGATAATACTCCCTTTCCGCCACCCGAACCTTAGCGTCAAGCGAGGCCACCATTTTCTCCCTGGACTTAACCTCCGGAGAATTTTCGTAAGCGGCGGCAATCAGGTCGGGCAGGGTTTTGGGATATGGAACAAACACTGGCGACACAGGCCTGTCCAGGGGGACAGCCTGGTCCCTCCCGACAGTGGAATTCAGCGCAGCTTCCAGGGTTTTGATTCTTTGCTTCAGCATCTCCTCCCGCTCGAGAAGCATATACTTCTCGGTTTGCGCCATGAGGACGTCTTGCTGCATGCCGCCCCCAGAGGCATACCGAGCCAGGGCCGCGTCTTCGATCTTGCGAAGGAGCAAGCCCTTCTCCCTGACCAAATCCATGCTCTGATGGGCAAGGAACAGATCATAGTAGAGTTCCTTAATCGTTGCGATCGTCCGCAAGCGCACCGCCTTTGATGAAGCGGAAAGGCTTTCCGCTTCCTTAGTGGCCGCTTCACCCTTCAACGCCCGTTTTCCTGGGAAGAAAAACTGCTGAGAAGCGGAAAAAACAAACTGGGAATCTGCCGCTTCGTTAAAGGTGAGACGATTTGTTCCGACATTCTGGTATCCAGCCATGACCATCGGATCCGGCAGACTCATCGTCTGGGGCACCCGATAGGTGGAAGCCAAAGCCTTTGCGCGAGAGGCCTGAATCTCGGGGCTGGCCTTCAAGGCCTCATCAATAAGGCCTTGAAGCTGCAACTCCCCAGCCCATACCGCTGCCTGCGGGACAAACAGCAGAAAACCTGCGGCAAGCAGGATAAAAACCCTTTTCATCCACCCGGAATCATATCCCATGAGCTGTTCCCTCTCTGACCCAAACACCTACTGCACATCCACGCTGAACTTTGTCGACACAGTCTTGCCGCCACGCACGATCTTCAGTACCACATTCCAGGGACCGGACATGGAAAAATTCAATTTCCCATGATAAGTGTTTTGCTCCAAGGCAAGAACTGATCCGTAATTCATGGCCGGCATTCCCGGCATGGCAGGCATGGAATACTCAGCCTTTACCCCGGCATCCGTTACCTCCTTGCCTGTGGAATCCCTCACGGTTACGATAACCCCGTTTTCTCCCATCACGGCAGGATTTCTATCCATTTTCACCACCACACTTAGGTCGCCTGCTTTTTTCTGTATCTCATAGTCCTTAGCCCAAACAAGCCCTGCACTCATCAAAAGAATAAGGGTAAACACCGCTATTTTTCTCATCTGTTCCTCCTTGTGTTGCATATCCCCACACAGGATACGATTTTACTAAAAATCAGGGGGAAGCCTTATATTCAAAGGATTCCGATCTGACGCTTGAAGGTAAAGAGAGCAAGGAGCATGCCACGAAAATATTCATCAGAATATCGAAGAGATAGCGATAACCAGAAAACAAGAAAAGGGCCAAATTAGAGAATATCCTCTTGAACTGAAGAATATTCTCTAATTATCCCATTATATATATCATATCATTTTTTTTTGAAAAAAATGTGAATTGTACCGGAGTTGACACAGAAGGGAGAAAGAGAGGGCGTAGAGAAGGCAAAAAAAAAGCCCTTCCTTTTGAGGGGAAGGGCTTTACTACAAAAAAGAATCGGCGGCGACCTACTCTCCCACCAAGCTTCCCTGGCAGTACCATT
>CALMMG010000166.1 GCA_937868185.1 uncultured Pseudomonadota bacterium
ACCCCTACGGGACTCGAACCCGTGTTACCGGCGTGAGAGGCCAGCGTCCTAGACCACTAGACGAAGGGGCCATGCTGTGCGCCATTTTTTAAATGATGGAAGGGAGTTTGTCAATCTTTTATTCCTCTTCCCCTTTGAGCCCACAGGGGGAAAACCTCACAACCATCCTGTTTCAATCCATAAATTTTCTGCCTGCCTGTTCCGCTTGCGCCAGGATAGCCGCATCCTTTGCCATTTCCCCACGGCCATCCATACCCTTGACCACAAATTCCCCACCATACTCCATAGCCATGGCATCAAATCCATACTTGGCAGTAAGAATCGCCCCATCGAAAACCTTTTCCCCATGCGTGGCGGCCACTGCCACCAGCAGACCCTTCCGGCTGGGATCCTTGCACCACTCGCCTTTTTCCTTCTGGAGCCGTTTTCTGTTCCACAGGGCCTGGCAACGATCGACAAAGGCCTTGGCCTGGGCGGTGATTCCGTAGAAATAGATGGGGGAGGCAAGAATCACCCGCTGTGAGGCAAGGATTTTTGGATACAACTCCTGCATGTCGTCTTCCAGCACACATTCCCCGGTTTTATCGCAGCCGCCGCAACCTATACACGGCTGAAGACGCAGATCATACAAACGAAGCAATTCGACCTCGCCACCAGCTGCCTTAACCCCTTTCAGAATAGCGCGCAGCAGGGTCTCGGAATTGCCTTTTTTCCGCGGACTCCCGCTCAAGGCCAGAACCTTCATCTCATTTCTCCCTTTCACCTGAATCAACAGCATGGATTGGCAACCGGTTATAAAACACAACCTCATCCCGTAAGGCCCTGGCTGTTTCATCATTCAAAAATCTGGCCGCGCAACGCCAGCGCCAGTTCCCCTGCGAGGTGCCGGGGATATTCATCCGGCAATCGCTGCCAAACCCAAGAACATCCTGGAGCGGCACAATAACCAAATTGGCAACCGAACCATAAGCCAGACGAATAAAGTCCCAGTGAATGGGGCTGCCCGGCTGGCTGTGGGCATAACGCAAGGCCTTGGTCTTGCTGGCCTGCATAACCGTATTACTGAAGTACCAACCCAGGGTCGTATCGTTATCATGGGTACCGGTATAGGCCACGCAGTTTACCGTGGTGTAGTTATGGGGCAGATAGGCGTTGTGTTCGTCAGAGTCAAAGGCAAACTGCAGCACCTTCATGCCCGGAAAACCAAAGGTATCGCGGAGCAGTTCTACCTCCGGGGTGATTACCCCCAGGTCTTCGGCGATAATCGGCAACTCACCCAAATGTTTTTTCATCTCAGAAAAAAATACCAACCCTGGCCCTTTAACCCATTCCCCGTTGATTGCGGTCTCCTCCGAGGCCGGAATCTGCCAGTATGCCTCAAAACCACGAAAATGATCGATGCGGACGACATCTACCGTCTGGCAGATATGACGAAACCGCTGCCCCCACCAATCGAGCAGAGACACATTCATTTCTCCCCGATCGCTGTACCACTTGAAGAGCGGATTTCCCCAGCGTTGACCGGTGTCGCTGAAATAATCCGGGGGCACGCCTGCCACATGGGTAGGCTGCCCAGTTTCGGGATCAAGGACAAAGCATTCCTGGTGCGCCCAGACATCGGCACTATCCAGTGCGACATAGATAGGAATATCGCCGATTATCCTTACGCCGTGACTATGGGTGTAATCCCGCAGTATCTGCCATTGGCTAAAAAAGCAGAACTGAACAAATCGATGAAAAAAGATGCGCTCAGTCAGGGTTTCACGCCATTGGGCAAGGGCCTCCGGCGTGCGGCGAGCAATGTCTGTTGGCCACGACAACCATGGCGCCGCCGCAAATTCTTCCCGCAACGCCATAAAAAGCGCATAGTCGTCAAGCCAGGGCATTGCCTGGCAAAAATCCGCAAACGGTGCCGAATCACCGACCAGCCGAAACTCCAGAAATGCAAGCTCCAAGATTTTATCCTTAAAGGCACGAACAGCGGCAAAATCAACCTGATATTCGGAAAAATCATGCGGGATTTCCACCTGCTCACGCCGCAGAAGCCCTGCCCCCACAAGCTGCGCGGGATCAATGAGCAATGGATTCCCGGCAAAAGCGGACAGGCTCATGTAAGGCGAATTATCAAAGATGCCACTCACCGGGCCATAGGGCAGAATTTGCCAAAAGCTCTGGCCGGCCGCATTCAGAAAATCGACAAACTCAAAAGCGGACTTGCCAAGGGTCCCGATGCCAAAAGGACCTGGCAGGGAGGTAAGATGCAAAAGGACGCCACTGCTTCGCTGGTTGTGCATGGTTGTCGCTCTCTCTTGTTTTATGACTGTAAGGCTGTACGGCGCAACGACAAACAGGAACGCCTTTCTGTATCATACAGAAAGCCAACCCCTCTCTCCAATTAAAAAACTCTCTGAAGATTACGCGGTCCGCACTACGGTAAATATTTTCAATATGATCAACCAATTGCCTATCCTGCAGACACCAGGTATTATAAGAAAAACAGCATCCGATTCAAAAAGGAGCCCGCAACATGAACCTTTCCATCCTTGGCAGTTTTATCGGGGGCATCGGCCTCTTCCTGCTGGGGATGCAGCTCATGACCGAGGGCCTCAAGATCGCCGCGGGCAACACCCTGCGCACCATTCTGGAGCGCTCCACCTCGACCCCGCTCAGGGGCATCCTCTCCGGCGCCCTGATCACCTCCCTGGTGCAGTCCTCCGGCGCGGTGACCGTGGCCACCATCGGCTTTGTCAATGCCGGACTCATGGACCTCATGCAGGCCATCACCATCGTGTACGGCAGCAATATCGGCCACACCATGATCGGCTGGCTGGTGAGCCTGATCGATTTCCAGGGCGCGGTCAAGCTCGTGGCCCTGCCGCTCATCGGCCTTGGCATGCTCCTGCGGCTCAACAGGGGCAACCGCCGCTATGAGGCGCTGGGCGAGACACTGGCCGGATTCGGCGTCTTCTTCACCGGCATCGACCTGTTGCGGGCCACCTTTGCCGGAGCCGGACTCGGCATGCCGCTCACCCTCATGGGCGGCGGCATCCTGAGTCATCTCGCCTTCCTGACCATCGGTCTCCTGCTCACCGTGATCATGCAGTCATCGAGCGCCACCATGGTCATCACCCTCACCGCCGCAGCCGGTGGCCTTATCCCTCTGGACTCCGGCGCCTCCATGGTCATCGGCGCCAACATCGGCTCCACCTCCACCGCAGCTCTGGCCGCATTGGGCGCCACCCCAAATGCCAAGCGGGTTGCTGCGGCCCATGTCATCTTCAACCTGGCCACCGGCACCGTGGCCCTGATCCTGCTGCCCTTTCTTCTCCAAGCGCTGCTGGACTTCCCGGAGATTCTCCACCTCCCTGCCAACGCCAGCATCCTCCTGGCCCTGTTCCACACCTCGGTGAACATCCTGGGGGTTTGCCTGATCTGGCCATTCACCAGACTTCTGGTCAAGCAGCTCAAGGGCTGGTTTCGCTCCCACGAAGAAGACGAGGCAAGGCCCCTCTATCTGGACAAGAACATCGCGGCCACCCCGGTGCTGGCCTTCCACGCCCTGGCCAAGGAAATCGAGCGGATCGGCAACATCGCCCGCCGCATGGCCAAGGGTGCCATGAGCAGCGAGGCAGGCCCCAGCCTCCAGCTTGACGCTGACCGCCAGGTCCTGCTCAAACTGGAGATCGAGGTGGGCAACTTCATCAATCTGGTCCGCCGCGGTAGCCTGCCGGAGGAGCTTGACCATGTGCTCCCCAACGCCCTGCGGGTGACCAGCTACTACCGAGAGATTGCCGACGTGTCCCTGCGGGTCGCCCAGATGCAGCAACAGAGCCGCCCGGTGGAGGATGCTGCTTTGGCCCAGGAAATAGGCGGGTACAAACAACAGGTGGTGAAATTGTTGGAGATGAGCGATGTAGCCAGAAAAGACTATGAGCCAAAGGAGTGCGCCGCGTTGTTCAAGGAAACGGAGGAGATGTATCACCATCTCAAATCAAGCCTGCTCAAGGCCGGAACCAAGAACCTGCTGCCGGTGGGACTGATGGTCTCGCTCATCGACCTGATGAGCGATGTCCGGCGCATTGCCGACCAGATTGAAAAAGGAGCCCGCTATCTGACCACCCTGACCAAGGCCACGCCGGAAGAGGACGAGACCGCTTCGGCCAGGACTGTGGTATAACAGCCATTACGATGCACTTATACCCTCAACGAGGACAACAGGCGGAGACTTGCCCCATGCAATACAGGACATTTTTTTTGATGACCAAGGGAGTTGTGCTTGCAGTCTTGCTCTCAACCGCAACTGGCTGCATGGCCATGGGCAGTAATAACCCACTGGGGCTGAGAGCGAGTTGGAAAGAGGAGGTGCTGCTACATGATGGGCAGAAGATCATCGTGGAACGGTCGCAGACCCGTGGCGGACGCCACGAGATCGGTCAGGAAGTGCCAATTGCCAAACACATGATTTCTTTCTCACTTCCGGGTACGAATAAGCGGATCACCTGGGAAAGCGAATTCGGCATGGAACCAGAGAAATCGAGCCTGATTCTGCTTGCCCTTGATGTGGTGGATAACGTTCCCTATCTCGTCACCACTACCGCCGGTTGCATTGCTTACAACAAGTGGAGGAGACCAAACCCTCCCTATGTTTTCTTCAAGTACGACGGCAAGATGTGGCAACAAATTCAGATAAGGGAAGTTCCGGCTGCGATCAAGGAAGCTAATGTAGTCATCGGCACACAGAGAATGGAGCGGCACCTGACCGAGTATTCAGGGCCGGTGCCGACAGATGAAATCAAGAAAATCAATGCCGAGGCAAAAAATCCAAATGTTCGCCACTTGCGTACCTTTGTCCGCGATCCTTTAGCGAGTTCCCTGTTGTGCCCGCCAGAACTGACAGGTTTCAAAGCACCGTTTCCTATCTCGCCTCCAGGCGGAACAAATGACGGCAAATAGGAATACCCTTCAAGCGTAAAGCAAGCTCCTAGCGATACAGTCCGTTGGTCTCGATATACCGGGCAACCGCCTCAGGCACCACCCCCAGAATACTCTTCCCTCCTCGCACTGCCTGGCGGATAGCGGTGGAAGAGACCTCCATGGGCGGCATGGCCACCGGATGGATTGCACCCTCGCCAGGATTGCCCTGCCAGCACCCCGCAGCCTCATTAAAGACATAGCCGGGGAAATTCGCCGCCACGGTCTGCCCGCAGGATTGCTGGCAATGATCGGGCCGACCGATCACCACGAAAGAGGCATAATCCAGTAGCTCCCGATTGGCCTTCCAGGTATGGATCTCGGCAAAGGCGTCCATGCCGATGATGAAAAACAGACGAACATCCTGACTAAAGGTCTGGCGGAGAGTGCGCAGGGTATCGATGCTGTAGGAAGACCCTTCACGTTCCGCCTCCAGGCGAGAGACGGAACAACCGGGCCGGTCAGCCACCGCCAGGTCCAGCATGGCGGCCCGATGCTGAAAGGCGGAAATGGCGTAGGTCGGCTTGTGGGGCGGCAAAAAAGCAGGGACAAAAAGGATGCTCGAAAGAGCCAGCGCCTGGCGGACCGCCTCGGCAATGGCTAGATGGCCGTTATGCACCGGATCGAAGGTACCGCCCAGGATGCCGACCCGTGTGCCAAGATTGTGCGGAAGTTCCACCCTGCGCTCTCCGGAATCCTGCTTAAGCGCGGATTTGCCCTTCGCCGTAAACGATGAACTTCCTGGTGGTCAGCTCTTTCAACCCCATGGGACCGTAGGCGTGCAGCTTGGTGGTGCTGATACCGATCTCGGCACCCAGACCGAACTGACCGCCGTCGGTGAACCGGGTGGAGGCGTTGATCATGACCGCCGAGGCGTCTACCTCGCGGAGGAAACGCTGGCCGTTGGCATAGCTGTTGGTGACGATCACCTCGGTATGCTGGGAGCCGTACTGGACGATATGGTCCATGGCTGCATCCAGATCAGCAACCACCCGCACCGCCAGGATCAGGTCGAGAAACTCCATGCCGTAATCCGTGGGCAGGGCGGCGGTGATCTCCGGCAGAATAGCCTTGGCCTGCGCACAGCCCCGCAACTCGACCCCGGCCTTCTTCAACTCGGCCCAAACCTTGGGCAAAAATCCGGCGGCGATATCCTTATGCACCAGCAGAGCCTCCAAGGCGTTGCACACCCCGGGCCGCTGCACCTTGCCGTTCATCACGATGTTCACGGCCATGTCCATATCCGCATCCGCATCGACAAAGACATGGCACACGCCCTTGTAATGCTTGAGCACCGGGATGCGGGAGTTCTCAGCCACAAAACGGATCAACCCCTCACCGCCGCGCGGGATGATCAGGTCGATCTGCTCATCAAGGGAAAGCATGGCCGTAACCGCCTCGCGGTCGGTGATCGGGATTACCTGCACAGCCGCAGCCTCGATCCGCTCCGCAGCCAGGACCTCCTGCAACACCTTGGCCAGGGCCAGGTTGGAGTGGATGGCCTCGGAGCCGCCCCGCAGGAGGATGGCGTTGCCCGCCTTGAGGCAGAGAGCTGCCGCATCCACGGTCACATTGGGCCGCGACTCGTAGATCATGCCGATCACCCCAAGGGGGATGCGCATCCGGCCAACGGTGATGCCGCTTGGCCGTTTGACCATCTCGTCAATCTCACCCACCGGATCGGGCAGGGCAGCAACCTCGCGCAAGCCTGCGACCATGCTGTCGATCACCTTGTCGGTGAGGGCCAGCCGATCGAGCATAGCGGCGGACAGCCCCTTGGCGCGACCTGCAACCAGATCCTTTTCATTCTCCTGCTGGATATAGGCTTTTTGGGCAAGAAGCGCCTCAGCCATCTTCAACAAGGCATTGTTCTTGGCCGTGGTGGAAAGATTGGCCATATTGCGGGACGCCTTCTTGGCCGCCATCGCCATCTGCCTGATAGTTTCCTGGATGGACATCACCTGTACTCCCATTGTTTGTTTGCGCGATCACAAATTACCATAACTCACATAACGGTTAAGCAGTGCCACAGATGCGCGAAAGAGGTCTGCGAAGTATGCTATTGCACATGAGCAGGCTGATGACAAAGCAGATGTGGTGCCGCTTAACCGTTACAGAATTACCAGATTATCGCGGTGGATAACCTCGTCGCTGTCTTTAGCCCGTTCCAGCACCTGTTCGATCTGGCTGGTTTTCACGCCCTTGATCCTATCGATATCACCGGAACCATAATTAACCAACCCGGCAGCAAGGGATTCGCCCTGTTCATTTAAACACTGGACCGGCGCCCCGATACCGAACTTGCCGCGGACCTCAAGAATTCCAGAAGGAAGCAGACTTTTCCCTCCTTGGAGCAGAGCCTCGCAAGCGCCACCATCAAGAACCAAAAAACCTTCCGGCCGCAGGGTATAGGCAATCCAATGCTTGCGACTCGCCAGCTTTTCCTCTTGGGGCAAAAAGAAGGTGCCGACCAGTTCCCCGGCAAAAAGCCGGGAGATGGTGTCTGGTTCCCGCCCCGGGCCGATAAAACAACAGCCGCCCCGCGCCGCCACCATCTTGGCTGCCTTGACCTTGCTCCCCATGCCGCCCGTACCCACGCCACTTTGCACCTTACCCACCATACCCTGTACCGTGCTGTCGATCTTGGCCACGGTATAAACCGGTTTGGCTTCGGGATTGGTGAGGGGGTTGGCGGAGAACAGGCCGGGAACATCGGTCAGGCAGACAAAGATATCCGCCTCGGTGAGGTTAGTGACCATAGCGCCCAAGGCGTCGTTATCGCCAAAACGGAGCTCTTCCACGGAAACCGTATCATTTTCATTGATGATGGGGACCAGGCCCCAATCCAGCAGGGTAAAGAGGGTGTTGCGGACATTGAGATACCGGTCCCGATGGGACAGGGCGTCGTGGGTAAGGAGAACCTGGGCCACCTTCTGGCCCAGCTGTTCGAAGATTTTCTCGTAGGCGCGCATCAGGCTGCTTTGACCAATGGCGGCAGCGGCCTGTTTTTCCCGCAGGGTTAGGGGTCGGTCGCCAAGTCCCATTTTTCCTCGACCAGCCGCGACCGCGCCGGAACTGACCAAGATCACCTGCCGACCGCTCTTCCGCAGCGCGCAAATCTCTTTGGCCAGAGCATCCAAAACAGGGAGGTTCAACCCTTCTCCGGTGGTCAGCACAGCGCTGCCCACCTTGATCACGACCCTTTTGGCCCGGTCCAGAAACCGACGTCGCAACGCCAGGTCTTCGTCATGCTCCATCGCTGTGGTCATCACGCCTCTCTTAATGGCGTCGCAAAACGCCGAATCTACTGCGTTGCGGCGCAACTTTTTTGCTTATTCATCTTCAGCAGAAGGATGGGCTTTTTGCGCTTCCACCCTTCGTAACTCCAGCATCTCTCCCAACACTTCCTGCAACTGGGCGAGCCCCTGCCCGGTAAGCGCCGAAATGACAAGGGGCTTGATCCCCTCCTCTTTAAAAAAGAGTTCCTGCAAGGCAGCAAGCCGTTCCTCGTCTTCCAGCAGATCAATCTTGTTGAGCACCACCAGACGCTGCCGATCCATCAACTCTTCGTTATAAACGCGCAACTCATTTTCCAGGGTGCGGTATTCCTGAAGCGGCTGCTCATCGGCAGAAGAGGCGTCAATGACATGGAGGAGGATATGGGTGCGTTCGACATGGCGCAGAAATTTGTGGCCAAGCCCGGCCCCGGTATGCGCACCCTCGATCAGCCCCGGAATATCGGCAATGATGCAGTCGTCGTAATTGGCAAGATGCATGACGCCAAGCTGCGGCTCGAGAGTGGTAAAAGGATAGGGCGCAACCTTAGGGTTGGCGGCTGACAGCTTGGAAAGGAGGGTGGATTTCCCGGCATTAGGCAGGCCGATCAGGCCGATGTCCGCCAGCAACTTCAATTCGATGCGAAGCCAGCGCTCCTCGCCGTCTTGGCCCGGGGTGGCAATACGTGGTGCCCGGTTCTGGGCCGAGGCGAAATGGACATTGCCCTTGCCGCCCTCGCCGCCACGGGCTGCGAGAAAACGGTCGCCCTCGTGCAACAGTTCAGCCAGAACCTCACCGGTTTCCGCATCCTTGAGGATGGAACCCAGGGGAACGTACAAGGTGAAATCCTCCCCCTTGCGGCCATACATCCTTTTGCCCCGGCCGGGGGTACCATTCTGCGCAAGAAAGTGGGATTTAAAACGAAAGTCCAGAAGAGAGGCAAGCTTGCGGGAGGCCTCGATCGTGACCGAGCCCCCATCGCCGCCATCACCCCCGTCGGGGCCGCCTTTGGGAACAAATTTTTCCCGTCGGAAACTCAAACACCCATTGCCGCCGTCACCAGCTTTGACAAAGAACTTTGCTTCATCGATAAACGCCATCGTCGCCGCCAGTAAAAGATTGCTGCCGGAGACTGCTGCGGCACAGTACAGTGCAAACGCAGCAGCGAGCACACACTATTGATGAGCCGTTACGAAACAAACTCTGCTTTCCGGGCTAACGCCGGTAACAGCAGCTTCGCTACGACTACTTACGCTGCTATCTCTACCTTGGCTTCAACCGGGTAAATGCTGACCCGTTTTCTGTCACGGCCAAATTCTTCGTATTTCACAACGCCGTCAATCTTGGCAAAGAGGGTATAATCTCGCCCACAGCCAACATTCTTTCCGGGGTGGATCACGGTGCCAACCTGGCGGACCAGGATATTGCCGGCCCGAACAATCTGCCCGCCGAATTTTTTTACTCCTCGCCGTTGCGAGTTACTGTCACGACCGTTTTTTGAGCTACCGCCCGCTTTCTTATGTGCCACAATAACACCTCGTGTGTTTCAATTCTGATGGCGTCACACACACCCATCAGTTGTTTTTTCCACTGCCCACACCTTTTCCAGCCTTATTTAGGCAGAAATTTCCTTGATTTCAAGGGAGGTAAAGGGCTGGCGATGACCAGTTTTTACGCGATAGGCCTTACGGCGTCTCTTCTTGAAGATCAGAACCTTTTTGGCCTTATCCTGTTCGATGATGCAGGCCATGACCTTGGCCCCGTCAAGAACGGGCTGGCCAATTTTGACCTCCTCTCCATCGGCAATGAGGAGAACATCGGACAACTCAATGGTATCACCAATATTGCCGGCAAGTTTCTCAACCCGGACACGTTCGCCAGGTGAAACCTGATACTGTTTACCGCCGGTACGAATGATTGCGTACATAATTCCTCCAACAACTGAACTCTTCAACTGATAAACGGCTGATGCCAGCCGACTCGATGAACAACACTTCTTTTTTTACCCACACCTCAATGGTCTCGATTGCTACCGAAAACCAACAGACAAAATCGGCTTTTCAACCCAATCTCGCCTGGTGCGTGAAACCGATCTTAATACCATACAGGGCTACATTGTCAAGCAAGAATATTCCCATATTCCAGCAAAACCCCTCCCCGCATCACTCTTTTTCCAGTCCGCAACCCGACCGTTTATTCCCGCCCCCAGAGGATCTCATATTTTTCCAGATGGACTTCTCGGACTGGCTCAATAATAATCTGCTTGCCCGTGGAACCTTGGAGGTAGTCAATCGTCGCCGCCTCCTCCTTGAGCATCATGGCTGCCACCCTTGGATGCACCTTCAAAACGACATTATCAGCCGAGGCCTTTCTGGCCTCGCGCTCCACCTTACGGAAGATCTCATAACAGATGGTCCGACCTGACTTCAACATGCCGTCACCGTGGCAGTAGAGACAGGGCTCACACATCATGTGCCGCAAATCCTCCCGGTTGCGCTTGCGGGTCATCTGCACCAGACCGAACTCAGAAACCCTAAGGATGTTGATCCGGCTCTTATCCTTTTTGGCCGCCTCCTTGAAGGCGGAAAAAACCTCATCCCGATGGATTTCCTCTTCCATATCAATGAAGTCAACAATGATAATGCCGCCGATATTGCGCAACCTGAGCTGATAGGCGATTTCCTTCACCGCCTCCATATTGGTTTTGAAGATGGTTTCCTCCAAACCGCTTTTCCCGACATACCGACCGGTGTTCACGTCAATAACCGTCAAAGCCTCGGTGGTCTCGATGATGATGTACCCGCCGCAGCGAAGCCAGATCTTTTTATCCAGGGCCCGGTTCACATCCATCTCGACGCCATGGGCGTCAAACAGGGGAATCGAGCTGTCCGAGAGCTGCACCCGGCCTTGGAGCTTCGGGGCAAAGGTTTCCACAAAATGTTGCACCCGGTTGAAGGTTTTCTGGTCATCGACCACAACCCGCTCCACCTCCGGAGAAAAGATATCGCGCACCACCCGGAGGGTGATATCAAGATCTTCATACACCAGACTCGGAACCGCGGCCTTGGCGGCGATATCTTGAATCTCCCCCCAGGTATGGAGAAGAAACTCCATGTCCGCTTCAAGATCTTCGTTGGTGGCGTTCTCCGCCACGGTACGCACGATGAAACCGGTGCCGGCTGGCCTTAAGGTTTCTATGTCCTGACGGAGCTGCTTGCGAACAGTTTCATCTTCGATCTTACGCGAAATCCCGATATGATCGGTCATGGGCATAAAGACCAGGTTCCGACAGGGCAGGGTAATATTACAGGTCAACCGGGCCCCCTTGGTGCCGAGAGGCTCCTTGCAGATCTGCACCAGGATATCCTGCCCCTCGGTGAGTAGGTCGCCGATGTTCAGGCCGGGGGTGCGCCGACAAAGAGAGTCCGGAGTCTCGTTGCCGCAACAGCCGCCACCACAGTCCTCAGCGCGATCGCTTTTAGCCAGACGTTTCTCAAAATCATCGGTGGTAATATGAACATCATCCACATAGAGAAAGCCGGTGCGTTCCAAGCCGATATCGACAAAGGCAGCCTGCATGCCGGAGAGCACCCGGACAACCTTGCCCCGGTAGATGTTGCCCACCAGCCCCTTCTCCCGGGGCTGCTCCAGGTAAAACTCCACCAGATTACCGTGTTCCACCAAGGCGATCCGGATCTCGTAGGGTGTAGCGTTGATCAGCAGTTCGGTAGACATGACTTCACCAGATAAATAAATTGATTTGTTGAGACGATCAACTCTTCACTTTTCATTTGTTTGCATTAACCAGATACGGCTCACTCGCCACCTTTAAAACCCTAGCCCGGCGAATCTCTTCTTCGGGCAGCGCGAAAAGCTTGACTGCCACCTCCACCGGCTTACCGCCCGGCTGTCCGGGCGCGCTGAACAAGGACAACTCCAGCTGGCCCTCCGGGGTCAGACGCAGGCTATGGAGCAAGGGCCGCAGATCAAGCTGCCTTTGCAAGCCCTTGCGCAGGACCACCACCGGCAGGCTTTCCTGGGCCATGACCCGATCCAGCTCCGCCTGAGCGGGCAATGAAGGCAAGCGGAGATGGTAGGTGGTGACCATGGTGCCCGTATGTTCCTTGCCTGCCAGCACAGCCTGGCTCACGACCAACCCCTCGGGAAGCTGTCGGTTCATCGCAGGCACAAAAGCGCCCAAATCGGTCAGCGGCTCCGAGAGATCGATGAGGACAACCTCTGCCAGACTTTCCGTACCCAGAGGCAGGGCCGGGCTAAAAGAAACCTTGGGGGTCGGGTTAAACCCTTGGGAATAATTAAGCGGCAGCTTGGCCCGATTGAAGGCCCGGAAAAAGACCTGGAGCAGCTCCAGATGACTGAGCAACCTGGCATTGCCCAGCCGGGAATAAGTAAGCTTGTAAACAAAGTGCGGACGGAGAACCTGTTTTGCCGGGGAACTATTCGGCAACGGCGCTTCATTTACAGCCACCTCCGGACCGGTCTCTTCCTTCTTACAACGATGCACAATGGGTTTGAGGGTTTTCAAGTCGCAAACCCCGCATTGCTGACAGCCATGCACCCGACAGTCCGGAGTATACTCTTCCCGCAGGGCCTTGGCGTATTCCTCGGCAAAAAAGTCATCCCGAACCCCGACACGCAGGTGCTGCCAGGGCAAAGGTTCATCCACTTCCCGTCGACGCAGATAACCTTCAAGCTCCAGATCGCAGGCAGCAGCAGCTTCCTGCCAGCGATTGAGGTCAAAATGTTCGGACCAGGCATCCATGCGTGCGCCCCTCTGCCAGGCCTCTTCCAGTAACCGGCTCAACCGGCGATCACCCCTGGAAAAAACCCCTTCCAGAAAGCTCATCCGCGGATCATTCCGTTTCAGGGTGCAATTCTTGCCATAGAGCCGTTTCTTGACCGCATCCATCCGCGCATAGCCTTCATCTATGGAAAGCTGCGGCTCCCGCTCAAACACGGTATGGGGCTTGGGCACAAAGGTGGCAGCGCTCACGTTCACCCGACAATTGCCGCCTTTCCCGGCCTTGAGCACCTTCTGGGCCAGGGCCGGGATCGCGGCCACATCCTCCTCGGTTTCCGTGGGCAGACCGAACATGAAGTAGAGCTTGATCAGTTTCCAGCCCAAGCCAAAGGCTGCATCCGCCGTGGCCATCAGATCTTCCTCGGTGATCCCCTTGTTGATCACCCTCCGCAACCGGTCGGAGCCGGCCTCCGGGGCCAGAGTAAAGCCGGTCTTGCGCACCCGTTTGATCTGCTCCATGATCGCCGGAGTGAGGGTGCCGACCCGTAAGGACGGCAGGGACACGGAGACATGCTCCTTGGCAAAGCGGTTCATCAACCGGACCAGCAGCTCACTCAGGCAGGAATAATCACCGGTGGAAAGCGAGAGCAGAGCCAATTCCTCGAAGCCGCCCTCGGCAATGCCCTTCTCGGCCATGGCAAAGATCTTCTCCGGGGTGCGCTCCCGCACCGGTCGGTAGATCATGCCCGCCTGACAGAAACGGCAGCCCCGGGTGCAACCACGGGCGATCTCCAGGCCAAGCCGATCATGAACGATCCGGGTAAGCGGCACCAAGGGGGACTGTTCGATGCTGGCGCCTTCCAGGTCGGCAAGAATCCTCCGCCGCACCAAACCATCGCCGAAAAGCGTCTGCATCCCGAGAAAATTACCGATCGCATCGTAGCGCGGTTCAAAAAAGGAAGGGACATACACCCCCTCAATCCGGCTAAGCCGCTGCAAAACCAGTTGCCGATCTTCGCCACTTTCCTTGGCAAGGCGAACAGCCTCAGCGATCTCCAGCACCGCCTCCTCCCCGTCTCCCAGGAGAATGGCATCAAAGAAATCCGCCACCGGCTCGGGGTGGAAGGCGCAGGGACCGCCGCCGATCACCAGGGGATGCGCCCCGGTCCGGTCCGCACTGCGGAAAGGCAACCTGGCCAACTCAAGAATGGTGAGGATATTGGTATAGCAGAGTTCATAAGGCAGGGTGATGCCGAGGATGTCAAAATCAGCCACCGGACGCTGGGATTCCAGGGAAAACAACGGCAAGCGGTGGGCGCGGAGCAGCTCCTCCAAATCGCGATCCGGGGTATAGACCCGCTCAGCCAGCATGTTCTCCCTGGCATTGACGATATGATACAAAATCTGCAAACCCTGGTGGGACATGCCGAGCTCATAGAGATCCGGGAAGGCCAACACCATACGGAGAGAAACGGAGTCCCACTCCTTTTTCACCACATGCAGTTCGTTGCCGCCGTACCTGCTGGGCTGTCTTACCTGCGGCAGCAGGGCGTCTATCTCGCTATTCATCTGTAATTCCTGAACAAAACCGACCGGCGAAGATCGATTGATCGTTTAAGTAATAGCCTGAACCCCAAATAGTGGTTCATAAAATGTAAACGTTTAGCAGTGCCGCAGATACGCGAAAGAAGCTTGCGAAGTGTGCTATTGCACATAAGCAGGCCGATGACAAAGCAGATGCGGTGCTGCTAAATGTTTACGCGTTATTGCACGGGCACTAGTTGAAACCCGGGCGGCAGATCCACCCGAAAATCTCCTGCGCTGAAGCTGGCATCGGGCAGCCAGTCTCCCAGAGTGAGATCCATAACCGCGCCGTTATTGTTGGCATGAATACTGACCAGCCCCGGCAGCCGGCAGTTATCCAACCCGCCTTCGGAAGCCTGCGCATAATCGTCATACCGGACATCGACCATAATCCGTCCATCAGAATCTGCAACCAGATGCCGCCGGATCACCTGTTGGGCCGGATCAAACAACACATGTCGGCGAAGCGCGCCCCCCTCCGAAGCGTCATCAGCGTATGCAAGCTCCAGCCAAAACCCATGCCCTTCCGGGTCTTCAGCCACGGAAAAAATCCGCAACTTTTCAGGAGCCAATCTGCCGGCAAGCCAAAAAAAACCGTGGGCCGGGTCAAAACCCTGGGGGGCATATTTTTTAAAGGCAGCAGCCGTGACCAGGCCCTCATACCCCTTTGCTTCCGGTACCGCGACATACTTAAAAAAAGTCCCGTCCGTGGCCAAAAACATCATGGGTTGCCCCAAGGGATTGAGGCCGGTAAATTTTAAAAAAGAGGGTGCCTTGGCCTGAACAAAGCCAGAGATCGTACCATTCTGCATAAGTGATTTCAGCGAAAGCCGCACCTGGGCGTCAAAACAGCAGGGACACTCCTGCTGCCGGGCGATGGTCTCACGAAACAGGGCTTCAGCTTGCTGCTGCTGCAATTCGGCAAGCGGCCGAGTGGCTGGCAAGGTGGCGCATCCGGCAGCAAAAAGCAGCAAAACGACAAGCCCCCCCAACAAAGAGCGAAGAAAAGCACAATTCATTTTACGCCGCCGACCTGACTATCCTCTAGAGGCAAACCATTCAATTTAAGAAGGACAGACTCCTTCTTATCTTTCTCCTCATGGAGTTCCAGCGATTTCATATAGGCCTTGCGAGCCCTCGCACTGTCATTTGCCTTTAGATAGGCATCGCCAAGATGCTCATAGATGGTCGGGTCATCAGGAGAAAACGACACCGCCAGCTCCAGCTCACGGACCGCAGCCGAAAAATCCCCCAGCTGATAATAGACCCAACCCATACTGTCCCGAACAAAGCCATCCTTTGGCAACAAGGCGACAGCCTGCTCGATATAGGCCTTGGCCTCTTCCAGATTCCGCCCCTCCTCGGCCCAGGTATATCCGACATAGTTCAAGGCCCGGGCATGTTTCGGCTCCCGCTTCAGCACCTCTTCCATCTGGCGCATGGCTCCGGCCTGATCATTGAGCTTGTGGAGAAACAGGGCGTACTCATAATATACCTCAACGTTGCCGGAAAAATCGGCCATGGCCTGGGTAAACACCCGGTGGGCTTTCTCAATCTTGTCCTGGCCTGCATAGAGCATTGCCAACGCCACATAAAAATT
The DNA here is from genome assembly GCA_937868185.1 of uncultured Pseudomonadota bacterium. Taxonomy (GTDB): domain Bacteria; phylum Desulfobacterota; class Desulfobulbia; order Desulfobulbales; family Desulfurivibrionaceae; genus Thiovibrio. The sequence continues at coordinate 16,194 of CALMMG010000166.1, forward strand.
GAGCCGTCGATTCAGTTTATCCGCCATGGCCTGCCGCAGAGTCTTCTCAGCGCCGGAAAAATCCTTTTCCTCCTGGAGGATTCTGGCCAGCATGACAACCGACTCCTCATAAGCCGGGCTGGTTGGCCGCACCTGCCGGAGAAGCTTTTTAGTGGCGACACGGTCGCCCTGCTGGTAATAGGCCAAAATCAGCAGCGCCCTGGCTCCGTCTGACTGAGGATCTTTCTTAAGAATTGCGTTTAACCGGATGACGGCATCAAGACGCCTCCCGGCATCGAGAAGAATCCGGCAGATGGCAAGCTCGACCTTGGCCGGATTAGCCGAGATGTCACGCAGATTTTCCATCTCTGAAATAGCCTTATCTACCTCGCCCTGCCGAAAATAGACGTTCGCCAGGAAACTCCTCGCCCTTTCATCGGAAGCGTCTTCCTCAAGAATCCGCCGGTAGATGGCGATGGCCTCGGGATATCGCTTCTCCTGCTCATACAATTCCGCCGCCTCATAGGCCAACATCGGCGACCAGTTGAGGGCCAGGGCCTTATCAAAAGCCTCCGCAGCCTTATCAAAAAGGCGCATCTCCTGGTAGAGCTTGGCCAGGTAATAGTACCCGGCATAGGAATCCGGGTTGATCTCCGCCAGTTTTTCCAGAACCTGCCGCGCCTTTTCATAATCGTGCGTTCTGGCATAGAGTCCGCCCAGCAGCAACCGGACATTGAAGTTTTTCGGATCATCGACCAGAATCGCCTGATACATCTCAGCCGCCTCTCCGAACCGCTCCATGATGCTGTAAAGATTAGCCAGGAGGATCCGGGCTTCCGAATCTTTTGGATTCAAGGCGATGAGCTTGTTCACCCATTCAACCGCCTGTTCCCGTTGCCCCGTTTTGACAAGCAGTCCAGCCAGGGAACGCATAACATGCCCAGCCAACCGGTCGCAAACCAGCGCCTGCTTGTAGGCGTAGATAGCCTCCTCATCGCGCCCTTCAATCTCAGCCGATTTGCCCCAGAGAAAATTAAAATAAGAACAGCCCCTGTCCACCGCTTCATCATAGGGCTCAAGATCCGCGGCAAAAGGCGGCTGTCCGGGCACCCCCCGAATAGCCGGGGCGCACGACAGACAGCAGAGGGCCAAACCACCGGCAATCAGCAGACGCTTCAACATACAGTTTCTCCCCCTAGTCCACAGAACCTTGAGCCAACCCATGATTTTCTTGCCCAGACTTTCATAATCTACAGACCCGATTATCTTGCCGCTGACAAAAGCTCGGCCACGTTTTCCATGACCAGAGCATGCACGGCCTCGGCGTCCCCGGTTCCGTCAATGCGCCGGATATTTTTACCCTTGAGATCAGCAAAGATCCTGGCCACTCGAGCCAAGGTCTCTTCCTGTTCAAAATCGTTCAGCGTATCGCCCCGGAGCTTCTGCACCCGGTGCACCCCCAGAGACACAGGGGCCTCAAGCATAATAACCATATCCGGCACCGGCGCAAACAATTCATTTGCCGCAATGATTTTTTGCGGATCATGCCCAGCCGCTCCTTGATAGGCGGCGGTGGAATAATAGTACCGGTCAGTCAGCACCACCTGGCCGCGGGCCAAAGCCGGCGCGATGACCTGCGCCACATGCTCGCGCCGATCATCGAGAAAAAGAGCCAGCTCCTCTTCCGGGGTAACGCTCTTGCGATTCTTATACAACTCTCTGATTTTGCGGCCGTACTGCCCGTCGGTGGGCTCACGGGTCGCAACCACGCTCAAGCCCCGTTGGCGCAGAACCTCGGCCAACAGTTCGATCTGGGTAGTCTTGCCGGTCCCGTCGATTCCTTCAAAGGCGATGAACAATCCTTTTTTCCCCATCCCGTAACACCCTTTACAGCTTATAACTTCCCGCTGACAATTTCTAGCTTTTGTCTGTTGGCAACAATGGTTTCGGCCATAGAAACTGCGGCGGCCAGGCTCGCGGGATCAGCCAACCCCTTGCCTGCGATATCGTAGGCAGTGCCATGATCCACCGAGGTCCGGACAATGGGCAACCCCAGGGTCACATTCACCCCGTCGCTGAAATGCAGGAGCTTGAAGGGAATCAGGCCCTGATCGTGGTACATGCAGACCACCGCATCAAACTGCCCGGCTACTGCCTTATGAAATACCGTATCCGGCGGGAACGGGCCATCAACCAGCCAACCGGCCCGGTGAGCAGCCGCAACAGCCGGACCAATGACCCGTTGTTCCTCATCGCCGAACATGCCCTCTTCCCCGGCATGGGGATTCAGTCCCGCCACAGCGAGACGGGGCTGCAACACGCCAAAATCCTCCCGCAGGGCCTGACCAGTGATGGCAATCATCCGCAACACCGCCTCCTGGGTAATGGCACCAGGCACCCCTGCAAGAGGTTGATGAATGGTGACCAAGGTGATCTTAAGCGTAGCCCCCGCCATCATCATGGCAAAATCCTTTGCCTGACAAAGTTCTGCCAGCATCTCGGTGTGCCCAGGAAACCGATAGCCTCCAGCCTTAAGCGCGGCTTTGCTGATGGGGCAGGTCACCAAGCCAGCGAGCTGACCCTGCCGGACAAGCCGCACCCCTTCCTCAATATAGCGCCCCATGGCCCGGCCTGTTTCAGCAGTGGGGTTTCCCCAAACAAGTCCGTCGCCAAGATCAGACAAGGAGAGAACCTTGAGCACCTGCGGCTGCACAGGCTCACCCGGCTGCCAGTCAAGAACCTGGATCTCAATTCCAAGGGCCTTAGCGCAGCGGCGCAAAACCCCAACATCGCCGATGACCACTGGCCACAAGGTGGCTTGCGACCCGGTCTGAGCCAAAAAGCGCAGGATAATCTCAGGCCCGATACCCACCGGACAACCCATGGTAATCCCCAGGGGGGGCAATATTGATTCAGCTCCAGCCTGCACCGTCATACTCCATAACTCAGATCAAAGGCGTTTTTCGCCAGCTCAATCACCGGCGCAGCCTCTCCAACAAGGCTGATCGCCACCACATCAAAACGGGCCGGATGGCCTTCCTTTCCCGTCTCAGCCAGGTACTGCAATGCAACCTTGGAAATCTGTCGGCACTTGGCCGGTGTCACGGCCTCAAAAGGATGGCCGCACTGATGGCCACGCCTGGTCTTTACCTCGACAAAAACCAGAGCTCCCTGCTCTTCGGCAATAATATCGATCTCCCCCAACTTCGTGCGATAATTTTTCACAATAACCCGATAGCCCAGCCGGGAAAGATACTGACAGGCAAGCGCCTCCCCCTGCTGGCCGAGGGGGATATTTCCCTCATCCTTTATTTTTCCGAACAATCGAGCACCGGCTTGAAGGTCAGGCGATGGATGGGACAGGGCCCGATTTCCCGAATAATCCGGCGGTGCTCGGTAGTGGGATAGCCCTTATGTCTGGCGAAGTTATACTGGGGATATTCGAGATGATACTCTTCCATAATTGCATCTCGGGTCACCTTAGCGACAATGGAAGCGGCGGAGATGGAGGCACTGCGTGAATCGCCTTTCACCAAGGCTTGCTGCGGAACAGACATTGACAAGGTGAATTTGCCGTCGACCAGCAAAAAGTCCGGCAGACAGGGCAACGTTTCCACCGCTTTCCGCATAGCCAGAAGCGAGGCTTGGAGGATATTGAGCCGGTCGATCTCCGCTGCGGAAACGATTCCCACCCCGATTTTAGCCTCAAGCACAACGAGCCGATGCGCCAAGTCCCTACGGGTTTTGGCGCTCAATTTCTTTGAATCCTGAAATTGCTGATAATCGCAGTGAAGCGGAAGAATGACACAGGCTGCAACCACCGGCCCGGCCAGTGGCCCCCGACCGGCTTCATCGGTACCGGCCACGGTGGCGTAGCCTTGGCTGAGCAGAGATCGTTCAATGGCAAAAGTGTCTTCAGCAGACGCAGCTGGCCACAGTGTTATCGCCTTGGGCAAGACACACCACCTTGTAAATAATCCGAAAGGACCACGAAAAAACGGCCACGGTTTCCCGTGGCCAGACAATGGCGGCAATATGAAGGCGCACCGAAACAGGAAGCCGCACCACGGCCGCTCCTGCTCCGGACAATAGGCAAAGGCTAGTTAAGGCCTTTTTCCCTGATTCTCGCTGCCTTACCACGCAGATTACGCAGGTAGTACAGACGGGAACGCCGGACACGACCCTGGCTCACCAGTTCGATCTTGTCGACCCTGGGAGAGCACAAAGGAAAGGTTTTTTCCACACCGACACCGTGAGAGATTTTACGAACGGTGACGCTGGCCCCCATGGTCCCTTTGCGACGACGGATAACAATCCCCTGAAAAAGCTGGGTCCTTTCCTTGTTGCCCTCGACGATCCGGATATGCACTTTTACGGTATCACCAGCCCGAAAGTCCGGGATGTCATGCCGCATATTCTCTTGTTCCATCTGCTCAATGATATTCATAGTATTTTCCTCTTTCAACCCCTTATGGGAACGGATTCCAATGGGCCATTATACACGCCCACACTGTTTTTTCAATGCTTACCCAACACCCTGTCCAGAACAATGGCCGCTGCCGACCGGACAGAGAGATGATTATATTCGCCAAACCCAGCAATAGGAGGAAGCAATGCGTCAACGTCCGCAAAAACTTCCGGCACCATGCCCCAGCCGGTGCCAAACAAAATCAGATGTGGCTCTCCGGCAAAAATCCGTTGCCGTGCTTCCGCAAAACCAAGCTGTCTAGCATGCGTCCTGGCGCTGGTAGCCAAGACCGTCGGCTTTTGCTGCCATTTGGCCTCTACCAATTCGTACATCTCTGCCAGATCATGACAGATCCGGATCAAGGCCAGAGCATCCTTGCGTTTGGGGTTATAGGTCGCCCCGTGACCTGTCTGCCAGTGCTCCAAAATATCCTTAACCAGCGCCTGCTGATCCGCGAAAGGGGTGACAATATACAAGGTGTCGATGCCAAAGGTCCTGCCTGCCCTGGCAATATCATGCAGGTCCAGGTTGGTCACCGCCGAGCCGATGGTCTCCCCATTCTTGTTAGAGACCGGATAATGGACCAGGGCCAGATCGAGCCGCAGGGCGGGTTGTTCTGGGCATTGCACCTCTTCTTGTCTCACTGCTCCTCCGGCCGACTGTTCCAGCCGCTCTCCCGCAGCCTGGCAAGAAGTCCCTGCCGCTGTAAAATCTTCAACTCAACCGAACTGAAACGCATCCCGGCAATAAGATCCGGGCGTTTGGCCATGGTCCGCTCAACCGCAGCAACCAGCCGCCATTCGGCCACTGCTCCATGATCCCCGGAGAAAAGCACCTCCGGCGGTGCTACTCCCTCAAAAAGCCTGGGCCGCGTATACTGCGGAAACTTAAGCCCGCCCCGACTGAAGGTGTCATAACCCACCGAATCCGCACATCCCAGCACACCCGGCCTCAGCCTGGTAATGGAATCTATGAGGACCATGGCCGCCAATTCTCCACCGGTGAGGATATAGTCACCGATGGAAATTTCCTCATCAACATACTGGGCGGTAAAACGCTCATCCACCCCTTCATAGCGCCCGCAGACCAGAAGCAAGCGGGCATATCCGGACAACTCTTCGGCAACAGCCTGGGTATAAGGCCGTCCCTGTGGACTCAGGAGGATCACCCGTCCTGGCTGCGAAGCCAAATCTTGCACCGCCTGCACTGCAGCTGCCAGCGGCTCCGGCTTCATAACCATGCCTTCCCCGCCACCAAATGGGCGGTCATCGGTCATGGCATGCTTGTCAAGCGCGTAATCCCGGACGTTGTGGCAGGCAATCTCTACCTGACCTGCCTCCTGCGCCCTGCGGATTATCCCCTCCTTGAGCGGAGAATCCAGCAATTCCGGGAAAATTGTCAGTACGTCAAATCTAATGGTCTCGGCCACAGGAGCATCAGCTCGCATCGCCTAACACCCCGCCCGCATTCATTTCCAGCAAACCCGGAGGAGGCGTAACCATCAACGCCTTGCCGTCAGCAGTAAATCCAAAAACACACTCGGCAACCACCGGGATCAAATACTCGCCGCCTGGCCCGGTAATCACCAGAATATCATGGGCGGAGGTGGCCATGAGCGAGGTAATCCGGCCAAGTTCCTGTCCGGTATCACTGATCACGGACAACCCTTCCAAATCATGCCAGTAAAAGGTTCCAGCACCTGGGGTCGGCAAAAGCTCCCTGGCGATTCGCACCTCCCAGCCGCGCAATTCTTCCGCCGCGCTTCTGCCAGAAAGTCCAGCGAGCTGAAGGAGAACCAGGTTCTCCAAAGGGCGGCACTGCTCAACCTCATACGACTTGGCCGCACCATGGCCCGGATCGACCAGAGTCAGCGACCGGTAGCTGCAAAAGTCATCGGGATTGCCGGAAAAAGGGTAAACCTTAAGTTCACCCTTGATACCATGGGCCTTGGCAACCTTGCCCACCGCAATCTGCCCGCCATGGGCAACGCCGACATCAAGGATTTCCAAAAACCCTACTCCATGATCTCAAGACGGGCCTTGCGGTTGTCCTTCCCTGCTGAGGCAGAGAGCAGTGAGCGGATGGCCCTGGCGGTCCGTCCCTGTTTGCCGATTACCTTGCCAAGATCCTCTTTGGCTACCCGCAACTCAAGAACAACGACACCATCACCTTCCGTCTCAGCCACCTGAACCGCAGCGGGATCATCCACCAACGAGGCAGCTATAAATGTTACCAGATCCTTCATGGATATTATTCCGCCACTTTTGCTGCCTTGGCAAGCAGGCTCTTTACCGTATCGGAAGGCAGGGCACCCTTGTCGAGCCAAACCTTAATCCGGTCCTGCTTGACAACAACTTCGGCGGGTTGCTTGCAAGGATCGTAGGTGCCGACCACTTCAAGAAACTGGCCGTCGCGACAAGCCTCAGCGTTAGCGACAACAATCCGGTAAAAAGGTTTTTTCTTGCGGCCCATTCTGGTCAATCGAATCCGTACAGCCATGGTGTTATTTCCTCCTGTGGGTTATTCAACTTATTGACAGGACACACGTGTGCGTCCTGTGCGTTTTCTGATATTCAGATGCAGCCCTATCGGGTAAGCCCCTTGGGCCGCTTCTTTTTCTTCGGCCCGCCGACAAAGGCACCTAGCCCACCGGGCTTGCCGCTCATCTGCTTCATCATCTTGAGCATTTCCGTGTAGCTCTTGATGACCTTGTTCACATCCTGCACCGTGGTGCCGCTGCCTTTGGCAATGCGTGTCCTGCGGTTCGCATTGAGGATAGCGTGGTTGCGGCGCTCCTTGATGGTCATGGAGTTGATGATCGCCTCCACCCTGCCAAGTTCTTTTTCATCGGGCTTGGGCATGTCCTTGAGCTGCTTGAGCCGGCTCATCCCCGGGATCATTCCCATGATCTGCTCCAGGCTGCCCATTTTCTTGATCTGCTGAATCTGCTCAAGAAAATCTTCCAGGGAAAACCCTTCTTTCTTAAGCTTCTTGGCAAGTTTTTCCGCCTTGTCCTTATCAACAACCGCCTCAGCCTTTTCGATCAGGGTGAGCACATCGCCCATGCCGAGGATTCGGGAGGCAACGCGGTCAGGATGAAAAGGCTCCAGAGCGTCCAGCCCTTCGCCCATACCGACGAATTTGATGGGCCGCTGGGTCACTTTCTTGATAGACAGGGCCGCGCCGCCGCGGGCATCACCATCCATCTTAGTCAGGATCACGCCGCTGATGGCAAGATCGAGATTGAATTTCTCGGCAACCGTAACCGCATCCTGGCCGGTCATGGCATCGGCCACAAAGAGAATCTCGGCGGGTTGCACCGCGTCCTTGATTCGAGCCAACTCAGCCATGAGCTCCTGATCGACATGAAGCCGACCAGCGGTATCGATAATCAGTGTATCAAACCCGGCACTCTGGGCGGCATGCACAGCCTGACGACAGATCGCCACCGGATCCTGATCGATGGTCGCAGGATGCACTGGCACCCCGAGGCTCTGACCCAAAATGGTCAGCTGCTCAATGGCCGCAGGCCGGTAGACATCGGCCGGAACTAAGTAGGGCTTGCGCCCCTTGCCCTGCAGCATCTTGGCCAGTTTGCCGGAGGTAGTGGTCTTACCGGAGCCCTGCAGACCCACCATCATAATGATCACAGGCTGACGGCCGCTGAGATCGAGGGTAGCGGTCTGGCCGCCTAACAGCTCGACCAACTGGTCATGAACAACCTTGACCACCTGCTGGCCTGGGGCCAGAGAGCCAACCACTTCCTGGCCAATCGCCATCTCGGCGACAGTGGCAACAAACTCCTTGGCGACCTTGAAGTTGACGTCGGCTTCCAGCAGGGCCATGCGCACTTCACGCAACGCCTCCTGGATGTTTTCCTCGGTCAGCCTGCCGTGGCCGCGAAGCTGTTTAAAAACATCATGTAATCGGTCGGAAAGAGACTCAAACATTTTGGTCAATCACTCAAGCGGCCCCGGAAAACCCCAGCAACCGCAATAATTCCTAAAAAAAAGACAAACCTCACCCTATCCGGGCCGGAAAACGGACAAAGATACTGTGCCAAACGCAGGATGTCAAGTACCAATATGCCTCTTAAGGAGAGCCACCGCGGTTGCACGCCGAGGGCCCCTTCTACCTTTTTATAATTCCGCCATGATCTTTGCCAGCCCCTCAGGAGTGTCGAACTGGAAGCAACGATGCTCATACTCGGCCGGGATAATCTTTTTCATCAACCCTGTCAGGACGTTTTTCGGGCCAACCTCAACAAAAACCCGTACCTCCTCGGCCAGCATCTTTTGGACAATCTCAAACCAGCGCACCGTGGAGGCGATCTGCCGGGCCATGATCTGCCGGATGGCGTCCGGGTCGATTTCCGCCGCAGCGGTCACATTGAACAGCACCGGGGTAAGCGGGGAACTGAAGGAAATCTTCGCCATTGCCTGCTCAAAATCCGGGATTGCGTTCTGGATCAGCTGGCTGTGCCAGGCACCACTCACCTTGAGAGGAATGCCCTTACCTCCTTGCGCCTTCACCAACTCTGCCGCAGCCTCCAAAGCGGTGACCTCGCCAGAGATAACGATCTGCTCCTCGGAATTGTGGTTGGCCACGGTGAGCCTGCCCTGCCCCTGCACACTCTCCACAATGGCGCGAACCTGCTCGATCTTCAATTTCACCACCGCCTGCATCCCGCCTGGGTTCCTATCACTCTCCCGCTCCATAAGCCGACCGCGTTCGGTGACCAGAGCCAGGGTATCCTCCGGGCTCAGTATACCGGCGGCGCAGAGCGCTCCGTATTCGCCCAGGCTGTGACCGGCAAAAAATGCCGGTTTCACACCAGCCTTGGCCAAGGCCTGCCAACAGATGAGATTCATCACGGTCATGGCCGGCTGCAGATGCACGGTGCGGGTCAGCTCCTCCATGGGTCCATCCTGGCAGAGGTGGGTGAGCGGAAAACCACTGATCTTCTCCGCCATACCCATGAGGGCACGGGCCTCGGAGTCCGTTTCAAGAAATTCCTTGCCCATCCCCAAAAACTGGGAGCCCTGCCCCGGAAAAAGAACCGCTATTTTTTGTTCTGCCATAACCAAATTCCCCGATTTCAATTTTTCTTGTGATAGGTCACTGCTTGGAGGATGAAGGATCGCACCTTCACCGCTTCACTTTTCACTTTCCTGCGGCGGATACAATATGGTGCCCAGAATAAACAAGCCGACACCGATGGTGATAGCCGAGTCCGCCACATTAAAGGCAGGCCAGTGGTGCGCGCCGAGGTAAAAATCCAAAAAATCCACCACCGCGCCAAAGCGCAAGCGGTCGATGAGATTGCCCACCGCGCCCCCGGCGATCAGGCCAATGGCGTGGGCAAAGATTCTGCCCTGACCTCGGAATTGCTTATAGGAAAAAAACATCACCCCAATGGCTGCCACGGCCACGCCGACAAAGAACACCTGCCGCCATGCACTCTGGGCACCGGCCAGCATACCAAAAGCCGCCCCAGTGTTGGTGAGATAGGTCAAATTAAACAGGTCGGGGATGACAGGCTGCAACTCATAGAGGCCGAAATAGGCCATCACCAACCCCTTGGTCACCTGATCGAGGATAACCACCCCCAGCAACCAAGCCAGCGGAATAATGGGCGACTCGGACTTTTTCAATTGGTCACCACCACGTTGGTACAGCGGGGGCAGAGACCGGGATGCTCGGTATCGCTGCCCAAGGCCTCGGAGCGCAGCCAGCAGCGCTCACATTTTTCACCCCTGGCCGAGCGTACCAGTACTGAAAGTTCCGGCAATTCCGTGCTGACAAAGCCCGGCTCCGGCAAGGAAGCCATCAGCTCCATCCTGGAAACGATGGCCACACTTTGCAGGGTTCCCCAGTTAGCCGCCAAGAATTCTCCCAACTCCCCGCCTGCGGCCACCACGACCTCCGCTTCCAGAGAATGGCCAATAACCTTGTCGCGCCGAGCAATCTCCAGAGCCCTGGTCAATTCGCCCCGCACCGTCAAAACCCTGTCCCACTTTTCGGCCAGCGCTTTATCGCCAACCCTTTCCGGTTTCAGCTCCGGAAACAGGGCGACAAAGACATTGTCCTCGCGCTGTCCAGTGCCAGGGAGAAAATCCCAGGTTTCCGCAGCCATGAAGGTGAGGACCGGGGCCATGAGCCGGGTCAGCCCATCGACGACCTCATACAGAGCGGTCTGGGCGGCCCGCCGCTCACGGGATTTGGCGGGCAGGGTGTAGAGCCGGTCTTTCAAAACATCGAGATACAGGGCGCTCATGCCCACCGTACAGAAATTGGTCAACCCATGGAACACGGGATGGAACTCAAAAACCTCGTACCCTTTGAGAACCTTCATCTTCAACAACTCAAACTGATAGAGAGCCCAGCGGTCCAGTTCGTCCATCTCGCTGTCCGGAACCGTATCCGTAGCCGGGTCAAAATCGTAAAGGTTGCCCAGAATAAAACGTACCGTATTGCGAATCTTGCGATAGGCATCGGCCAGCTGCTGGAGAATGGTGTCGGAGATTTTGATATCGTCGCGATAATCTTCGGAAGCCACCCACAACCGCAAAATCTCGGCCCCGTACTTCTTGATGATCTCCTCCGGGGCAATAACGTTGCCGATGGACTTGGACATCTTCTTGCCCTGGCCATCCACAACAAAGCCGTGGGTGAGCACGGACTTATAAGGGGGGATGCCTCGGGTGCCCATGG
>CALMMG010000167.1 GCA_937868185.1 uncultured Pseudomonadota bacterium
ATGTTTTCCCACGGCTACTATTCGGTTATCTCCCCGGAAGGCGCGGCCGCCATCGAGGGCAAGATTCGCGAGGGCGAGAAGATGCCCAAGGAGCTGGTTGAGGCTTGCGCCCAGAATCTGCACATTACGGCGGCAGAAAACCTTAAGCTCGGGACCATTGACCGCATTATTTACGAGCCACCCCTGGGTGCCAAGCGCGACGATTTCGGTTTTTTCCGCCAGCTCAAGAGTGAGATCATCCGGGCTACCGACGAGGTGGTGCTGAAAACCAAGAGTCTCAGAGCTTTTCGTGCCTATGAATTGACGATGAAGAATGCGGATGAACAGGTCGTTGAAGAACCGCACATCGAGATTTCCTGGGATCTCAACGAGGATGAAGTCAAGCGGCTGCTTAGTTACCGTTCGAAAAAATACCGGGCCATGTCTTGTAAGGCTTACAGCGAAGAAGGGTCGACCTGTTCCGCTTTCTGCCAGAAGGCCAAAAAAAGTATCGCCAAACTGTATTACAGCTTCCGCTATGATCTGCTGAAAAGTCAGCAGAAGCACGTGAAAAAGGTTTTTCAGGATGTGTCCGGCGAGGGCTCCGTGTTGCTCAAGCAGGTGTCCTCTCCGATCACCGCGGCCTATGATTTTATTTCGCGCAAGCCCGGGGTGCGGCCTGGTAAACCTCCTGGCGCCGCCAGCGGTGGCGGGGAAGATCCCATCGAGTTTGGGGATATCTATACCAGCCCACTGGCCAACGAGGACCGGACGGTGACCTGTCCCAATACTGAGAAACAGGGGTGCAAGGATCTCTGGGTCCCCGACCTGTATGGCGAATTCGGTGGGGTTTGCGAAAATTGCGGGCACCATTTTCCCCTGGAATATCAATGGTATCTCAAACATCTTTTTGATCCGGATTCTATTCGGGAATTCAATGCCGGAGTGTGTGCGGGCAATCCTTTGACCTATCCCGGTTTTGAAAAGCGGTTGCAGGCAGCCATCGCTAAAACCGGGCGGAAAAGCGGGATCATCACCTTCGATGCCAGGGTTATGGGCGTTGATCTGGTGGTGGCCATGCTGTACAGCGATTTCAGAAACGGGACCGTTGGCGCAGCCGAGGGCGAGAAATTTGTCCGGGCCTGTGAGACAGCCAAGTTGAAACGGCGACCCCTTCTTGCCTATGTGCACACCACTGGCGGCATCCGTATCCATGAGGGAACCCTGGGTGTGGTGCAGATGCCGAAGTGCACTATGGCGGTGCGGGAATATATCGATTCCGGTGGGTTGTACATCGTAGTCTATGACAATAATTCCTATGCCGGTCCGGTTGCAAGCTTTCTCGGCTGTTCGCCGTATCAGTTTGCCATCCGCTCGAGTCGGGTTGGTTTTGCCGGCCCCCGGGTTATCCGGGATACCACCGGAGAGGATATCCCGCCCGATTACCATAACGCCCGTAACGCCCTGCAACGCGGACACATTCAGGGCATTTGGGACCGTCGGGAGTTTAGGCGCAATCTCCATAAGTCCCTGTTGACCATGGGCGGCGGCAATCTGTACTACAGGTGAAAGGCGAATGGAAAATAACGAAATAGATTTTGACGCAATAATCGGCCAGTATCGTTCCGATCCTTTTGACTATCTGGACGTGCGGACTGCCCATACCGGTCAGGTGCGCTTCCGGGTGCGGGAAGATTCCGAGGTGGAAGGGCCGTCCGGCGAGTGGCATCATGTTCGGGGCACTCTGCTTTATGAACTGCTTCGGGAGGGTAACCAGAAGAAGATCTTCTCTGCGAGCAACGGGGTGGTTTCCTTTATCCGCAGCGACCTGGAAGGGCAGTTTGTCGAGGCGGGCGAGAAGATCCTCACCATCAAACATCCATTGAAAAAACGTGAAATTATTGAAAATATTCTGCGGCAGGTGTTGGAGCCCTTTAACGCTCCCGAGCGGGCCAAGTATTTCTTTTCCCTCGACCTGCAGGCCAAGATAGACAAACATGGGCAGCGGGGGGTTTCCATCAAGCCCGGCGACGAGATCCTCACCATGTCCCTGATGAAACGCGACACCCCGGTTTACTACGCCGGGGAGCCGGGGATCATCCATTCCGTCTATTTTCAGCCGGGGATCAGTGTCTCCCAGGGGGAGCCGCTGCTGGGCATCTGTTCCCAGGAGAAGTTGCCCATGATTCAACGGATTATCACCCGCGTCAAGGCTGAATGGGAGTAACCGTCCAGCAGCACCACATCTGCTTTGTCATCGGCCTGTTCGTGTGCACTAGCACACTTCGCAGGCCTCTTCCGTGCATCTGCGGCACTGCTGAACGGTTACTATTCATGAGCGTTTCTCTGCTGATCGCCTTGCCCGTTTGCCCGCAAAGCCGATAATGATCGCGCCTCTTTCCTTTCAATCCATTCGCCAGCTCATCTCCACTGAAGAGATCCCTTCCCGTCTCGCCCACTATCCGTCCGAAGTCGTCCATGCTGTCTATCGATACGGCGCTCCGGTGGGCAGCACCATCCAGCACCTACCCCAGGCCGACCGGCTGATGCCCCTTGCCCGGCAGCGGATCAACGAGGATGAGGCCCGCGGTCAGTCCTGTCCCAGCGGCATGGTCTTTCTTGCCGATGAACTCAGCGATGGCAGAGGCCGGTTTCAACGGACCTGGCATGCGCCGGTCGGCGGTCTCTGGTTGACCCTGGTCATGGCCAACACCCTGTTGCCCGAGAGCATGCGCCTCTATCCTCTCGCTGCCGGCATGGCCTGCTGCGAGGCGGTTCGGAGTTATGGCATTGATGCCCGCCTCAAGTGGGTCAATGATGTGCATGTGGCAGGGCGCAAGATCTGCGGAGTGCTCTGCGAATCGTTTACCAGCGCCACCCATGGTGAGGAATATGTCCTGATCGGGGTGGGGATCAACATCAACAACCTGGCCTTTCCCGCCGAGCTGGGTACAACGGCGGTCTCCATGAAAGAGATCCTCGGGCGCGATACCGACCTTGCCGATTTTGGTGCCCGGCTCCTGGCCAAGTTTGCCTGGTCTTTCGGTCTGCTCTGCTACGACGAGGCCCAACGGCTGGCCGCAGACGACGGTTCCGGGGCCCATCTGCCGGAGAGCCTGCTGCTTGCTGCCTGGCGGGAGTTGAGCGATACCATCGGTCGCCGCGTCTGGTTTGGCTTTGATGTCCAGCAGCAGCCCCAGTATCGGGCGGAGGTGTTGGGGCTTGCCCAGGATGGAGGAATCCTCCTCCGCCATCTTGAGAGCGGGGCCGAGATCGTCGAATATTCCGGGGAATTGTTGTATATTGATTAATGCCTTCTCCAACCACCCCCGTCTCGATCATCATCCCCACCCATAACCGGGCCGGGTTCCTGGCCCAGGCCATTGATTCGGTCCTCGCCCAGACTTACGCCAATTTCGAACTTATCGTGGTGGACGATGGCTCCACCGACGAGACCCAACCGCTGCTCGCCTCTTATGGCAAGGCGCTCATCAGCCTGTACCAGGAAAATTGTGGTCCGGCTGCAGCCCGGAACGCCGGGATCAGGGCGGCCCGCCATCCTCTCCTCGCCTTTCTTGATTCCGACGACCAATTCACCCGGAATAAGTTGGCCCTCCAAACCGCCGCTATGGCGGCGCAGCCTGACCTGCTCATCTCCCACACCCAGGAAACCTGGTTTCGCAACGGCCACCATCTTAACCAGAAAAAACACCACGTCAAGGAGGGCGGCGATATCTTTGCCCGCAACCTTGTCCTGTGCATGGTGGGGATGTCCACGGTCATGGTGCGGCGGGAGTTGTTCGAGCGGATCGGCTTGTTTGACGAAAGCTTTCCCTGCTGTGAAGATTACGAATTCTGGCTCCGTGCCAGTGTTGCGCATCCCTTTCTCTTGGTGGACGCGCCGCTGACCGCCAAGCATGGCGGCAGGCCGGATCAGGTGTCGGCCCGGTTTCAGACCGGGATGGATTGCTTCCGTCTCCGGGCTCTGGAAAAGCTTCTTTCCTTCTCCCTCCTCACCTCCACTCAGTCTCATCTTGTCCGCGCGGAGCTGGTCCGTAAGGCCGTGCTCTACGGGAACGGCTGTCTCAAGCATGGCCGTCGCGAAGAAGGTCAACGCTGTCTCTCCCTTGCCACCAGGTATTCCTAGCTGTCGGTCTACTCAGTTCGGTATTCCCTCTCACTTTTTTTGTTTGACACCCCCTGGTCAATTTTCATAGCATGTAGGCATAGGTGTTTTCACCTACGTTGGCCATTGTTCCGTCACGCGGCTTCCTCGGCTGAAATTCACCGCTCGGTAGGAAGATTTCTGGATTGTTGCCTTTGCTTGCCCCTTTCGGGGCTTTTTGCGAATCATTTATTTCACACGAGGTGCGGGGCATGCTGAAGAACATGAACATCGGACAAAGGCTGAATGCCGCTTTCGGCTCTGTGCTGCTCCTCCTGGCGGCGGTGGCCATGGTGGGCTATCTCAATGTCAGTCGGTTGGATGCGCTGATCATGGGGGTGGTGCATGACAAGTTTCAGAAGGTGGAGCTGCTGACAGACATGCATGAAAATGCCAACGTCATTTCCAGAGCTCTGCGCAACATGGTCATCCAACCCGATGCTGAAACGATCAAAAAGGAAACCACCCGTATCAGCGAAATGCAGGAAAAGACCACCCAGGATCTGAGCCAGCTCCAGGAGGTTGTTCGCTCGGATGCGGGAAAGGGCTATCTCAATACCGTGATTGAGGCCAGAAAGACTTATCGGGAGCAGCTTGCTCTCATGCAGGAGATGCTGCACCAGGGGAAGACAAAGGAGGCTGCGACCGCGTTGTTTGGCAGATTCAGGGAGGCGCAGACCGGGTATTTCAAGGCGCTTGAGGACATGGGGCATTACCAGGTCAAGGAGGTGGAGCGGGTCGGCGCGGACGCCGATGAATTGGCTGGCTTCACCCGGTGGCTCATCCTGAGCATGGGGATCATTGCCCTGCTCTTGGGTGGGGCGCTGGCCTGGTTCATTACCCGTTCCATTACTCGGCCAATCGCGGCCTGCGTCGAGGCCGCCAATCAGATTGCTACGGGTAACACCGAGGTGCAGCTCGACACCACCGCCAAGGATGAGACCGGGGTGCTCCAAACCGCCATGGCCAAAATGGTGGAGGCGATCAAGGCCATGGCCACGGATGCGGCCATGCTTTCCAGCGCGGCGGTGGCAGGGAAGCTGACCACAAGGGCTGACGCGGCAAAACACCAGGGCGATTTTAAAAAGATTGTGGAAGGAATCAACAACACCATCTCGCGGCTGGTGGGGCTGCTGGATACCATGCCCGCCCCGGCCATGATTATCGACAATGACTATACCATTCTCTACATGAACGAACTCGGGGCCAAGGTCGGTGGCAAGACCCCGGCCCAGCTTATCGGCAGTAATTGCTACGACCATTTTAAGACCTCGGATTGCAAGACCGACCGTTGCGCCTGCAGCCAGGCCATGCGAAACGGGCAGGTGGCCAGCTCTGAGACCGATGCCCATCCGGCAATCGGCGTGGATTTGGATATCGCGTACAGCGGTATCGCGCTCCGCGATGAGGCGGGCAAGATCATCGGTGCCTTCGAGGTGGTGAGCGATCAGACGGCAGTCAAGCAGGCCGCCCGCCATGCCCAGAAGGTTGCCGAGTATCAGAATATTGAAACCGAGAAGGTCGTTTCCTGTATGAGCAAGCTCGCCAAAGGAGATACTTCCTGCTCCATTACCCCTGCCCCCAGCGACGCCGATACCGCCGAGACCTGTAAGACCTTTCAGGCCATCGCCGAGGCCTTTAATACTTGTACTGCGGTGGTCAGCGCCTTGGCGGTTGATGTGGGGATGCTTTCCAAGGCGGCCATAGAAGGGAAGTTGAACACCCGTGCCGATGCTGCCAAGCACCAGGGGGAATTCAAAAAGATTGTCGAAGGGGTCAACAGCACCATGTCGCGGCTGGTAGGGCTGCTAGACACCATGCCCACCCCGGCCATGATCATCGACAATGATTTCAACGTGCAGTACATGAACGAACTGGGTGCCAAGGTCGGCGGCAAGACCCCGGCCCAGCTCATTGGCACCAGGTGCTATGACCATTTCAGTACCTCGGACTGCAAGACTGAACGGTGCGCCTGTGGCCAGGCCATGCGAAGCGGGCAAAATGCCAGCAGCGAAACCGATGCCCATCCTGGGGGGTTGAATCTGGATATCAGTTACAGTGCTACGCCGCTCCGCGATGAAGCAGGCAAGATCATCGGTGCCTTTGAGGTGGTGAGCGACCAGACCGCAATCAAACAGGCGGCCCGGGTCGCGGAAAAAATTGCCAACTATCAGGATGTCGAAACTCAGAAATTGGTGGAATGTCTTGAAAAGATCGCCGATGGCGATCTCTCCCTTGCCATCGAAACCGAACCTGGCGATACTGATACCTCCACAGTGAAACAGGTTTTTGATGGCATCGGCACCGCGTTGAGTATATTGATCAATGCCTTGAACGAGATTACCGCTGCGGCCCGCGAGATTGCCGAAGGTAATCTGCTGGTCAAGATGACCAAGCGGAGCGAGCAGGATGAGTTGATCCAGGCCCTGCAGGAGATGGTCGGGAAGATCAAAGAAATCATCACCGATGTTCGTGGTGCGTCCGATCAAGTCGCCAGCGGTAGCCAGGAGCTGAGCAGCAGCTCCCAGCAGGTCTCGCAGGGGGCCAGCGAACAGGCCGCTGCGGTGGAGGAGATTTCCTCCTCCATGGAAGAGCTGGCCAGCACCGTGGCCCAGACTGCCGATCACGCTCGGCAGACCGCCGCCATTTCCACCAAGGCTGCGGCCGATGCCGTGGAGGGCGGGAGGGCGGTGGGAGAAACCGTAGCGGCCATGCAGCTCATCGCCACCAAGATTGAGCTCATCGAGGAGATCGCCCGCCAGACCAACCTGCTGGCCCTGAACGCCGCCATTGAAGCGGCCAGGGCTGGGGAGCACGGCAAGGGTTTTGCCGTGGTGGCCGCCGAGGTACGTAAGCTTGCCGAACGCAGTCAGGTCTCGGCTCAGGAGATCAAGGGGGTTGCCGGAGCTAGTGTGGAAACCGCAGCCAATGCAGGCAAGCTCATCAACGAGATTGTGCCGCAGATCCAAAAAACTGCGGAGCTGGTCCATGAGATCGACGCGGCCAGCAACGAACAGGCCAGGGGTATTGATGAGAACGCCCGGGCTATCCAGCAGTTTGACCAAGTGATCCAGGCCAACAGCGCCGCCGCCCAGGAAATGGCCTCCACCAGCGAGGAGTTGACCGCCCAGGCAGCCCATCTCCAGGAGACCATAGCCTTTTTTAAGGTGGAAACGGACACCAGATTCCGGCCCCAGGGGCGTGTTCTGCCCGGGCCTGTCTCGCTCAGTCCGGTAGGGAGAAAACCAGCCGGGAGCAAGGGTAAAGGGGCGCAAGGGGTGAAGCTGTCCCTGCCCGCTACCGGTGACGGTGATTTCGAGCGGTATTGATTGCGTCGCTGTTCTCCGTGCATCACGAAAAATGCCCTCGGCGTGAGGGCATTTTTCGTGATGTGTCAAGTTTCTTTGCTCGCTTTAAGGCAATTGGTTGTCTCTTTTTTTATTCTTTGACGCCGGTTATTTCCCATGCGTATACTTAATTAACTGTGAGTAGTTATACTGGGTGTCCATTGGGGATAGGGGCGGACAAGGAGCGCAGGATGCTGAAGGAAAAATTCAGAAACATGGGGATTGCGGCAAAATTAAATGTGGCCATTGTGGTCGCAGTGTTGCTGCTCATGTTCGGTATGACAACGGCGATGAATTCCGCTGTGCGTAATGCCCTGACCGAGCAGGGGGACGCTTTTGTCACCACCCTGAAGGAGCAGCAGAAAAACGAAGATGAATTGTTGCGGCAGGATCTTGTTTTGAAGGGGAAATCCTTTGCTGAGATGCTGGCCAAGGTTGGCCAGGATCTTCTCCTTAACTATGAGTACGCCTTTCTTGAGAAAATCGTTCAGAGCGTGGCCAGTGACCCGGATATCGCCTTTGTCGTTTTTCAAGACAAGGATGGGAAGGCCGTCACGACCTCAAGCGTCAGGCCGGAAACATTTCCTGCCCAGAATATCGTGAACAAGGATATTCTGGCAGGCGAGCAGAAGGTCGGGTCCGTGGTTATCGGCTTGAATTTCACTGCGGTTGAAAGAAATATTGAGAAAACCCTGGCCCAAGGCAATGCGGTGATCGGCGCGGCCCAGCAGAGGCAAAAAGATGCTCTTTTGCGGATTGCCATGAGCATTGCTGGCTTCGCCGCGGTGGTGGTTCTGCTTATTGGCGGTATTGTTTATTGCTCCATCCGCCTTATTGCCAAGTCACTGACTCAGGCGGTGGCCAATATGCGCCTCGTGGCCCAGGGTGATCTGGATGTAGAAATTGTCAGTACGAGTGGGGATGAAATTGGTCAGATGTGTGAGGCTATGCGCAGCATGGTCGAAAATCTCAGGGCCACGGCGGCAATGGCCGAGCAGATCGCCTTGGGTGATTTGGATGTCCATGTGAATATTCTTTCTGAGAAGGATCTCATGGGTATTTCCTTGGCCAAGATGGTGGGAAATTTAAAGGCTAAGGCGGAGCAAATTGAAAAAGGAGATATTGGTTCAAAGGTTGAGCTGCTTTCGGAGAAGGATATGTTTGGTAAGGCCCTGATCGCCTTGCTTCAAAAAATAGGAGAAATTATCACCGAGGTGCAGATTGCGGCAGATCGGGTTGTCTCAGGCAGTCAGGCGGTGACGAGCAGCGCCCAGCAGGTTTCTCAGGGAGCCAGCGAACAGGCAGCAGCAGTGGAGGAGATTTCTGCTTCCATGGAAGAGTTGTCTAGCACCGTGGCGCAAACGGCGGATAATGCTCGCCAGACTGCGGCCATCGCCGCCAAAGCCTCGACCGATGCGGTGGAGGGCGGAAAAGTAGTGGCGGAGACGGTTTTGTCCATGCAGCATATTGCGGAAAAGATAGGCTTTATTGAGGAAATCGCTCGGCAGACCAACCTGCTGGCCTTGAATGCTGCCATCGAGGCGGCTCGGGCCGGCGAACACGGCAGGGGCTTTGCCGTGGTGGCCGCCGAGGTGCGCAAGCTTGCCGAACGCAGCCAGGGGTCGGCTCAGGAGATTAAGGGTCTTGCCAATACCAGTGCGGAAACTGCTGGTAATGCCGGAAGGCTTATCAACGAGATAGTGCCCCAGATCCAGAAGACTGCGGAACTTATTATGGAGATCGATGCGGCCAGCAACGAACAAGCCCGGGGTATTGATGAAAATGCCAAGGCCATCCAGCAATTTGATCGGGTAATCCAGGCCAACAGCGCGGCAGCGGAGGAAATGGCTTCCACCAGTGAGGAGCTGGCCGCCCAAGCGACGCAGATGCAGGAAACCATTGCTTTTTTCAAGTTGGAGAAGGCGGAGGCGGATGGCCGGTCACGTTCGCAGGGGCGGCCCCAACTTAAGCCTGTATCTGCCCGCCCGGTAGGGGAGGAGATGTCCGGTGGTAAGGGCAAAGGGGTGAAGTTGTCTCTGCCTGCTGTCGGAGAAGGAGGTTTTGAACGGTATTAAACGGATCTGCCTCCTGATTGAAAACCTAATTAGGAGGTAATCTTAGCAATTGACTGCCTAGAAATCTGTCGGAGTTTATCTAGCCCAATAAGGAGACAGGAAAATGTTACAGGATATGAATCTCAGTAAGCGATTGGGGATTGGGTTTTCAGTGCTGGTGGTGATCATGCTGGTTCTGATTTGGGTCGGGATAAGGGGCATGTCGAAAATCAATGATGACATGGAGCGGATTGTCACCGTCAACATGGTCAGAATCGATAACATCAATGACACGAACATGGATATTGCCAACATCTGCATCAATGTCCGGAACATGATCCTCACCGACAACGCAGAAAAGAGAAAGGAATACGAGCAGCGGATCGTCAAGTTCCGCGAAAATTATGATGTCTCCATGAAGAAGATCGAGGAGATGACCACGCCAGGCGATACCAAGGCCGTTGACCTTATGAATAAGGCCAAGGAAGCTGTCGCGCAATTGAAAAGCGTCAATGCCAGGATTATGGAGCTTGTGGCGGCCAACAAAAAAGACGAGGCCGAAATAGTACGGAGTAAAGAGGGTGGCCCGGCAGAGCGTGATTTGCAAGCAGATTTGCAAGCACTGTTGGAGCATAACATGGAGCGCAATAAAATCCGTTACGAGGAGGCTGAAGCACTTTACATGACCTCCCGCAACCTCATGTTTGGCTTGGGCGGCGGCGGGCTGCTGCTGAGCATCGGTATCGCCTTATTCCTCACCCGTTCGGTTTTGCGGCAACTTGGTGCCGACCCGAAAGAGGTTCGTGAAGTTGCGAATATGGTAGCGGTTGGCGATCTTTCCCACGACATTTCCCTTGCTGCCGGCGATACCACGAGTGTTATGGCTTCTATGAAAAAAATGGTCGACGCACTTGGCAGCATCACTGCCAATGCCAAACAGGTTGCCCAGGGCAATCTGATGGTGGAGATGAAAAAACGGAGCGACAAAGATGAAATGATGGAAGCGCTTTCCAACATGGTTGCCAAGCTGAAGGAGGTTGTCATGGATGTACAGGCCGCCGCCGATCAGGTGGCTGCGGGCAGCCATGAATTGAGTAGTAGCTCCCAGCAGGTTTCCCAGGGGGCCAGCGAGCAGGCCGCTTCGGTGGAGGAAATCTCCTCGTCCATGGAGGAACTGGCCAGCACCGTGGCCCAGACCGCCGAGAATGCCCGGCAGACCTCAAGTATTGCCAGCAAGACTGCCATTGATGCCGGGGCCGGCGGTAAGGCAGTGAACGAAACCGTTGCCGCCATGCAGCATATCGCAGAAAAGATCGAGCTCATTGAGGAGATTTCCCGGCAGACCAATCTGCTGGCCTTGAACGCTGCTATCGAAGCGGCTCGGGCTGGCGAGCACGGCAAGGGCTTTGCCGTGGTGGCCTCCGAGGTGCGCAAGCTTGCTGAACGCAGCCAGGTTTCGGCCCAGGAGATCAAGGGGGTGGCCAACGCCAGTGTGGCCACGGCAACCAATGCCGGCAAGCTGATCAACGATATCCTGCCCCAGATCCAGAAAACCGCGGAATTGGTGCAAGAGATCGATGCGGCCAGCAACGAGCAGGCCAGAGGGATCGAGGAAAATTCCAAGGCTATCGAACAGTTTGATTCGGTTATTCAGTCCAACAGCGCTGCAGCCGAGGAAATGGCGTCCACCAGTGAGGAACTTACCGCGCAAGCCTCCCAGATGCTGGAAACCATCGCCTTTTTTAAGCTGGATGAGACCGGGGGGCAAAGACGCCAGGCAAGTAATTTTTCCGCCGGTGGTCAGAGATCAGCGAGAGCTCCGTTGGCCTTGCCTGGGACAAAGAAAGCGAAGCTGGTACACTCCGGGAATGGTGGCAAGCAGACCTCTGCGTCAGGGGCTGGCGGGGCGAGCATTGCTCTTGATGACCAGAAGGATTTCGAGCGTTATTAACCGACCTGTTTCTTCCGAGATACGGTTAATCGAGAAGGGGAATCATGGCTGACACGGAATATGCAGAGGTTTTTCGCGAGGAAGCGGGGGAACTTCTTGAGGAGTTGGAAACCTCTTTGTTGGAGCTGGAGAAGGATCCTAGCGATCTTGCCATCGTGAGTCGGGTTTTCCGGGCCATGCACACCATCAAGGGCTCCGGGGCAATGTTTGGGTTTGATGACATTGCCGGGTTCACCCACCATGTGGAAACGGTGCTGGATAAGGTCCGGGACGGCACGGTGCCGGTGAGCACGGAGCTGATTAATCTGACCCTGGCTTCCCGGGATCATATTCGGGCCTTGCTCGATGTGGCCACCGGTGGAGGCGAGGTCGATTCCGCGGCGGGCCAGCAGATCATCGACTCTTTACGGGCGCTGGTTGGCGGCACAGGTGTTGGGGCCAAGGCGGTTGTCTCTGCTCCTGCGTCTCTGGATATGGGAGGCGCGGAGGAGAAGGACCCCACCGAGGGCAGCCGGACTCATTACCGGATTCATATCCGGCCGACCCCTGAATTTTTTGTCGCCGGCAACACGGTGGAGCAGCTCCTCGTTGAGCTGCAAAAACTCGGGGAATGCACGGTTTTTCAACATGAGAAGGAGCCCGGAGTTGGGGAGATCCTGGAATTTGGCGAGTTGTGGGAAATCCTGCTCACCACGGACAAAGGTCTCAATGGGGTCCAAGATGTCTTGGTTTTTGCCGAATCGAGCTGCGAGGTGAAGGTGACGGTCCTGGCCGTGGAGGGCGAGGATGAATTTGAAGAGCACCGAAAACTTGGCGAGATTCTGCTGGAAAAGGGGCAAATCTCCCCAGATGATCTGAAAACCGTGCTTGATCGGCAAAAGCCCCTGGGGGAACTGCTCATCGAGGAGCATCTTGTTTCCAGAACCAAGATAGACGCGGCGCTGGCCGAGCAGAAACTGGTCCAAGAGAGCAAGGGTAAGGTCGCTGCGGTCAAAGGCGCGGAAAGTATTCGAGTGGCTTCGGAAAAATTGGATCAGCTTGTCAACCTAGTGGGAGAGTTGGTCGTTAACCAGTCCCGCTTGACTCAGGTGGCCTCCCACCATAAGGATTCGGATCTGGTGGAACCGGTTGAGGAGGTGGAGCGTCTTACCGCCGAGCTGCGGGATTGTGTGCTCAACATCCGGATGCTGCCCATCGGCACCACCTTTGCTAAATTTAAACGATTGGTTCGGGATCTTTCCGCCGAACTGGGCAAGGAAGTGGTCATGGTCACCGAGGGCGCCGATACCGAGCTGGACAAGAATGTGATCGACCAGTTGGGCGATCCCATGGTCCATCTCATCCGCAACAGCATCGATCACGGGATCGAGTCGCCGGAGGAGCGGGAGCTGGCTGGGAAACCCAGGAAGGGGACGATCTCCTTGAGCGCCGGCCATTCAGGGGCCAATGTCGTCATTACTGTTACCGATGACGGCAAGGGTCTCGACGCAGAGAGAATCAAGCAGAAGGCCTTGGAAAAAGGGCTGCTCCGTCCGGATGTGGAGGTCAGCCAACAGGAGATCTGGAATACCATCTTCACTCCGGGACTTTCCACGGCCAAGACCGTTACCAGCGTCTCCGGTCGCGGGGTAGGCATGGATGTGGTGAAAAGCACGGTGGACGCACTCAAGGGCTCGGTGTCCGTGACAGACAGCATCAAGGGGCAGGGCACCACCATCACCATTATGCTGCCTCTGACCTTGGCCATTATTGAAGGGTTGCTGGTACAGGCAGGGGACACCCATTTTGTCTTGCCGCTTTCCCAGGTGGAGGAGTGCGTGGAGCTTACCCCGGAGGATATCGCCAGGTTCCATGATCGGCGGATGCTGCCGGTGCGGGATCAGCTTGTCCCCTATGTGCGGCTCCGTGATTTTTTTGCCATTCCCGGAGAAAGGCCCCTGCTGGAACAGATGGTGATCAGCAGGATCAACGGCGAACGCTTTGGTTTGGTGCTGGATTGTGTGGTGGGTGAGCACCAAACGGTTTTAAAATCATTGGGCTGGGTGTATCGGAATGCCACGGGTCTTTCCGGCTCGACAATCTTGGGCAACGGACATGTCGCTTTGATTCTTGATGTGGCCAATGTGATGAAATGTGCCCGCCAGGAAGAGCATGACGTGTTTGCTAACTGAAGAGATGATAAGGGGCTACCGGGGTTCGTTATCCGGCTGTCGCGGAATCTGACGGCAAAAAGTACACGGGAGAAAAATCATGAGCGCAAAAAATGAGACAGTTCAGCTGCAGACTACGCAATATCTCACCTTCATGCTTCGGGATGAGGGCTTTGCCATAGAAATCTCCAAGGTTCGAGAGGTGCTTGATGTCACCACCATGACCAGGATTCCCCGGATGCCCGAGTATCTGAGCGGGGTTATCAACCTGCGCGGCAACGTAGTACCGGTTATGGATCTTGGTCAGAAGCTGGGGATGGGGAGCATCGAGTACACCAAGAACACCTGCATCATGATCGTTGATCTGGAGGTGGACGCCAATATGGTGGAGATGGGGGTGTTGACCGACTCCGTGCAGATGGTCCTAGACCTGAACCCGGAGGACATTGAGGCTGTCCCCAAAATGGGAACCAACCTGAACACCGAGTTCATCAAGGGCATGGGCCGACAGAGCGAGGAGAAATTTTTGATCATTCTCGATATTGATAAGGTTCTGGCCAGCGAGGGCGAAGCGGTCTTGCGGGAAATAGACAACACCGCTTCACTTCAGTTGGGCGAAGCCACGCCGAAAGAAGTTGTCGGTGTGGAAGCATAACCGCGGCAAGGCCAGCGATTGAGGGATCAATGACTTTTTCAGGAGATCAGGGGGCAGCGCGGGATTGGTCTGTGCATTCGCCGACATTGTCCGATCGGGATTTTGACCGATTCAGCGCTTTCATTTACGACGCTTGCGGTATCAAGCTGCCTCCCATCAAAAAAACCATGCTTTCCGCCCGGTTGCAGAAGCGGCTGCGGCAGCTCCACCTGGACTCTTTTTCCGCCTACCTCGATTACGTGTTGAGCCCGGATGGTAAGGCCAAGGAGCTGAGCCACATGATCGATGTGGTCAGCACCAATAAGACGGATTTTTTCCGGGAGGCAAAGCATTTTGATGTAATGACCAACCTTGTTCTCCCCGACTATGTGCAACGGATGACCCACTCGAGTCACAAGGTACTCCGGGTTTGGAGCGCTGGGTGTTCTAGCGGCGAGGAGCCGTACACCCTGGCCATGGTGCTGGATAATTTTTTCTCCCGCTACCCAGGCCTGGACTATGCCATTTTTGCCACGGACATCTGTACTGAGGTGCTTGCCAAGGCGGAAAATGGGGTTTATACGGATGAGGTGGTGGCCCCGGTTTCCCCTATTTTACGCAATAAATATTTGATGAAGGGGAAGGGGGCGCACAAGGGATTTCACCGGGTTGTCCCCGAGCTCCGGCGTAAGGTGGTATTTGAGCGGCTCAATTTCATGGATCGGGATTTTGGCATTGAAAAGAAGATGGATCTTATCTTCTGTCGGAACGTGATCATCTATTTTGACCGGAAAACCCAGTGCGCGCTTTTTGAAAAGTTTTATCGCCAGCTTTCTCCCAATGGCTATCTGTTTATCGGACATTCGGAAACTCTGGAAGGCATAGGAGACCGGATGGAACGGGTAGCGGCGGCGGTGTTTCAATGCCGAAAATAAAGGCCATTCTGGATACGGATCTTCCGGTGGTGAACCTGAATCCGGGCGAGTTGTTTGTCGCCCGTGAGCCGACCCTGATCACCACCCTCCTCGGTTCCTGTGTTTCGGTGTGTCTGTTTTGTCCCAGGCAGCAAACCGGGGCCATGTGCCATGGCGTGATGCCGGTTCGTGCGGATTTGAGCATGGAAGACAGTTTTCGTTTTGTGGAGAGTTCGGTGCGGTACATGGTTGAGATTCTGACCCACGGGGATGTTTTGTGTCCCAACGCTGGGCTGGTGGCAAAGATCTTTGGCGGAGCGGATGTCCTGGCTGTCCATTTCGGTCCGGCAACCAATGCGCGGAGCATCGGGTCGTTAAATATCAAAGCTGCTCGGGAGGCTCTGGCCCGGTATAATGTTTCTGTGGCCGTGGAAGAAGTGGGCGGTGTGTGCGGTTGCAAGCTGTTCTTTTATTCCCACACCGGCGAAGTCCTGTTACGGCGTTTTTCCCGCTCCTCTGTCCCAGGATGAAGATCAATGGCTAGAAAAATCAGAGTGCTGATTGTCGATGACTCCGCCGTGGTGCGCCAGGCATTGACCGATACGCTCCAGTCGGACCCACAGATCGAGGTGATGGGGGCGGCCCGTGATCCATACGTGGCTGCCGATTTCATCGCCAAGGAGGTGCCGGATGTCATTGTCCTTGATGTGGAAATGCCGCGCATGGACGGGATTACTTTTCTGCACAAAATCATGAGCCAGCATCCCATTCCGGTGGTCATGTGTTCTACCCTCACGGAAAAGGGGGCGGAAACCACGCTCAAGGCCTTGGAGTATGGGGCTATCGACATCATCCAGAAGCCAAAACTTGGGACGAAACAGTTTATTGAAGAATCGAGAATCCGGATTTGCGATTCGGTCAAGGCCGCGGCTCGGGTCATGGTCAAGCGTATCGCTGCCAAGTCTCTGCATGTGGAGAAGAAACTCACTGCCGATGTCATGCTGGCTGCGCCCACATCTACTGCCATGGTGCAGACCACCGAACAAGTAGTGGCTGTAGGCGCCTCCACCGGAGGCACCGAGGCCCTGCGGATCTTTCTCGAAGCGTTGCCTGGGGATTGTTCCGGTATCGTTATTGTCCAGCATATGCCCGAGGGGTTTACCCGTGCCTTTGCTGAGCGGTTGAATGGCCTGTGTCGTGTTCGGGTTAAGGAGGCGCAGGATGGCGATACCGTGCTGCGCGGTCAGGCCCTTATTGCCCCCGGGAATCGGCATATGATGCTGAAACGTAGCGGCGCCCGTTATTTCGTGGAGATCAAGGACGGCCCCCTGGTTTGTCGGCACCGGCCTTCAGTGGATGTACTTTTCCGTTCCACTGCCCGCTATGCCGGGAAAAATGCCATCGGCATCATCATGACCGGCATGGGTGATGACGGGGCGCGGGGGATGGCTGAGATGCACCAGGCCGGCGCCTACACCATTGCCCAGGACGAGGCGTCCTGTGTGGTTTTCGGTATGCCCAAGGAGGCCATTGCCCTTGGCGGGGTGGAGAAGGTTCTGCCTCTTGAGCGGATTGCCCCGTTGATTGCCGGGAAGTAAGTTGTTGGAATAAAAGATGGTGATCCCTGCTTATGCTGCTGTTAACGGTTTCTAAAAAAAAGATTCTAAAATGGGAACCTGTATAATAGTATGTAAATTATGTAATCGACTTTTGCTTGTGTCTGGGAAGGTCCGACCAAGTGATAAGGATAACGTGCGCGAAGGAGGACAATGGATCTCTTAAAGGATTTTGCTCAAAAAGATATGATCGAACAGATCATTTGCCTGGATGAGATCAAGGAGTCCAGGTTGGTGGAAGCCATCCCAGGCTTATGGCATCTGTATGTTAATCCGCTGGGAGATCAGGCGGTTGATGAAATGATCTACCATACCATTTTTGATTTGCTGGCCGGGCGGGAGCCGGAGATTATCGCTGGCTTGGGCCATGCATCAGTGGCTGTCCGTCTCATGTGTATCCGGCGGGCTGCCGACGGCGGTTCCCCGGCGCTTAAAGACGCGCTGGTCAAGCTGCTTGTTGCCGCTTCCGACAATGAACTTGTCTCTGAGATTATCAGGGCTCTGGGCAGCTATAAGGATCCTGGTTTGACCGAGATTCTGTTGCCCTATCTCAAGCATGAAGATTATGCTGTGGTTGCCTGGGCTATGCGTGACCTTGCCGGAATTCATGACCTTCGGGTTCGTGATGCTTTGATGGCCATGGTTTCTGAGAGTCGGGAGGTGCACCAGGTTGATGCCGGTTGCGATTTACGCACCGCTCTGGCCGTGGAAAATATCGCCAATTTTCCCGATGACACTACCGCCGGTTTCCTTATCGGTTTTATCCATCATGCCAATCCCTCGTTTCGGAGAGTTGTTATCTCCACCCTTGCCGGTATGGGGGAGGCGATTTTGCCTGCCTTGGAAAGGTGTCTTGATAGCGGCGACAAGGATGAAAAAATCATGGCGGCCAACGTCGTGGGTATGACCGGGAAAAAGCGGGGTGCCGACATCCTGGTCGCTCATCTGGAAAAAGCCGGGGACGTCAATCTTAAATTTGCCATTTATGAGGCTTTGGGGCGGATCAGCTCCATGCGCAGCGTGATCGGTCTGACCGACGGCCTTGCCGAAGCGGATGATCTCGTTCTTATTGCTGTGGTGACCGCCCTTGATCACCAGTGTAATCCCGGCGTGGTTAAGGTGTTGAACGAGACCATTGCCAGGGGCGATGCCCAGAGCGAACGGGTGCTTTCGGCTATTATCACCTCCCATGCCCGGAAGGTTTTCGCCGCCCTGTATAAAGAGGGTGGGCAACGGGGCATCTTGCTCGCCGCCGTGCAAAAATCCGGGGATTCTGAGGCCATTGGTGCCTTCCGCGCGGAACTTGCCAAGATAGGTGGGGAGCAAGCCGCCAAGGATATCGAGCAGTTGAGCCTTGGCGAGACTGGGGCCAAGGAAAAACGTATTCTTGCCGCGGATGACTCCAAGGCCATGCTCTTCTTCTACAAGGGGGTTGCTGCGGATCTGGGCATGGAACTGATCACGGTGGAAGATGGAAAAAAGGCTTTCGACTATCTTCAGATGGACAGCGAATTTGACCTGATCATTACCGACATGAACATGCCGAACATGGACGGCATTGAGCTGACCCGCGAGATCAGGAAAAAACCGGAATGGGCAAAAATCCCCGTGTTGATGGCGACAACCGAATCGGAGAAGACCCAGTCGGAATTGGCCCAGCAGGCCGGGGTGACGGATTTTATCACCAAACCCTTTTCCAAGGATGATTTTAAGGCGAAGATCGGTCAGATGTTTGCCTGATACCTGTGCTATAATCTTAAGACAACAAAAGAGTCTGCCTCTGTGCAGGCTCTTTTTGTTTGACCCAAATGGTTTTCTTCCGTACTATTCCACAGGGCATGCGCCCTGCCAACTCAGCTGTCGCGCTGAATCTTTTTTGTCTGATCCTCTATGGGGAATGAAATGAGCAAATCGTTTGGAATTACTGTAAGCCGTCATATCATGGAC
The DNA here is from genome assembly GCA_937868185.1 of uncultured Pseudomonadota bacterium. Classification (GTDB taxonomy): domain Bacteria; phylum Desulfobacterota; class Desulfobulbia; order Desulfobulbales; family Desulfurivibrionaceae; genus Thiovibrio. Next base: position 18,758 of record CALMMG010000167.1, read on the forward strand.
AGCCAGCGCCTGCATCCCGAGGCCACCGGCGATCTGTCCGGCCTACTCAGTGAATTGATCGTGGCGGCTAAGACCATTAACGCCGAGGTCAATATGGCCGGGTTGGCCGATGTTTTGGGGATGGCCGGGAAAACCAATATCCAGGGCGAGCACGTGCAGAAGCTCGATGAGTTGTCTAACAACACCATCAAGCGCCGCATGGCCCGCTGTGGTTATATCTGTGTGATGACCTCTGAGGAGGAAGCGGATATTATTCCGGTGGCCGAGGGGAGTGCGGGTAAGTACACCCTGGCCTTTGATCCGCTGGACGGTTCATCCAACATCGATGTCAATGTGAGCATCGGCACTATTTTTTCTATTCATCGGCGGATATCTGCCAACGATCTTACCCCCCAGGGTGATGAAGCCGATCTGCTGCAAAAGGGGCGGGAGCAGGTGGCTGCCGGGTATATCATCTACGGCTCCAGCACCATGATGGTCTTCACCACCGGCGAGGGGGTACATGGCTTTACCCTTGATCCCAGTGTGGGCGAGTTCTACCTGTCGCATCCTGATATTAGGATCCCTGAGCGGAGCAAGTATTTTAGTGTGAATGAAGGGAACTACAACTTTTGGGACAACGGAGTTCGGAGGTTTGTGGATTACCTGAAGGAAAACGACCGGGAAACCGGGCGGCCATATAGTGCTCGGTATATCGGTTCACTGGTGGCGGATTTCCACCGTAACCTCATTGCGGGTGGAATATTCCTCTACCCCCGTGATAACCGGAATCCGGCCAAGCCCCATGGTAAGCTGCGTCTGTTGTACGAGGCTGCACCCCTGGCTTTTTTGGTGGAACAGGCCGGTGGTCGGGCCATCACCGATGAAGGGGTGAACATCATGGATATTCAGCCAAAATCGCTACACCAGCGGGTGCCGTTGGTTATCGGCTCCCGACATGAAGTGGATTTGTTTGAGGAGTTTGTAAGCGGCTCACGCTGAATGAGAAAAGGATACGCAAAAAAAGGATGGCCTGGGCAGAATTCCCGGGCCATCCTTTTTTAAAACCTTAGGGCTGTCACCCTTTAGCTTTTTCTTTCTCCCAGGTGTCGCGCAAGGTGACCGTTCGGTTAAACACGGGCCTGCCATCTTTGGAATCCTTGTTGTCCACGCAGAAATATCCCTGACGCTCAAACTGGTAATGGCTGCCGGGTTGGGCATTGGCCAGGCTCGGCTCCACCAGGCAATCGTTGAGCACCAACAGGGATTCCGGATTGACAAAGGTCTTGAAGTCCGCCTCGCCTGCGTCCGGGTTTTCTTCGGTAAAGAGTCGGTCGTAGAGGCGCACCTCCGCAGGCACCCCGTGGGCGGCGGACACCCAGTGGATGGTGCCCTTGACCTTGCGGCCATCCGGGGCTGAGCCTCCCAGAGTCTCTGGGTCATAGGTGCAATGGAGTTCGATGATCTCGCCGCTGATTTCGTCCTTGACCACCTTTTCGCATTTGATGAAATAGGCGTAACGCAACCGCACCTCTCGTCCTGGGGCCAGGCGGAAGAATTTTTTCGCCGGTTCTTCCATGAAGTCTTCCCGCTCGATATACACCTCTCTCCCAAAGGGAACCTGGCGTTCTCCCAGCTCCGGCTTTTGCGGATGGTTCTGGGCTGGAAGATTTTCCGTTTTGCCTTCGGGATAGTTGGTGATTACCACCTTCAGCGGCGCAAGCACGCCCATAACTCGGACGGCGGTTTCGTTAAGATCCTCACGGACGCAGTGTTCAAGTAGAGCCACATCCACCATGCTGTCTTTCTTGGCCACCCCGATCTTCTCACAGAAGTTGCGCAGCGCCGCGGGGGTATAGCCGCGGCGGCGGATGCCGGACAAGGTCGGCATCCGGGGGTCGTCCCAGCCGGAAACATGGCCATCGTTGACCAGCTGCAGAAGCTTGCGTTTGCTGACCACGGTGTAGCTAAGGTTCAAGCGGGCGAATTCGATCTGTCGCGGGTGGCAGGGGGCTGGCAGGTTGTTGAGGGTCCAGTCGTAAAGGGGCCGATGGTCGGCAAACTCCAGGGTGCAGAGCGAGTGGGTGATCCCTTCCAGTGCGTCGCAAATGGGGTGGGTGTAATCGTACATCGGATAGATGCACCAGGTGTCGCCGGTGCGGTGATGGCTGGCGTGCAGGATACGGTAGAGTACTGGGTCGCGCATGTTCATGTTGCCGGAGGCCATATCGATCTTTGCCCGCAGGACCCGGGTGCCATCCGGGAACTCCCCGGCCCGCATGCGCCGGAACAGATCGAGATTTTCCACCACCGACCGTTCCCGATACGGGCTGTTCTTGCCCGGTTCGGTGAGGGTGCCGCGGTAGCTTCGGGTATCCTCGGCGGAAAGATCGCAGACATAGGCCTTGCCGGTGGTGATCAGATGCTCGGCGTATTCGTAGATCTGCCCGAAATAGTCCGAGGCAAAGTAGAGATGCTCGCCCCAGTCAAAGCCCAGCCAACGGACATTGTCCTTGATGGACTCGACATATTCCTGCTCTTCCTTGGTGGGATTGGTATCGTCGAAGCGAAGATGGCAGCGAGCCCCTGTGTTTTCTTTGGCAATACCGAAGTTGAGGCAGATGGACTTGGCATGGCCGATATGGAGATAGCCGTTTGGTTCCGGCGGGAAGCGGGTGACGATCTGCTCGTGCTTGCCGGTGGCGAGGTCGTCGGCGATGATGGTGCGGATGAAGTCTTTTGACTGAATCTCGTCGCTTGTCATATGATTATTTCCCGTAGAGTTTAGCCATGAAATCCATCCAGGAACACAAAAGTAGTATTGTTGTGTTCCTGTTCTTTTGGGCTGGGTTTTATCCGAAATATTTTGCCACATCACGCAACCGGGTCACCACCCGTTGTCTGCCGATCTGGGCAAAGACCTCAAACATACTCGGTCCTTTGACCTGGCCGGTAATCACAGCCCGGGCGCCATTGACCAGAATCCCCACCTTTACCCCGAGTTCTTCGGCAAACTCCCGACAGACTCGTTCCGTCTCATCGTGGCTGAGTTCCGGCAGGGACTCGAAGTGATCGGCCAGCTTGGGCAGCCACTCTTTGAGGCCCGGGTGTTTGAGTACGTTCTTGGCAAGGGCAGTCTCGTCCATGACAAAATCATCGGCAAACCAGGCTCGACCAAGGGAGGCAAAATCCTTCAAAGTGTGGAAGCGTTCCCTGGTCATATCCAGGGTTTTCAAGAACCATTCTTTTCTCTCGCCATCGTAGGCCGCATCCCACAGCCCCTCTTTCTGAAATTCGACCTTGATCAGGGCAGCTATTTCCTCGATGGGCAGGGTGCGCAGGTAATGGGCATTGATATTGATCGCTTTGGGATCAGTGAAAAACTTTGGGTCGTCCTTGCGGTAGTTGAAGATGGAGTTGGAGCGGGTGATGCCGTCAAAGCTGAAGGCCTCAATGAGTTCTTCCCGCGATAAGATCTCGCGGTCATCGGAGGTGGACCAGCCCAACAGGACGAGAAAATTTGCCAGAGCCCAAGGGAGAAAACCCTGTTCCCGGTAAAATTGAACCGAGACGATCTCGCCGTGGCTACGCTTGGAGATTTTCGCCTTGTTCAGGTCAAGGGTCAATGGCATGTGGGCGAAGATAGGCAGTGGTGCGCCCAGGGCCCGATAGAGCAGGATCTGGCGCGGGGTGTTGCTCAGACCGTCTTGGCCACGGATGACATGGGTGATCCGATCGCGGATATCGTCCACCACATTGCAGAGGAGATAGAGGGGCATGCCGTTGGAACGGACGATGACAAAATCTTCGATATCCTCATAGGCGCGTTCGACCCGGCCATAGACCTGATCGTCAAACCCGACCTTTCCCTCTTCCTGCGGCACTTTGAAGCGGATGACATACGGAAGACCCTGAGCCTCATTTTCCTGAACCTGTTCGGGGCTGAGCTTGCGGCATACGCCGTCGTAGCGGTAGTCGCCCTTGGCAGCGGCGGCGGCTTCCCGTTTTGCCTCAAGGTCTTCTTTGCTGCAAAAACATTTGTAGGCATTGCCGCTTTCCAGCAGCCTTTGGGCTGCGGCTCGATGTTCTGTGGCATATTCCGATTGAAAATAGGGGCCTTCATCCCAATCGACCCCGAGCCATTGCAGGCCGTCGAGAATCCCTTGGATGGATTCTTGGGTGGAGCGTTCCGCGTCCGTATCCTCGATGCGCAGTACCAGTTTGCCTCCGTGTTTGCGGGCAAACAACCAGTTGTAGATGGCGGTCCTGGCTCCGCCGATATGGAGATAGCCGGTTGGGCTGGGTGGGAAGCGTACTCGGACTTCGGTCATGGTATTCTCCTTGCAAAAAAAATGAGCAACGCAGAGCAGGCTGAGCGTTGCAGACGGATCATATTCAAGCTGTGTTTTATATATCGTTTTACTGGGTTATTCAAGAGGATGCTTGGGAAAAAGCAAGGGTCGGGGATTGGGGCGGGGCTCGGTTTTTCTTTCTCAAGGGATTGCTTTATTTTTAATGAAAATTATTATATATATAACATAGTGATTCGTTGGCAGTCTGTCAGTGCCGTTAGATGGAAACGAATGCTTACGCACAAGGGAGGTGGAACAATGCTTTTAGATCCCAGCGCCACTTCAGTACAAACCAATGTCAGGTCAGAGCGGCCTGTTTCTCCTTATGCCGGAGCAGAAGGAGAACGGCAGGCGAAAAACAACCGGTCGGAGTCAGGGCAGACGAGTCAAGCCTCCCCGGATGTAGTGTCCAAAATCTCCGCCGCTACCCTGGAGTCATCCAGGGCTCTTGCCCAGGCAGGACAAGCCGCGAACCAGAATGGGACCGAAGAGTCGGTGCGTGCGTCGGAAAGGCGGAAACCGCCGCCAAGGCAGCAGCAGGAGCAAAGCACACGAACGCAGCAGCGATCACGCGGGGTGAATGTGGTTGTTTGAGCTGTAGAAAAATAGAACGGTTGCAAGCGGGGGGCGATTCTCAGGAGTCACCCCCCCTTTTTTCTTTTAGAAGCCAAGTTCCCGGAGAAAGCGTGGGTCGTTGGTCCAATCCTTTTGTACCTTGACCCAAAGCTTGAGAAGCACATGCTGGTCAAGGAGGATTTCAATGTCTCGCCGGGCGGCCTGTCCCAGCTGTTTGAGTTTGCTGCCGTTTTTGCCGATGACGATCCCTTTTTGCGAATCTTTTTCCACATAGATGGTGGCGTGGATCGTGATCAGTTTTTTGGCACTGTTTTCTTTGAAGCTCTCAATCGTCACTGCGGTTGAATAAGGGATCTCCTGGCCGGTTTGTAAAAAAATCTTTTCCCGGATGATCTCCGCGACAATGAACCGTTCCGTCGCATCGGTGGGAATATCCTCGGGGTAGAGACGCGGCCCGGTGGGAAGCAGGGGGCAGAGCTCCTGGATGACCAGATCGGTGCCGTCGCTTGCCTTGGCCGATAGGGGTAAAATTGCTTGGAACGGGTAGAGTTCCTGATAGGTGGCGATAATGGGCAGCAGCTTTTCCTTGTCGATGAGATCCATTTTGTTCAGCAGCAGCAGCACCGGTTTGTCGATGCCATCGAGGCAGCGGGTAAGGGAAGTGCCTGGGCTTGGCAGGGGCATGGTAACGTCAACCATGAAAACAATGGCGTCCACATCGGCCAGGCTGCCGAGGGCGATTTTTACCATCTCCAGATTTAGGGGGCTTCTCGCCTTGTGGATGCCGGGGGTATCCAGCATGATGATCTGATAATCCGGGCCGTTGACGATGCCGAGGATTCGGTTGCGGGTGGTCTGGGGCTTGGGTGAGACAATGGAGATCTTTTGGCCGAGCAGACTGTTAAGCAGCGTGGATTTGCCCACGTTGGGTGGCCCGATGAGGGCGACAATGCCGGATTTGACCTGTTCTTGGGGGCTGTTCATGGGTGGTGTTGCGCTCGTGTGTGTTTTAAGGGGAAAAACCAGCCTGTTACATACCAGTATTCCTGATTTTTCGCATCCCCTCTCTTTTTAACCGTCACGGAAAAAGATGACAACCACCCTAATAGCTGGTACACATTGGCCAGTTTTTCCTCGATATCAGCCGATCTGCGCAGCCCGGATTTCCCCCCTCCAATTCTTATCGGACAGAGTTTCCGGCGCGTTTTCTTTCAATACAAGGGACATCACATGGCTTTGCAGGGTGCAATCATAGAATACATGGAACAGAGCCGGTTCGTCTGCGCCATGGTGGTTGACGAGGACAACAAGCGGTTGCGCCTTATCAACCAGAATGGCAGGGAGGTGAATCTCCCGCTGTCTCGCCTGCTGCACCAATCCGTGAAACGCCATTCTCTCACGCTCAGCCGGGATGAGCAGCTCCGCCTGCTTAAGGAGGCAGATCAAACCAGGCAGACCATGGTGCAGCAGATTGATCTGGCCGAGATCTGGCAGTTGGCCAGTGAAGAGGAAGGGGTAAGCTTTAGCCCGGATTTCCTTGCCGAGCTTGCCTTTGGCGAAGACGCCACGGATAATCATGTTGCCGCCTTTCTCCGTTCTATTTTTGTGGATCGCCTCTATTTTAAATACAAGGAAGGCATGGTGCTTGCCCATAGCCCGGAAGCGGTTGCCGGCTTGCGCCTGAAGCAGGAAAGGGAAAAGGAGCAGGAGGCCTTGATGAGTACCGGGGCCATGATGCTCAAGCGCCTCTGGGATGGGGACAGTACCGTGGAGTGGCCGGAGCGCGAACGCTGCCTCAGCCTGTTGGGTGATTACTATATTCTTGGCAGTGAGGCCGAAGAGAGCGAGCTTGCCCGGGAGCTTTTGAAAAAAGCAGGCCTCACCGGCCCGCACGATGTCTATCATCTCCTGATCAAGACCGGGGTCTGGCAACCCCACGAGAATGTGGCCTTGCTGCGGTATCAAATCCCGGTGGCTTTTTCCGAGGAACTTAGCAACGCAGCAGCCCAGGTCTCCGAACCTGTGGCCGAAGAGTGTGTCGGCAGGAATCGGCGGGATTTCCGGGCGCTGCCCCTGCTCACCATCGATGGCGAATCAACCCGCGATTATGATGATGCCCTGCATGTGGAACAGAGGGGCGACGATTTTCTGGTGGGCATCCATATCTCCGACGTGGCCCATTATGTTGTGCCCGGAACGCCCATATATGCAGAGGCCGCCCGGCGGATGACTTCCCTCTATTTTCCCGAGACTCAGATCCCCATGCTGCCGAGAGCGCTCTCCGAAGGGGTGTGCAGCCTTGTTGCTGGCAAAGCAAGAGCGGCCATGAGTGCCATGGTGCTGCTCAGCTTTAAGGGTGAGGTGCTGGAGTTTGATCTTGTTCCGAGTCTGGTCGAGGTGAAGCGGCAGTTGAACTACCCGGAGGCGGAAAGGCTGGTGGCGAGCGGGGACTGGGAGTTGCAGGCCCTGGCCCGGCTCAGCGAGCAGCTCAAGCAGCGGCGCATTGAAAAAGGGGCGTTGCTCCTGCCGGTGCCGGATGTGAATATCAGCGTCGATGCGGAAGGGAAGGTGGCTGTGGCTCTCTCTCAGGTGGACACCATCTCCCGCAGTCTGGTGGCGGAGTTCATGGTGCTGGCCAACACCCTTTCTGCCCAGTTTGTGGCGGACCGTCAGGCACCCGGCCTGTTCCGAGCCCAGGATGAGCCCCATCAAAGGTTGATCGCGGGCGGCGAGAAGGATCTGTTCTCCGTTTTCCGTCAGCGCAAGCAGTTGAAGCCCGGAGAACTTTTGCTCTATCCTAAGCCCCACAGCGGGGTCGGCGCCATGCAGTACACCACGGTCACTTCCCCTATCCGGAGGTTTCTCGATCTGGTCATGCAGCATCAGATCAAGCAGTTGCTTTTTGGTCGGGGGGCGATGTTTTCCGCCGACGAGCTTGCGGGGGTTGCCGGGGATATCAACACGGTGCTGGCCAAGGTCAATCAGGTGCGCCGTGTGCGGCACCGGTATTGGCTACTCAGATATCTGGAGCAGAAGGTCGGGAGCCGGGTCGAGGCGCTACTGGTCAATAAGGGGCCCAAGCGGATCAATCTGACTCTGCTTGATTGTCTTTTGGATGCCGATATGCCGCCGAGTCAGAGTGTGGCTGCAAAGCCAGGGGATGTCGTTTCCGTGCGGGTTGCCAAGGTTGACGCCTTGGATAATGTGCTGCGGCTTGAGTGGTGAAAGGGAGAAGCGAAGGGCGAAGGATAAGAAGGCCCTCTTTCAGTCGTAGATGATGCAGTTCCAGCGGGAGAGGATCTCTTCGGTTTCCGCGTCCAGTTGGTCGGCCACCTCGTGGATCTGGTATTCATGGCCGCATTTGCCGCACCGCATCCGCACTCGACGGCAGGATCTGGAAATCTCCAGCCTGCCCTTGCATTTCTTGCACTGCATTGTGTTGACCCTTTTGTATCCTACTGCAACAAGGTGTGCCGGGTGAAGATGGCTTCAAGCCTGTAGCCTTTCTCGGCCAGAGCCTCGGCCCCGCCTTCCAACCGATCAACCACCGTCACCACCAGCCCTACCTTGAACCCCGCCGCCTCAACCCGCTCGATTACGGTGAGCAGGGTGCCGCCGGTGGTGACCACGTCTTCCAGCAAGGCAACGGTGCACCCCGGAGGCATGTTGCTCAACCCCTCGATGTATTGGCCGGTGCCGTGGCCCTTGGATTCCTTCCTGACGATGAAAGCAGGGATCGGCGCTTGTTCCAGATGGCTCACCACTGAAACCGCCGTGACCAGCGGATCGGCGCCCAGGGTCATGCCGCCCACTGCGTCGA
>CALMMG010000168.1 GCA_937868185.1 uncultured Pseudomonadota bacterium
GTAACAAAAATACCTAAACTTTTAGCCATTTCCTGTCTCCTGATGCAAAATTAAAGGCGCAGAGCTTTTGCCTACGCCGCGTCTTGTGGAGTAAAAAATCTATTTTTTCTGGAGGTAGAAGCGGATGAAACCGGAATCTTCCTTTTCACCCAGGTAGATATGGCCGGAACGGGTACACCAGCCCGGCAGGTCGTTGCGGGAGCCGGGATCGGTGCCGAGGATCTCCAGGATCTCGCCGGCGTTGATCTTGTCCATTTCTTTCTTGGTGCGCAGCAGGGGCATGGGGCAGCTCAGGCCTTTTGCATCCAGGGTGCGGGTCGGGGTGATACCATCCGGGGCTACTTTGACATCGTCGCTCATGGTTTCCTCCTTAAAAAGGGTATAGGGGTAATTTCTGCAAAGTAAAAAAATAAGCGGCAGCAGATTCGCGCTGCGCCTTAACTCGCAATTCCTCCGCGCATTGGGGAAGATTTTTCACACAAAAAAACAACCAACGTTCTTTCATGCAACATTGGGTCTCTACCAATATTCATGGGGCATGTCAAGGGAATTTGTGAATGGCGGTTCATGAGCACCAAGAGGGGAAAAGAGCCCATTTATCAAGAAGATTATGGGGTATGCCTTTGCCGGAATCCGAGGGGATTATGGCTGTGGATGTCTGGAAAAAGGTTTGCCAAACTTGACAAAATTTTATGGCGCGGGTAAAGGGGATAGCGGTACATAATCATCATTATTCGGAAAGTTTAACGGGGATTTTCTGTTTTTTTGTTGGCTGGCTTATTTTTTGTAATTATTTGGAAAAAATGGGAAGAGGAGGTCTGGGATGGGCGAAGAAAGCGTTATGGGGAGCAAGGTCAAAGGGCTGTATAAAAAATTGTGCAAGGACGAGTGGAATTCCATCACGTCCGGGATCATCGTTGCCTTTTTGAGTGTTTTGATTCTTGTCTGGGCAAGGCCCTGGGGCGCGGTTGGCGCCATCCGCAACTGGGGCGAGTGGATCATCTACGGTCTCGGTTTTTGGGACAAGCTGGGTCTGTGGGAAGCCGCGGCCCCCAAGAGCGCCCTGCTCGACACCGGTTCGGTGATCGGCATCGGTTTCGTGGCCGGGGCCTTTGTTTCCGCCAACCTGGGGGATAACTTCGACATCCGCATCCCGCCGGTTCTGGAGATGGTCAAGGGGTTGGTGGCCGGTGTGCTCATGGGCATCGGGTCCACCTTTGCTGGCGGCTGTAACGTGGGCGGCATGTACAACGCCATCGGCAATCTGGCCGCCAATGGCTTTGCCATGTGGCTGGGGTTGGTGCTGGGCGTGCTTCTTGGCCTCAAATATATCTACTGGGAAATGGAGCATATCTCCTGGGGATCGGGCGGCGCAAAGACCCTTGAGGTTCCGGTGCCCATGCGTCGGATTCTCGGCATCCTGGGCCTGGTTGGCTTGGTGTGGGGCGCGTATGCCTATGGGGATACGGTTATTCATGTGGCAGATTACACGAATTTGGAAGAGGGCGCGGCCCTCGGTATCGCAGGCGGGTTGAGCGGCTTGCTGCTCATTGCTGCAGCGATCGGTTATACCATGCAGCGTGGCCGTTGGTGCATGGTGCAGGCCTTCCGTGAGCCGCATATGACCGGCGATTATACCCTGGCTAAGGGCGTCATGGTCAGTATTCTGCTGCTTGCTGTCGGCATCGCGGTGGTTAAGGCCACCGGTCTCCGTGAGCCGGTGCATTATGTGCGCGGCACCTTCGGCTTTGGTGGGGTGTTTGGCGGCCTTATCTTCGGTCTGGGCGCCATGCTTGCGGGTGGTTGCGGTTCCGGCAGCCTCTGGCGGGTAGGTGAAGGCCAGGTCAAGCTGTGGCTGACCGTTGTCACCTTCGGGGTATCCAATGCCATTCTGTCGCCTATCTTTAAGGATTTGGGCTGGGAAGGCACTGCCGAGAAAAGCGGGGTGCTGGGTCAGTGGATTTATATGCCGGATACCTTTTTGGGATATGGCGGCACCCTGGCGGTGATCGCGTTGGCCATGTGTCTTTGGTACCTCATCGTCAGCTGGAATGAGGATACCGGCAAGCTGATGATTGAGATGTAAGACTACCCCTCATGCCGCTGGTCGGCAGGGATTATCACAGATCGCATTCCCCACCGTTTCTTGGGGGATGCGATTTTTTTTGTCCCGTGTTCCTTGGCCAGGCAAGGGACAGCGGTTATTTCCCTTGACAGCGCTTTGCCTGTCGTCCTAGCATTATAGCAGGCTGTGGCTGCTCAGAAATAACTCTAACCTGTAAAGATCGGGACGGTATAATGGGACGTTCCGAAACGTCTGAAATGTCCTGGTTGTTTTTTAACGGCCCCTAAGTCTCATGTCGAGGCATACCAGTTTCTTTTGTGTCTGCAGGGTGGTTCTATGGTTGAAGCGGTTTCTGGGCTACACCAACATGTTTCCATTTCTTTGGGGCAACTCCTGCAAAACGGCGAGATTGTCGCCATTGTTGATGATGATGCAGCAATCCGTGAGCCGCTCAGATTCTATTTTGAAGAGCATGGTCTGCCTGTGGCGGAATGCGCCTCGGCGGCAGACCTCATACAGGTAATGGCCTCCCGCAATGTGGCCCTGGTCCTTCTTGACATCGGTCTTCCGGATACCGATGGCCTTTCTCTTTTGCCCCGGATTGTAGATCAGTACCCGGATGCTGCCGTGGTGATGCTTACGGGCATCGCTGACCTGCGGGTGGCCCTGGACTGCATGCGCAAGGGCGCCACGGATTACCTGTCCAAACCGGTGCAGTTTGAAGAAATATTTCATGTGGCGCGGAAAGCCCTGGAAAAACGGCGACTGATTTTTGAAAATCGTAAATACCAGGAAGAATTGGAAGAAGCGCATTTCCGAATCCAACTGCTGCATCAGTTGTCGGTGAAAATGAATACCGTCTACCTGGGCGCCGTGGAGCTTGATCAGATCCTGCGGGCCGTTTTGGTGGGGATTACTTCCAAAGAAGGGTTGGGTTTTAACCGAGCGTTCTTGGTCATGCTCGACGAGGATGGCCGTTTTTTGCGGGGAAGGATGGCCATTGGTCCGAGTTCCCGGGAAGAGGCCGGGCGGGTCTGGGGGGAGATCGAGGAACGGGATCTCGACTTTTTAGAGATTGTGGACAACCTCAAGGAAACCAGCCAGACCCAAGACGCTGCGGTCAATAGCATCGCCAGGGCCTTGGTGGTTTCGGCGGAGGAAAAGGATAATATCCTGGTCAGCGCCGTGCTGGGCCGGAGGAGTTACAGGGTCTCGCCGGCAAGCGGCTGGGTGCCGGTGCCGCTGGATCGGCGCAGCGAGAATGGCGGCAGACGGAATAATGGATTCAGTATTTATGAGCGCCGGGAAAAGGCGGAGGCTGCCCCTTGTCTTGCCGTGCCCAGAGATCTCATTAATATCCTTGATGAGGATTCTTTTGTCGTGGTGCCACTGTATTCTCCAGGTCGCGCCTTCGGGGTAATTATTGCCGACAATTATGTGACCCGGCGCGCCATTGAAGACAGCCATATTGGCGCTTTGGAGCTTTTTGCCAGCCAGGCCAGCCTCGCTATTGAACAGAGTCGTCTGCACAGCGAACGGCAACGTAAGATTGTTGAGCTTGAGGCGGTGAATCAGGAACTTGACCGAAGCAAGGATCTGCTGGTCGAGGCGGAGCGTTATTCCGCGCTGGGCCATATGGCGGCCCAGCTGGTCCATATCATTAGAAACCCCATTACCTCCATTGGAGGGGTCTCCCGTATCTTGAGCAAAAAAAATGTCGATGCCGAGTGGGCAAAATACCTCAATGTCATTATCCGCGAAACAGAGCGGGTGGAATCCACCCTGGAGGATCTTTTTGATTTTGTAGGCCAATGTGAGGTCCACAAGGAAAAAGTTGCGCTCTGCGGGGTAATTAAGAAAACCGCCCTTTTACTCCAGTCAAGCATGGTGAAACATGGGGTAACCTGGGAAATGGAATGTCCCGACCCGGAGCCGGTTATCCAGGGGGACATGCATCAGATTCGCCAGGTGTTTCTTCATCTGTTCAAAAACGCGGTGGAGGCCATGGACGATGGGGGCAAGTTGACCATTGTCGTGACTGCTGCCGAGGGACAGGCCATTGTTTTAGTTATCGATAGCGGGCCTGGTATTCCTGAGTCCTATCTGGACAAGGCCAAGGACCCATTTTTTACTACGAAAACTTACGGAACCGGCATGGGTCTGACCCTGGTTGATCGGATTGTCAGCGCCCATGGCGGCAGTTTTTCTCTTAAGCCCAACCCGGGCGGTGGCCTGGAAGTACGGGTGGTTCTGCCCCTGTAGTGATTCCCACGGCTTTTTCACAGATATTTCCCGAATCAGGCAGGCGAGGCGGTTACGCATGAAAATTGGAGGAGCCCCCCTTTTTCTCAAGGGGATACAGCTGCCAGCTTCAGGTCGGGGTGAGGGTGGAGACAAGCCGGGCCTGCCTGCGTCTTTGTTGTTCGGGCAAGGACAACTGGTTAGGGGTGAGGTGACGGGCTTTACCCCGGAGGGCAAAGTTCTGCTTAATATTGGCGGTCAGATTGTTGAGGCACGAAGCGAGGTGGCGCTTAAACCGGGCAGCGCCCTCTGGCTTGAGGTGCAGCAGACCGAGCCTCTGTGGCTGCGGGTGGCCGACAAAAAAGGGGCGGCCCAGGAATTTCTTCGTCAGTACTATGCAGACCCTGCAGCCATGGGCAAAGGGTTGCGGGCCTTGCAAGGGCTCGCCTTTCTCGCGGGCTCGGAAAAGAGTTTGGCGGATCAGGCCGGGGTTCTCCAGAATTTTGCCAACGCCGCAATGGGGCCACAGGCCGACCCAGACCGAATCATCCGTTTGCTGGCCATGCTGGGAAGCGGGGGAATTGCGGAAAAAAACGGCACGGGCCAGGCAGGGCAGGGGGCGCAAAAACTCCACGAGCTGGTCGCCTTGCTGGCCGAGGACCGTGGTGGGGTTCTTGGCAAAGCGAATGTCTCTGCCATCCAGAAACTCGGTCTGCTGCTGGAATTGCAGGGCGAACTTAATGCTCTGCCCGCTTCGGCTCAGCAGTCGCAGTTTCTCCTGTTTCCCTGCCTCTTTGTCATGGGAGCTGGGGTGGGGCAGTGGCTTTTTACCTTGGACCGCGGGGAGGATCAGGCGGCAACCGGCGAGGAGCGGGGCTATACCCTGTCTTTTTTTCTGGAGATGAGCCGGTTAGGGGAGCTGCAGATTCAACTTCGGGTTAAGGGGCAGACCCTGCAAGGGGAATGTGTCGTTGGCAGTGAGGCGGTACGGGAGCATCTTGCCTTGCAGCTTACCGAGCTTGAGGAGCTGCTGGGTAAGCTTGGCTACGAATCGGTCCATTTTTCCTGCCGGGTTGCCAAGGGGAACATGCTGGAATCGTTGAAGATTAATATTGAGGCTGCGGCGCAAATGGACAGCGTCAGGATTGTTGATCTGGAGGCCTGACGGCATGGCTCTGTTTTTCTGGGCGTTGCTGGTCCGCATTGCCCCGGAGCCAAGAGGCCGCTATGCCGAGTAAGCCGGTAAGGGCCGCTCCGAGGAAGGCTCCGTGCAGGGCGGTCAGGAAAGACGTCGTGTGCTCCGGCCTGAAGTCCCGCAAATCGAGACCGTTGGTAAGCCCCCGAAAAAACAGGGAGAAGATTAGGGCGGCCTGGGCGATGCCCAGGAGCATGCCCAGATTTCTGGCCGTGGCCAGCAGGGCTGCGGCTGCCCCTGCCTTGCTGACCTCCACGTGGCTTAAGACTGAGGCGCTGTTTGGCGAAAGAAACAGGGCTTGGCCTAAGCCCACCAGCATCAGCTGTCCGGCAATAGTGAGCGGCGGAGTTGAGGCTTGAATCGTGGTGAGCAGGAACACCCCTATGGTGGAGACGCTCAGACCCAGCGTGCTGATAAACCGTGCGCCGACATAATCGGAAAGCCAGCCCGCCAGGGGTGAGACCACCAGGATCGAAGAGGGAATGGCCAGCATGACCAACCCTATTCGCGAAGGCGGTAGGCTGAGAACCCGGTCAAGATGAAAGGGGATGAGCAGGATCACAGCAAAGAGGACCATGAAGGAAAGCACTGCGCTGACTATGGCCAGGCTGAAATGCCGGTTCCGGAAAAGCGACATTGTCAGCAGCGGATGGGGCAGCCGGGATTCGATAGCGATGAAACAACCCAGGACTCCGGCTCCGGCACTGCCGGTGAGGATCAGTCGGCTTGTGGACCAGCTGGGGGAGGAGGCATGGGTCAGGGCCAGGGAAAGCAGGACCAGGGCGGTCGCCCAGGTGAGGCTTCCCAGCCAGTCCAACTGGCCGGTGTAATGCTTGGTTGGTCCGGGGAGTATTCGGATGGCGAGGAAGGCGAAAATCAACCCCAGCGGGACCGTGATAAAAAAAAGGACGCGCCAGGAGGCGAGTTCAAGTAGAAATCCCCCCAGGCTCGGGCCGCTCATCAGGCCGAGGGAAACCGCCATGCCGATCAACCCCAGGCCCCGGCCCAGCTGTTCGCGCGGGAAGGTTTCCTTGATGATTGCGGGGCCTGCGGCCATCAGCATTGCTGCCCCCAGGGCTTGACAGAATCGGGCAACAATAAGGAAGGTCAGGACCGGGGCATAGGCGCAGGCCAGGGAGCCTAGGCCGAAGATCAACAAGCCGGAGGTATATATCTTTCCCCTTCCCAGTCGGTCGGAAAGATGCCCCCAGAAGAGCAGGGAGGCTGTGATGGTGAGGAGATAAATCATCACCACCCACTGGGTGTCGGCCAGTGAACTGTGGAAGTCTTTCATGATGAAGGGCAAGGCGATATTCACCATGCTGCTGTCCAGGGTGGACATGAAAACGCCGGTGGCCACGATGAAGAAGGTGGTCCATTTGTTTGCAGGGGAAGACACGGAAGGAATCTATTGCCTCGGGGGGAAAAGAGTGGGATTTGGAGGCCAGACGCACTCGATCTGGCCGATTTTTTGTACTGTATCGCAAGTTGGTTGATCCTGCAAAGAGGATTGCTGTGAAAATGGCTTTTCACGACGTGAACCATATTGATTTTAAGGAGAAAAATGGCTGGTATGCAAAGCAAAGGTGAGGATCAAAGAATGAGCGCGTGTCTTGCGGGCTGCAAGGATGCGGCTCTGAGAGAGATTCTGCGGACAGCGGCGCTGGCGGCCCTTGCCGCAGGCAGCATTTTGCGAGGCTTGTACGACAAACCCCACCAGATTACCCACAAGGGGGCCATTGATCTGGTAACCGAGGCGGATGTGGCCGCGGAACAGACCGTGCTCGCCATGCTGCGGGCGGCGGGCGGCGATATCCGTTTTTTGGCGGAAGAATCCTACTCCTCCTATGAAGACCTTCCCCAAGGGCCGGTCTGGGTCATCGACCCCTTGGACGGTACCACCAATTTTGCCCATGGTTTCCCTTTTTTTGCCGTCTCCATCGCCTATGCTGAGGGCATGGTCAGCAAGGTCGGCGTGGTGTACGCCCCCATGCAGGATGAGTTATTTTGCGCCTGTCTGGGGGAGGGAGCCTGGCTTAATGGGCGCGCTATCCACGTCTCTGGGGCGGCAACCTTGCAGGCCTCCCTCCTGTCCACGGGTTTTCCCTATGCCATAGAGGAGGAGGTCGAGGGGGTAATGGGGGCTCTCACCCGATTAGTGACGCGCTGCCAAGGCGTAAGGCGGGCGGGGGCGGCGGCGCTTGATCTTGCCTATCTTGCCTGCGGCAGGACCGATGGCTTTTGGGAGATCAATCTCAAGCCATGGGATACTGCGGCGGGGATGTTATTGGTGAGCGAGGCTGGGGGGCGATTGACCACCTACACAGGCAAAAAGTATACCCCCTATGTGCCGGAGGTGGTGGCGAGCAATGGGCAGATTCATGCTGAACTGGTCGGACAGTTGGCCGATTTTTCACGGGAAAATTCTTAAAATTGGGGGATGATCTTTTTCCGGAGGGCGCAGAACAGCGTTTGCTCCGCAGGGGGAGAGGGCGCGGTGATCTCTTCAGTGAGCCGTAGTTTCTGAAAAAAGACAGGCGCAGGATAATTTCCTGCGCCTGTCTGGACTATCGCGGAGCGTGTTGGTTATAGGAGGTCGGTTTTTTTAAGCACGACGATGGCGCCTCGGTAGGAGACAACCAGCACCAGCAGCCAGCTTACGAGTAGAATTGTATTCATGGGTTTACTCCTTCTTTTTCCGGTTAGTACATTTCTTTGACGTCTTCGCCCGTAAGCTCAGCCAAGGTCAGTTTTTTTGCATCCATCAGCTTCCAGACATAGGCGACATAGGCCAGAACAATGGGCACAGCCAAGGCTACATAGCTCATAACCGTGAGGGTGTATTTGCTGCTTGAGGCGTTATAGATGGTGAGGCTCGATTGCAGGTCGCTCACTGACGGGTAAAAGGCGGTGTTGTGGAAGCCGGCCAGGGAAAAGATGGCCAGCCCCACCAGCACGGTACCGATGCCGCCAAACCAGATGCCGCTGTTTTTGCCAAGAAACCCTGTGGCCGCTACGCCATAGATCACGGAGCCCAAGCCCCCCAGTAGCAGGAACAGCACTACGGGCATTCCCAGCAGATTGTTAAGATATTTGCCCTTCTCCATGAAGATCTCACCGGTGGTCGGGTTCAGTGCAAAGCCGTCCATGGTTACAAGACCGATCAGGATAGTGAGCAGGAAGGGTAGGGCCCAGAGCAGGTTGATCCAAGTCGCCTTGCGGGCCCGTTTGACCAAGTTCTCATGCTCAACGTGGTTGACGATGTACATGGCTCCCAAGGTCCGGGCCAGGAATACCAGAAATAGGCCGAAGGCCAGATTGAACGGGTTGAGTGCTGCTTCCAGCCCGTGGTACGGCGTCTGCCAGGTCACGGAGTTGTAAAGGTTCAGGCTGAAACGGGAGCCGGTGAAGAAGGTCCCCACCGCTGCGCCGATCAGGAGGAGCCCAACACTGCCGTTGATGCACATGAAGATTTCGTAGGTCCGTGCGCCGAGAACGTTGTCGGGCTTCTTGCGGTATTCGTAACTGACCGCTTGAATGATAAAGGTGAAAAGGATGAGCATCCACACCCAGTAGGCCCCGCCGAAGCTGGTGGCATAAAAGAGCGGGAAGGCCGCGAACAGGGCGCCGCCGAAGAGAACCAGCGTGGTGAAGGTCAGTTCCCACTTGCGACCCATGGTGTTGATGATCAGTGATTTTTCTTCTTCGCTGGTTGCCAGGGTGAAAATTAGGGTCTGTCCGCCCTGCACAAAGGTTAGGAAGAGAAAGAGCGACCCGACTACGGAGGCGATCAGCCACCAGAGTTGCTGTAGAATTGCGTGATCCAGGTTTCCTATCATTGGTTTATGCCTCCGGTCCGATCTTGATTTGCTTCACCATAATGCGAATCTCCGCCAGCAACAGTGCGGTAAACAGGGCCAGGAACATGAAAAATGTGGTCTGGACGTTGCTCGCGGCAATGTTGGTGCTGGCTACACCCACGGGCAGTAACCCCTGAATGGCCCATGGTTGCCGACCTACCTCTGCCACCACCCAGCCGGCTTGTTGCGCCACGTAGCCTAGGAAGATGGAAAAGAAGCAGGCCAGGTTAAGCCAGCGCTGGTACTCCAAGGTGCCCTTGAAGGCGAAATAGAGGACCAGCAAAAAGATCAGCGGAAACAGGGTGCCCAGCACCACCATGATGTGAAAACTGTAGAAGGTGGTGGCCACCGGCGGCACGGCCTGGCTCGGGTTGTTCAGGTAGCCGTAGCCAAGGTCTCCCTTGTACTGGTCAAAGAGGGCCAAGGCAGAAGCTGCGCCAGTCTCATCCCCTGCTTCCTTGGCGTATTTGTAATGGGCCAGTTCGGCCAGGGCGATCCTGCCGGTGACCATGCGCTGTTCTGCGCCGACAATATTGCGTTCGGCATTGCCGAAGACCAGGTCGTTGATCCCGGGGACAAAGCTGTTGGGGGCTCGGTTGGCCAGGAGCGAAAGCAGGCCGGGGATTTTCTTCTCTACATAGAAGGCGGGCAGGTCGTCGCCCGGTTTCTTGTTGCTATTGATGATACCCATGGCAACGATGGGGGCATTTTCCTGCCCCACGTATAATCCTTCCATGGCCGCCAGTTTCATGGGCTGTCTTTGAGCCACGCTGAAGGCGGCCTCATCTCCGGTAAAACCGACAAAGGCGGAGGCGATAAAGCCGAAGACCGCGGCGACCACCATGCTGCGCTTGGCCATTTTCTGGTGCCGCGCCTGTAAAAGGAAGAGGGCGGAGATACCAACGACAAAGAGTGAGGCGAGCAGAAAGGCGGAGCTGGTGGTGTGGGTGAACTTGTGCACCGCCACCGGGGAGAGGGCGACATCCCAGAAATTCTGCATTTCAAAGCGGGCCTTGTCGGGATTGAAGGCCATGCCGGTGGGAAACTGCATCCAGCCGTTGGCCACGAGAATCCAGACCGCCGAGAGATTGGAGCCCACCGCCACCATCCAGGTGGAGAAAAGGTGGAAGCCCTTGGAAACCCTATGCCAGCCAAAGAACATCACAGCAAAGAAGGTGGCCTCGAGAAAGAAAGCAAAGATGCCCTCGATGGCCAGAGGCGCACCGAAGATGTCACCAACCATCCAGGAATAATTGGACCAGTTGGTCCCGAATTGGAACTCAAGAATGATGCCGGTGGCTACCCCGATGGCAAAATTTATGCCAAAAAGAGTCATCCAGAATTTGGTCAGTTTTTTCCATTCTTCGTTGCCGGTTTTGACGTAGATGGTCTCAAAAAAGGCAATGAGAAAAGATAGCCCCAAGGTCAATGGAACAAAAATCCAGTGATACATGGCGGTTAGGGCGAATTGTGCCCTGGCCCAGTCCACCGTGGTTAAAATTGGATCTCCCACAATATCCTCCTTGTGTGTGTTGGTGGCAAAAGGACGCTGCCGCCATAATTAAAAATGCGGTAAAAAAGCAAATACAGGTTTGTATGAATCAACGGGTCGACTGCGATCTGGTTAGGTTTTCCAGAACATGGCCGGCTCGGTCGTGCTCGGTGTTAAAATTGTTATCAAGATAATTTGGAAAGAAAAAAAGCTTGAGAACGGCAAAAATTATGAACAGTTTAATGGCGATAATCTTCCACAGAGTTCGGCCCACCACCATGGTGCGGAAACCGTCTCGATAAAAAAGATACAGTTGTTTTGCCAGCGCAGTCATGGGCGGGTTCCCTTCATCGGACAAAAACAATCCTGTTACTTTGTTGTATATGGAGGACATTTGCCTGGTCAATTTATTTTTTCACTTCGGGGAGATTGTAGCCACTCGCCGCGGGAAAAGGTGTCAGACAACAGGCATCTTCGGAGGCCAGGGTGGCAAAATTTGTCTCCTGCAGGGTTGCCCGAAGCTGCCGGTTGGCCTTATTCCAGACCTGGTGCACGGTACAGAGTGTGCTGTTTTGGCAGGATTCGGGACGCCCCACGCAATCGTTGAGGGATATTTCGCCAATGATCGCCTCGATCACCGCCAGCAGGGTGATCTCCGACGGGTCTCTCAGTAGGCGGTAGCCGCCGGTTGCCCCCTGCAGGATTTCAATGATCCCGGCTCTGGCCAGCTGCTGGGCGATCTTCGCCAGAAAGTGCGGCGGCACATCGGTGCGCACGGCGATCTCCTTTCTGCTGACCAGCGTTCCTTTGCCATATCGGGCAAGGTGCAGAACGCAGCGCATTCCATATTCTCCGGCGCGGGTAAGTCTCATGGGGGCAGTCCAATAGTAAGTAAGATATATAAGATATGTTTAGTCTTATATCGAATCACCGCTCTGGTTGTCAAGAAAAAATGCGGGAGCGTTGCGGAAAACTGGCGGAAGAGTTTGGGCGGGTTGTCTTTATGTGGCGGGGAGGTCTGAGGCTGGTTTTTTCTGGTATTTTTGTATGGTGGCGATACATTTGCTCCGGTACTTGAGCTTGGTGAGGCCGTAGCGGATAACTCCGGAGACGCTGCCCACCGTGTCCGCCAGGGAAAGGCACATTTCAAGGACCGGGAGCATTTTTATGGGAAAGAGGTTTTTAAATCGTCTGGACATGATATGGGGCGGTTTTTTGGCGCAGATGTCTCGGATAAACAGGTTCGAGAACACAGCGATATTTTGCAGGATATGCAGCTCGTCCACGGCGGATTCGGCTTCCTGTGGGCTGGGGTCCATGCAGGCAATAATGGTGTCGGAAAAATTCCAGAAGCGGGCAATTTCTTGGCCGATTTCATGGAAGGTGAGTTGCTTAAACATTAGGCGGCACATGGCGTCCTCGGAGCTGCCACTTGTGGTTCCTGCCTCTATGCGCCGATACACATCGGGAAAATAAATGGTCATAATGATACGGCCCAAGTCGTGCAAAAGTGTGCAAATGTAAGCCTCTTCCGGTGAGACGGGAATTTTGAATTTTTGGACAAGGAGTTTGCTGAGATTGGCACTGAGCAGTGAAATTGACATTTGCATGCTTAAGCCATCTTTCTCGCCGCCGAACCGGAGAAATTCTTCAATCAGACAGATGGAAACAGCAAGCTCCCGCACAACATCAAGGCCCAGCGCACCCACGGCTCGCTCAATGGTAGAGATGCGTGCTCCGCGAATATAATAGGCCGAGTTGGCAACCTGGAGAACCTTGTTGGTGAGGGAATAATCCTTCAGAATAACGCTGGAAACGGAGTTTACCGAAGCGCGTTTATTGAGGGTTATATTCAGGACTTCATTGACATGCCCGGAGATGGCTGGAAGTTCGCTCAAGTTCATCTTGCCGAAAATCTCAGCAAGTTTTTGCTGTTTTACTGAACCGGTGTCTTGCTCCACGTGATTCCTTCTAAATGAAAAGTGCTCAACGCATCGTCTGTAAAAAAAATGTGTAAAATCAAATTGATGTACAAAATAAATATAATACTTCCAGGTATGAAAAGCAATGGGGTCGGTAAGATGAGGGGCAGCTGGTAGGGCAGAGGGTGCGGTTATTCAAGAAAAGGTGCGAGAGCACCAAGGGCTTCACGGATAAGCTGACCAGCGGTGACGGAGGTCAGGTTGTGCTTTGCATACAGGGAAAATTCCGTGGTGTCGGCGGAGCATTGTTTGATTTTTGCTGTCGCCTCAATCGCCCGGAGGTGCCCCAGGGCGCGGGCGGCCAGAGCCCGAACTATGGGGTCTTCCGAGTCGAGGTAGGCCAGGAGGTAGCGGGGTGCCTGCCAGTTGCGGAGGAGGTCCGGATGAACTTGGGCCAGTCGACCTATTCCCCACATAAGGCCGCGCTGGAGGGTTGGAAGCTCCAGGTAAAAGCCGTCCTCTCGCATGAAGGAGACCAAGATCTTGGTGTATTCTTGGGCCAGGCCCGAATGGCAGGCCAGGCATTCGGCCATGGCCTCTGGCGTGCCCCAGCCTATGCCACCGGATTCGTCGTTGAGGCTCCACATGAAGCGGCGCATGACAATGCGGGCTGCTTCCATATCCTGGTCCGCTAAGCGGGCCACGGTCGCGCCCATGGCGGAGACGGCATTCCATTTTGTTTTTTCAGAACCGCTGCAGATCGCAGAAAACAAAGGGTTGAGCAGTTTTTCCGGCGGGTATCCGGCCAAAGCGGAGAATACATCCTCAATCTCCGCTTGGCCCAGTAGCGTCAATATTTCTTGCTTGATCCCTCTTTGGCTCACAGCCATAAGTCTTCTCCCTGGACTGGCCATGAAACACAACAGATCTTCCGTGCCGGTTATTTTTGCATGGCTGCGGCGATCAGGCTGCCCAGTTCCGAGCAATGCCCAAGCGATTCATGGGTCGGAACATTTTTGATCTTGACCCCCTCGCCCACGATTTCAAAGCCCATGTCGGTCATGTGTCCGGTGAGATGTTTCACCGCCTCGCCGCTCCAGCCAAAAGAGCCGAAAGCTGCACCGATCTTGTCTTTGGGGCGCAAACCTTTCATGTAGGTAATGATGTCGGCCATGGCCGGCATGATGTTGTTGTTCAGGGTGGGCGAGCCGAGGATGACCGCTCTGGCATCAAGGACCTCGGTGATGATGTCGCTGCGGTGGTTCTTGCGGGCATGCAACATCTTCACATTGGTAATCCCTGCCTTGAGCAGGCTGTTCATCACGGCCTTGGCCATCTTTTCGGTGCTGTGCCACATGGTGTCGTAGATGATTACGGCTTTATTCTTTGTTTCGCCTCGGCTCCAACGTTCGTAGGCAGCAAGGATAGCCTGCGGCGAGGTGCGCCAAATAACGCCATGATCCGGGGCAATCATCTCGATTTGTAACCCCATCTCCTTGACTTGAGCGAGCAGTTTTTGGACGATGGGCGAGAAGATCATGAGGATGTTGGCATAATATTTGGACGCGTGCACCATGAGTTCATGGGGGTCCACCTCGTCGTCGAAGCGCTCCGAAGTGGCCCAATGATGTCCAAAGGCATCGCTGGAGAAGAGCAACTTGTCTTCCGGGATATAGGAAAACATGCTGTCCGGCCAGTGCAGCATCTTGGTTTCGAGAAATTGCACCGTCTTTGTGCCGAGGCTGATGGAATCCCCGGTGGCCACGACCTCGAACGGCCAGTCTTCCCTATGGAAATGTTCGATCAGGGCTTTCTTACCCATGGGCGAGCAAAAGATCTTTTCCGGTTTGATGAGGTCGATCAGCTCCGGCAGGGCGCCGGAGTGGTCCATCTCCACATGGTTGACGATGATATAATCAATCTTGCTTGGGTCTCCGAGAACCTGATAGAGATGGTGGATCAGATCGCCCTTAACCTCTTTTTTTACGGTGTCAAACAGGGCAATCTTTTCGTCTTTGACCAGATAGGCGTTGTAGCTTGTGCCCCTTTCCGTGGAATAGCCGTGGAAGTCGCGGATGTTCCAATCCACAGCTCCAACCCAGTAGATATCCTTTTTAATTTCTATCGCAGCCATGTTGTCCTCATGTGTAAAACCCCTGCCGACCGTTTCCGGCAAGGAGGGGTTTGATTTTTTGTTATCTGTTTTTGTCGTTACCGGAGAGTCGCTACTTCCCCTGTGTCGGAGGCGGGGTGAATACCCGTTGGCCCAGTGTTGCGTCCAGGGTGAACAAGGCAGTGGTGTCCTTGCCGATGAGCTTGAGCTTGTCGAGTACCGCGCCGACATTGGCCTCCTCTTCGACCTGCTCTGAGATAAACCATTGCAGGAAGATGTTGGTGGCATGATCCTTTTCTTCCACAGCCAGGTTGACCAGATTGTTGATCAGGCCCGTCACTTTTTGCTCGTGACTAAGAACCTCTTGAAACACGTGCAGGGTCGATTTCCAGTCAACTGGAGGCTGCTTGATGGCTTTGAGCGCCACGCGACCGCCCCGTTCATTGACATATCCGAAGAGCTTCATGCCATGAAACCACTCCTCCTGGGTCTGGGCCCGCATCCACTGGGCTGCGCCGGGCAACCCGATGGAGTCGAAATAGGTGGACATGGAGAGGTACATGTAGGAGGAATAAAATTCCGCGTTTATCTGCTCATTGAGAGCTTTTTCCATGGTTTTGCTCAGCATATCAGGCCTTCCAGAGTCCGTGGAGATTGCAGAATTCGCGGGCGCTGACGGAGGTCGCGTCCACGGCGAAAAAGGCCTCCGGGGCATCGCCTGGTTTGAGGAACTGGCGGTAGGCCTTGTTCCCGGCAATGAGTTCGATCCATTCGATATGGTGCTTTTCTTCCATGGGGTGAGCAACAGCCCCGACCTTCACCTTGTAGCCGCCCGCCACCTTTTCGATCACCGGCACATGTTTTTCCTTGGCGGCATCGACGGTATTTTCGGTGAGCAGGGTCATGGGCTGGCCGCAACAGACAAGCTCGCCTACCCCGCTGTGCAAAACTTCAACAATATTGCCGCACAACTCACATTTGTACACTTGCAGTTTTTCAGCCATGGTGGTTCCTCCTTGGGTTACCAGTTTTCGCCATTAAGTTCAAAATGATCACGGGGATGGTCGCAGGCCAGACATTTTTCCGGGGCTTCAGCGCCATTGTGGAGATAGCCGCAGTTGCGGCAGCGCCAGGTTACTGAGGCATCTTTCTTAAAAACCCTCCCCTTTTCGATATTGGCCATGAGGTCCCGATAGCGTTTCTCGTGCTGCTTTTCCGCTACGGCAATGGCCAGGAACACCCCGGCAAGATTCGGGAAACCCTCTTCCTTTGCAATCGCGGCAAACTCCGGGTACATGATGGTGTGCTCATGGTTCTCGCCGGCGGCGGCTTCCTTGAGGTTCTCCAGGGTGGTGCCGACAACTCCGGCCGGGAACGTGGCGGTTAT
>CALMMG010000169.1 GCA_937868185.1 uncultured Pseudomonadota bacterium
CCACCAACCCGGAACCGGCGGGAAAGGAGATGCCGATGGGGAAACGGGTGTGGGAATCGCCGCCGGTGCCCACCGTATCAGGCAACACCATGCGGTTGAGCCAGGAATGGACCACCCCGTCGCCCGGGCGCAGACTGATGCCACCCCGTTCGCTGATAAAGGAGGGCAGGGTCTGATGGGTCTTCACATCCACCGGCTTGGGGTAAGCAGCGGTATGGCAGAAAGACTGCATGACCAAGGGGGCTGAGAATTTCAGGCAGGCCAGCTCCTTGATCTCATCGCGGGTCATGGGCCCGGTGGTATCCTGGGAGCCAACGGAGGTCATCTTGGGCTCGCAGTACATGCCAGGCCGTACACCCGGCAGGCCGCAACCCTTGCCCACCATCTTCTGGGCTAACGTATATCCCTTGCCGGTATCCTTGGGCACCTCCGGCTCCCGGAATAGGGTGGAGGGCGGCAACCCCAGTACCTCGCGGGCCTTGGCAGTGAGGCCCCGGCCGATGATGAGATTCACCCTCCCCCCGGCCTGAACCTCGTCGGGCAGGGTGGCGGGGGAGAGGCTGAAATTGACAACCACCTGCCCGTCGCGGCTGATCGTGCCGGTGCGGGTGTTGATGGTGATGATATCGCCGGTTTCAAGACTGGTCACGTCGCACTGGATCGGCAGCATGCCTGAGTCTTCGGCGGTGTTAAAGTAGATCGGCGCGATGGTGGAACCCATCACCACCCCGCCGGTGCGCTTGGCCGGGACATAGGGGATATCGCGGCCCATATGCCAGAGCATGGAGTTCACCCCGGACTTGCGGGAAGAGCCGGTGCCCACCACGTCGCCCACATAGGCGATGGGGTGCCCCTTTTGCTTCAGCGCCTCGATAACCGGCAGCGAGCCGGGCAAGCGGTTGATCAGCATGGACTGGGCATGCAGGGGGATGTCCGGACGACTCCACGCCTCGGAAGCCGGAGAAAGATCATCGGTGTTGGTCTCGCCCGCTACCTTGAACACGGTAACGGTGAGTTCCTCGGGCATGGGGGGACGGGAGGTAAACCAGGTCGCCTCACCCCAGTTGGCCACCACCTGCTGGGCATGGGGATTGCTCTTTGCCTTGGCCACCACCTCATTGAATGCGTCATAGACCAGAAGGGTGGAGGAAAGCGCAGCCACTGCCGCCGGGGCCAGCTCACCATCGTCGAGTAGATCGATAAGCGGCTGCACATTGTAGCCGCCCAGCATGGTGCCCAGCAACTGCACTGCCTTTTTCTTGTCGAGGAGGGGGGAGGTAATCTTTCCCTGCGCCACCCCGGCCAAAAAACTGGCCTTGACCTTGGAGGCCTCATCCACGCCCGGCGGCACCTGATTGCTGATAAGCTCCAGCAGGGTTGCTTCCGTGCCGGCGGCTGGTTTTTGCAGCAACTCCACCAGGGCAGTGGTCTGCTCGGCAGAAAGGGGAAGGGGGGGCAGACCACAAGCGGCCCGCTCCGCAACATGATTTCGATACGCCTCAAGCATGGGAAATACCTCCTTACATAATAAGAAACCGGGGCAGCCCGGTGATTTTTTCCAAACCAGATTCCTACCCTTGCCGGACGCGACCTGTCAAGGAGAACCTGAAGACCGGACCCCAGACAAAAAAAAGCGGCAGGAGTTTCCCCTGCCGCCCAACAGATTCACTGCATCTCCGTAATAATCAACCAGCCGCCATCAACCGCTCAATATCCTCGCTGCCAATGGTTTCCTTCTCCAACAAATCCTTGGCCATGGCCTCCAGGATTGTCCGATTATCGTTGAGCAGCCGGGTCGCCGTTTCTCTGGCCTCGGTCACCAATCCGGTCACGGCCTGATCGATCTTGACTGCAGTTTCCCCGCTGTACGGTTGTCGACTCCGCCCCATTTCGTCTGGTCCCGCAAAGTTCATGGGGCCGATAACCTCGCTCATCCCCCACTCGCAGACCATCTTCCGGGCAATGTTTGAGGCCCGCTCGATGTCGTTGCCCGCGCCGGTGGTCACGTCGCCAAAAACGATTTCCTCAGCCACCCGACCGCCCAGGAGGATGCAGAGGTTATTCATCAGCCACGACCGGGACTGCGAGTGTTTCTCATCGGTGGGCAGCTGCATGGTCAGCCCCAAGGCACGGCCACGGGGAATGATGGTCACCTTGTGTACCGGATCGGTGCCAGGCAGCAGCCGGGCAACCAGAGCATGACCCGCCTCGTGGTAGGCGGTAAGTTCCTTGTCCTTACCGGTGAGGATCATGCTGGTGCGCTCCGCCCCCATCATCACCTTATCCTTGGCCTTTTCCATGAGGGCCATGGAGATCTTGCCCACCTCAAAGCGGGCCGCCATCAGGGCTGCCTCGTTAACCATGTTGGCCAGCTCGGCCCCGGAAAAACCAGGGGTGCCCTTGGCAATGATGGACATATCCACATCGGTATCCAGCTGGACCTTGGCGGCATGGACCTTGAGGATCTTCTCCCTCCCCCGCACATCGGGCAGGGGCACGATGATCTGCCGGTCGAATCGGCCGGGCCGCTTGAGGGCAGGGTCCAGGATATCGGGCCGGTTGGTGGCGGCGATGATGATGACCCCGGCATTGGCCTCAAAGCCGTCCATCTCCACGAGCAATTGGTTCAGGGTCTGCTCACGTTCGTCGTTACCACCGCCGGTACCAGCCCCCCGCTGCCTACCCACCGCGTCGATCTCATCGATAAAGATGATACAGGGCGCCTTTTTCTTGGCCTCCTTGAACAGATCCCGGACCCGGCTAGCGCCGACGCCCACATACATCTCGACAAAATCCGAACCGCTGATGGAGAAAAACGGCACCTGAGCCTCCCCGGCAATGGCACGAGCCAGCAAGGTCTTACCCGTGCCCGGCTCACCGGAGAGCAACACACCCTTGGGTATCTTGGCCCCCACCCTGGTGAAGATGCCTGGGTCGCGGAGAAAATCAACGATCTCGCCCAGCTCGTCACGGGCCTCTTCAATCCCGGCCACATCGGCAAAGGTGAGCTTGGACTCCTCACCCTCGATAAGGCGAGCCCGGCTCTTGCCGAAGGTCATCAACCCCTTGCCGCCACCGCCCTGCTGCTGGCGCATAAAATAGAGACCAAGCCCGACCAGAACAATCATCGGCAACCAGGAGCCAATAATACTCACCAGCCAATGGGGCTCTGCTTTCTTTTCCACTTTCAGGCTGATCCCCTCTTTCATAAAGGGCTTTACCTGCTCCAAACTGTCTGGCAGCACGGTCTGAAAGCGATTTCCCACCAGATCTTGGGCCTCGGCCACGTTTTCCCGGATGGTGATCTTGCTCACCTTACCTGTATTGACGCTTTCCAGAAAATCGTTGTAGCTGATCTGATTGACCGGCTCAGCCGTTGGATTGAAAAGATGGATCAACAACAGACCCACCAGGGCGATAACCAGCCAGATGGACAGGTTCTTGTAAAATTGGTTCAAGGCATACCTCCAGGTTGTATTTTACAATGTTGTACACGATGCGGAGTGGAAGATGCAAGCGATCAGGCGGAGATTGACCGATCGCCGGGCAAGCCGCCAAGCCGGTCGATCTTTTTCGGCACCAGGCTGCTGGACATGAAGGCCGTACAGAGCTTGCGTTTTTCAAAGGAGCAGCCAGCAATGTTCCAACAGGGGGTGTATTGCAGCAACTTATGGATGGCGGCCAGAGAGATGCCATGTTCGTGGATCATGGTGCGCAGGCAGGAAACCCATTTCAGGTTGTCCATGCTGTAATAACGCCACTTGCCATGCCGAGCGGGAGCCAAGAGCCCATCGTGCTCATACATTCGCAGGGTGCGGGGGGTAACACCCAGCATCTCTGCGGCGGCGCTGATGGTGAAGACGGCCTGGTCATCGGCCAGCATGGGATGTCCAAAGCTGGGCCCAGAGATTTCAGATGGCAAAGAGGCATGTGCGTTCATGGTGTACCCTCGTTATCAAGATATTTCCAGGGGCATGGGCCCCTCGACCTTCAGGGACAAAACCGCGATAATGGCGGGCAAAGCGGCAAAGGGACCCAAGAGCAGGGAGAGGACAAAGGAGCTGACAAACCAGCAGGTTTCGGCTAGCTTGCCAGTGGAAATGCCAACGACCGGGGTTGCGCCTTTTTTTTCGCTGCAGAGTATTTTCTTCATGGCCGACCTCCTGTACCGGATGCCCTGGGCGGCGCAGAATCATTTCATGCCCCGCTTTAACTAGATGTATACGCAAGGGGCATGCCAGACAAACCAAGAGCGAAGAGGGCGGAAAGAAATCAAATACGTTTTTTACATAAAAACAACCCGTTACAACAATATAAAAAATTATGTATAGGATACCTTGTATTACAATGACTGAATTAATCGTCGCTAAACAGGCTAACAATACTCCCAAATACGGCCCGTCGTGGATCATGTTGCGCCCAAAATACCCTTGGACTCTTCCCCACTGAGATATGACAGATACCAAACACTGCAAACAATGCGGCACCTGTTGCCGGAAAGGCGGGCCAACCCTGAGCCGGGAGGACCTCGACCTTGTCCGCCAAGGGTATATCCACCACGATCAGCTGGTCACCATCCGGCGCGGGGAGATGGGCTACAATCCAGCCACCGCCAAGCTTGAGCCGGTTCCCGTTGAGTTGCTCAAGATTCGGGGGCAGGGGAGTGGCTGGACCTGCCTATTCTTTGCCGAAGAAAGCAACGGTTGCACCATCTATGCGCACCGTCCCGCAACCTGTAGAATCCTCCAGTGCTGGCAGCCGGAACCGCTCCTGGCCACCATCTATCAGAACACCCTGTGCCGCGCCGACCTGATCAATCCTCACGACCCGATCCTGGCAGAAATAGAGCGCCATGAACAAGCCTGTCCTGGCCGGGAATTCACCGATCTGCTCGAAAAAGCTGCGGGGACAGAAGATCTCGCCCGACTCACCGAATTGGTGCGCGCCGATCTTGCCATCAGGGATGAGGTTGCCAAAACGACAGGGCTTTCGCTGGAGCTGGAGTTTTTTCTCTTTGGGAGGCCGTTTTTCAAGCAACTGGCAGGGTCTGGGATAGAATGTATCGAGGAAAACGGAGGGCTCCGTTTGGAGAGGCGGAAAAAGGCAACGTTGTCCGGTTAGATTTTTGCCGCAATCCCCCTCCCTGTTCGGGAGGGGATACAACCGAGGCCTTACTTCACCTCCCGCACCATGATCTCTTCGGACCAGTCGTTGTGTTCAAACTGCTCATGATCCGGCTTGGCCGGTTTTTCCTCTGTAAGCCGCAGCTTGAGCCACTTGAGCACCTGCTCGAACTCCCCGGCCATCTCGGCCATGGCCCGCCCCCGGTGGCTGACCCGGTTTTTTTCCTCCATGGTCAGTTCGGCAAAGGTCTTGCCCAACTCGGGATAGAAAAAAATCGGATCATAACCAAACCCATCGTCGCCCCTTGGCGCGGTGAGCAATTCCCCTTCGCAGGTTCCCTCGTAGGTAAGGGCCGGGCCGCTGGGCACGGCGATGGAGATCACACAGTGAAAGGCAGCCTTGCGGTTGGTAATACCTTCCATGTCCTTGAGCAACTTGGCAGTATTCTCCACATCGCGGGCCTTTTCCCCGGCATAACGGGCGGAATAGACACCGGGCGCGCCATCCAGGGCCTCAACCACCAAGCCGGAATCATCGGCGATACAGGGGAGCCCCAAAACCTTAGCGGTAAAATGGGCCTTTTTGTAGGCATTGTCGTCAAAGGTTTCGCCGTCTTCAACCACCTCGGGGATGGGGCCAAAATCGGCCAGACTTCGAATCTCCACCGGAAAATCCTTAAGCAACTCCTTAAACTCTTTGAGTTTTCCCTTATTCGTCGTGGCCAGAACCAATATATTGAACATAATTTTTTCTCCTCGCTATCACCGTTAACACACCTCAGGCAAAAATGATCATTTACCCGCATCACCGCCGGAAGTCAAGATCGGGCCACCCCCTGGTTTTCTATGAGATGTTACACTCCTTGACTTGAGTCAAGGTTATTGCAGACAATGAGGGATAGATTGCACCATAATCCCAACACCGGAGGACACCCCATGTCAGAGCAACACCCAAAGAGCTACAATATTCTCCCCGGCCCCAAAATGGGCCTTGTCACCCCCGACTATCTCGAAGCCGTTGCGGCGGCGGCACGCAAGCACAATATTCCACTGCTCAAACTCACCTCGGCCCAACGAATTGCCATCGGCGGCCACACCCCCGAGGCGGCGGCAGCCATCTGGCAGGATTTTGGCCAGACCGAAGGCCCCAAAAAGCCGGTGGGCATCCACTATATCCAGTCCTGCCCTGGGGTGCAGTGGTGCAAGTTCGGCCGGCAGGATTCTCCAGTATTGGGAAAAAAGCTGGAGGCTCTGATGACCATCCCGCTCCCGGCCAAGGCCAAGGTCGGCGTCTCCGGCTGCCCCATGAGCTGCTGTGAGAGCTTTGTCCGTGACCTGGGGATTTTCGGCAAAAAGAACGGCTGGACCCTGGTCTTCGGCGGCAACGGCGGCGGACTGCCAAGAATCGGCGACATCATTGCCCAGGATTTAAGTGATGATGGGGTAATCGCCCTAGCGGAAAAATGCCTCCAACACTACGCAGCCAACGCCCGCAAACTGGAACGCACCGCCCGCTTCATGGAACGCACCGATCTGGAGCAGTTCAAGGGTGCAGTGCTGGGCGGCTGAGCACAAAGCCGGTCGAACTCACGGTTCTGTCTCGCCCTCGCCGCTCACGATGGTCAGCCACAACGGCACCGGGCAGCTAAGTGCCTCGGCCATGGCGCGGAAAAGCTCCGCCTCGCGGATGGTGATCTTTTCGTCATAGGTGATGCAATCCAGGGCGGCGGCGAGAACCTGTTGTCTGGTCTCGATGGCCGACTGCCCAAGCGTTTTCAGGGCACCGTCGAATCCCTTGAGCGGACACTCCTGTTCGGGCCGGTAACTGAACAGCTTCATCTCCTTGCCAAAAACCCGCACCGCCTGCATCAGCGATTTCCGGGCCAGATCTTCATCTCCATGGCCCAAACGGGAGAGCAGGGAGAGCACGCAGGAGATTTCGTCGCTCATCTGGCCTAGGGAACGGGCCGGCGCCAGGGAGAGTGGTTGCGGGTGGAAGCGTGCCTCCAGCTGCCGCAGCAACACATACCGCAGGGCGTACTCGAACAGATCGATCCTGCCGTCGGCCTGCATGAGCTGATCAACGATTCCTTTGAACACCTCATACTGGGGTGGGGAAAGACTTTTCAAGGCAGGCAGGGCCAAATCAACCAAGGGCAGCCGTATCTCCGGCAAAAGCGCCCCCATGGCCGGCAGAAGCCGCTCCAGCTCCTGGTACGATTCCTGATCCGCCTCCTTTTTCAACAGCCCAAGCTGTTTTGCCCGCAGGGTAGAATCGCCGTCGAGCAGGAGGCCATACACCACCAGCCGGGCCCCAAACCCGTTCCGGACCGCATCTCGAACCGGAAGAGGGATGCTCTCGATCATCTCCCGGGCCAGACGCAGATGGGCCCCTTCCGGGCTGCGAAGCGCCTCTTTCAGGGGTCGGCCCGCGGCCAGAGAGTGGATAAAGACATTGCGCCCATCATCTCCCGGGACGGGAAATGCTCCGGGCACACCACCGGCCTGGCTGGCTGACACCGCATACGAGACAGCCTCTTCCTCCGAGAAAGACACCGCCTCTACCCGCACTGGAAAATCCCCCCTGAACTCAGGATCGAGTCGTTGGATTCGAGCCAGCAGGGGAGGATGGGTGGAGAAGAGGTTGAACCAGCTTTCCGTAAGACCATTGCCGAAAAACATATGGCTGATCTCGGAGGCATGGGCGTCCCGAATCCGCGACCCGGCAGACAAGCCGCCGATCTTCTTGAGCGCCCCCGCAAGCCCCAGAGGATTTCGGGTGAACTGCACCGCCGAGGCATCCGCAAGAAATTCCCGCTGCCGCGCCACCGCGCTTTTGATAAGCCGGGCGACAAACACCCCGGTATAACCGAAAATCAGCAGGACAATACCGATCAGCACCGCATATAATCCCCCGCCGCCCTGACCCTTTCCCGCACTGCGCACTCCCACGCGCTCCGTGGAAAAGGCACTTTTGAGCAGGATCTCACCCAACAGCCCGATGACCAGGATGCCGTGCAAGAACCCCTGGAGCCGGACATTGATCAGCATGTCGCCGGAAAGGATATGGCTGAACTCATGGGCGATCACCCCCTGTAGCTCTTCCCGGGTAAGGTACTGCACCGCCCCCCTGGTGACGCCGATCACCGCATCCTCTTGGGAAAAGCCGGCGGCAAAGGCGTTGATCCCGGATTCCCGGTCCAAGAGATAGACCGTGGGCACCGTGACCCCCGAGGCAATGGCCATCTCCTCGATGATGTTCAGCAACCGCCGTTCGTGAAAATCGCTGGTGTCCGGATAGATGACCCTCCCGCCCAGGAGCTGGGCGATGAGACTGCCGCCGCCGTTGCGCAACCGGAAGTATTTGTAAACGGTGCCCGCCAGAATCAGGGCCAGAACCACCATGGCGATCCTGGCCAGAAGGTGGAGATTCCACTGACGGGGGGAAAGGTCGAAAGGAGTCACCGAGACGTAGAGGCGCCCGGGGTTGAAGGTGGTCAGCACATAGAGGAAGACCGAGACCAGAGCGACCACCACCGCCACCGCCGTAGCAAAATAGAGCATCAGCCAGAAGGTCTTCCGACGGGCGGTATGCTGTTGTTCAAAAAAATCCCGCATCGTCTCTCACCAAATGCTCAGAAAACGACCTTGGGAGCCTCGCGCTCCTTTTTATCCTCAAGCTCCATAAACTGCGCGGGCTGAAAGCCGAAGAGCCCGGCAAAAAGCACGGCCGGGAAAAGCTCACGGGAGGTGTTGTAGGTCATGACCGCGTCGTTGAAGGCTTGACGGGCAAAGGCAATCCGGTTTTCCGTGGAGCTCATTTCCTCGCTGAGCTGCATCATGTTCTGGTTGGCCTTGAGATCGGGATAGGATTCCACCAGAGCGAAAAGACGGCCCAAAGAGCTGGAAAGTACGCCCTCCGCTGCCACCACTCCCTGGATGGCCGCTGCGTTAGCCGGATCGGCCGCCGCCTGCTGCACGGCACCTGAGGCCTGGTTGCGGGCGGCAATCACCGCCTCCAGGGTTTCCCGCTCGTGCTTGATATACTCTTTGGCCACCGCCACCAGATTGGGGATGAGATCGTAGCGCCGTTTCAGCTGCACATCGATCTGGGCAAAGCTGTTTTTAAAGCGGTTGCGCAACCCCACCAGCCGGTTGTAGATTCCGACCACCAGCAAAACCAACACCAGAACCACGGCCAGAAAGACTATTCCTCCCATGCTCAAACCTCCTCTTCTTTTTTATCCTTGTTCTGTATGTTCCCGTCTAAAACCAGAGATTGCAGACCGTCACCGCGGCAATGAGTCCGGCGGCCTCGCCGCAGAGCGCAGCAGGCAGAGTGTGCCGCGTCCGCCGGACCCCGATGGCGCCGAAATAAACGGCCAGCACATAGAGGGTGGTTTCGCTGGAGCCCTGGATCACCGAAACCATGGCGGAAAGCAGGCTGTCCGGCGACTGCTGGACGATCTCGCTCATAAAGGCAAAGGAACCGCTGCCGGAAAGGGGCCGGAGAAGGCCCATGGCCAAAGCCTCGGCCGGCATGCCCACCGCGGCGGTCAGGGGCGAAAGGACAGCAACCAGAAGATCCATGGCCCCGCTGGCCCGAAACATGCCGATGGCGACAAAGATCGCCACCATGAAGGGGATGATCCGGATGGCGGTGGTGAAACCCTCCTTAGCCCCGTCGGTGATGGTTTCATAGATCCGCACCCCCCGCAGATAGCCGAAGATGAGCAGCCCGGAAATCAAGGCCGGAATCAGCCAGCTGGAAAGGCTGTTGAGACTGGCGGCAGATAAGGTCAATGGCGCATTGCTCAGCTGATACACTGCGCCCCCCGCGAAAACTGCAACCAGCAGCCAGACAAACCATTTCCCTGCCGCACTCGGCAACGAGAGCACAGGTTCGGCACAGACCTCTGCAGCCAGCGCCTCTGTCTCATAAGCCTCGTGCACCGCGACCAGCTCCTTGTCGCTGTTTCTATGGGCCAACATCTTGGCGGCAGTAATGGCCACGATGGTGGAGCAGGTGGTGGCGATAAGGGAGGGGATAAAGATGGCGGCCGGACTCGCTGCCCCCGCGGCGGCCCGGATGGTGATCACCCCAAGGGGCAGCAGGGTGACACTGGAGGTATTGATCGCCAAGAAGAGGCACATGGCATTGGTAGCCGTACCCTTTTCCGGGGCGAGTTTCTCCAGCTCCTGCATGGCCTTGATCCCCATGGGCGTGGCCGCGTTGCCCAACCCCAGGGCATTGGCCGCCATGTTCATGATCATGGCGGACATGGCCGGATGATCGTGGGGCACATCGGGAAAGAGCCAGACCATCAGGGGCCGCACCCAGCGGGCGACGATGCGCATCAGCCCCCCCGCCTCGGCCACCTTCATGATCCCTAGCCAGAGGGCCATGGGGCCGATCAACCCGATGGCCAGGACCACCGCGTCCTTGGCCGACTCGAACGAGGCCTTGGTGAGGGCGTCCATCCGGTTGGTATAGGCGGCGGTCACCGTGGCCAGCACGACCAGGGACAGCCAGATGATATTGATAACCGAAGCTTTCTGTTGCATGTTTCCCCCGTCTGCTCTACGCAGAAAACAAGGTACTCAAAATTCTGGCCAAAAAGCCAGGCTTTATTTTCCCATTTTGAAACAGCTTCTGATACGATAAAAAAACAAGCACCGCTTGCCAAACACACCGGAGTTCTTCTTCCTTGCTACTGCAGATAACCGTAAGCCAACGGTCTATCTCTCGCTTGCCAGGGCTAAGGAAAACAGGTAGATTTATAACAAGTGTTTTCATCATAATATACTTGCAGCTTCACTCTGCCGCAGGGCAAAAGAAAAAGAGAGGCGCAACGATGGTAACCACCCGCTCACATCAAAGAAGAAAACGGTTTCTCTCCCGCAAAGCAACCTCCCTTGCAGCAATCTCCATCCTGATGGCCAGCAGCCAGCCCTGTTGGGCGGCACACTCCAATATCACCGCGCTTTCCCTGGAAGAGCTGCTTGCCGTGGAAATCACCTCGGTTTCCAAAAAAAGCGAAAAGGCCACTGAGGCTCCGGCCGCTGTTTTTGTGATCAACCAAGACGACATCAAGCGCTCGGGCGCCACCACCATTCCAGAGGTGCTGCGCATGGTACCCGGCCTGCAAGTGGCACGGATAGACGCCAACAAATGGGCGGTAAGCAGCCGGGGCTTCAACGGCTTTTCCTCCAACAAACTGCTGGTGCTCATGGATGGCCGCACCATGTACAACCCGCTTTTTTCCGGAGTCCTCTGGGATACCCAGGACACCATGCTCGATGACATAGAACGGATCGAGGTGATCCGGGGGCCGGGAGCCAGCCTCTGGGGCGCCAACGCGGTCAATGGCGTCATCAATATCATCAGTAAACACTCGGCAGACACCCAGGGCGGTCTGCTCACTGCGGGAACCGGTACAGAAGAACAAGGGTTCGGCTCCATCCGCTACGGCGCCAAGGTCAATGACCACACCACCTACCGGGTGTATGGCAAAAATTTTTCCCGCAGCGATCTGGAATCCGCCGACGGTAGCAATGCCAATGATGACTGGCACCAAGCGCGGGGCGGCTTCCGGCTAGACAGCGTGGCCGCTCCCGATTCCCCCTATTCCTTCACCATCCAGGGCGACGGGTACAACGGCTATTCAGACGCGACAACGAACATCCCCGATGCAACAAGCCCATACCTCTCAACCGACATCAGCAATCCCAGCAACGTCAGGGGCGCAAATCTCCTCACCCGCTTGACCAAAAAAGAAAAAGACAACTCGGAGATGTCGCTCCAGGCCTATTACGATCGGGAGAGAAACAATGACCTGGTTTTGGGCGACGACCGGGGCACGGGCGACATCGAATTCCAGCACCGCTTTCATGCCACGGAGAAGCAGGAGCTTACCTGGGGGCTTGGTTACCGATACAGCCACAATACCCTGGAAAACAGCCAGACCATCTCCTTTGCTCCGACCAGCAGAAGTGATATGTTGTTCAGCGCCTTTGTCCAGGACGAAATCACTCTGGTCGAAGACCTATTCCGGCTCACCCTTGGCTCCAAATTCGAGCACAACGATTTCACCGGCTACGAAGTGCAACCCAGCGGCCGGTTGCTTTATACGCCGCACAAGCACCATACCTTCTGGGCTGCGGTGAGCCAGGCGGTGCGAACCCCCTCGCAGGCTGACCGCGATGTCCGGATCAGCAGTGCTCTTGTCCCCACTAACTTTCTCATCGCCGCTGGCCATCCATATCCTTTTGCTGCTAATGAATTGGCGGAGATTACCATTAGCGGCAACGAGGAGTTCAAGTCCGAAAAACTCACGGCCTACGAAATCGGCTACCGGACCCAGGTCCATGAAAGGCTGGCCTTTGACGCCACCGCCTTTTTCAACGACTACAGCCGGTTGCGGACAATCCCCCTGGCGGGAGGCTCCATCATAACCCCCACTGGCAATCCGGCCTATTTCTATCAGCTCGACTATAAAGACGGAAATGACATGAAGGGAAACACCTACGGCTTCGAGCTGGTGGCCGACGCCAAACCCCTGGACTGGTGGCGGCTGCAATTGGCCTACACCTTCCTGCGCATGGATTTGCATGAAACCGGCCAGGGGCTTTATGCCGGCGAGGATGCCGAAGGAGAAAGCCCCCGCAACCAGATTTCGCTGAGGTCCATGATGGACCTCAGCCCTACTATCACCCTGGACACCTGGCTGCGATATGTGGACAACCTGCCGACCTATGGCATCGACAGTTATGTCGCGTTCGACGCCCGGATCGGCTGGCAGCTCAACCCCCAGGTCGAACTCTCCCTGGTAGGACGAAACTTGCTCGATAATGCCCAACCTGAGTTCGGTGCGTTATACATCAACATCATCCCCTCGGAAATTCCGCGCAGTGTCTATGCGCAAGTACGCATGACTTTCTAGGTAAAGTTCCATGACGACTGGCACTTCACAGACCAAGACAACACCGATCCGCACATGGCTCTTTGCGGTGTTCGCGGTTCTGCTCCTCTTCTGCCTGCCTTGTGGCAAGGCCTCCGGTGCGGACTATGAAGAGTATGAGATCAAGGCTGGCTTTCTCTACAATTTTTTCAATTTCATCAAGTGGCCGGACCGCTCTTTTAACTCCCCCCAAAGTCCTTTTATCCTGATTATTGTCGGCAGCGGGGGCAAGGAACAAACCGTTGAACATGCCTTACAGAACAGCTTTGTCGGTACCCGGCCCCTGAAAATTATCACCACCAACTCCACCGAGGATCTTGGCAAGGCACACATGGTTTTTTTCCTGGAATCCTATAAAAATTCCGACCTGCCGAAGGTGTTGGCCCAGCTCAAGGGAAAACCGGTGATCACCGTGGGTGAGGAAAAAAACTTTATCACCCTGGGCGGCGATATCAACTTTGTGCAAAGGGGGACGAAGATTAAGTTTCAGATCAGCCCGGCCTCAACAGAAAAAGGGGATCTCAAAATCAGCTCCCGGCTCCTCATGCTGGCCGTGGCTCCTGAGCAATCGGCCATCGAGTACGACAGGCCCATCCGCGCCACAGCCCCCAGCACCAGAGCCTCGGACCTGACCCAGGAAACGACAAGGGAACATGGAATACTTTAACACGCTTCCCATTAGAAAAAAGCTCCTGCTGATAATCATGCTCGTTACCGGCGGGGTGCTGCTTTTTGTCAACAGCGTCATGTGCACCTACGATTTTTTTACCTTAAGGAATCTCCTGGTAAAAAACCTGGCCGTACTGACCAAAGCCGTTGCCGAAAACGCAACATCCACCGTGGTTTTTTCCGATCAGGAGGCTGCCACGGAAACGCTGCTGGCGCTGCGCGCCGAACCATGCATCCAGTATGCCGCCATCCTCACCCCGGACCGACGGGTTTTTGCCACCTATAATAATAACAAGACGATGACCAAGGGTGGGTTTCAGCCACCGACCATCCCCGTCAATACGCCGGTTTTTGGAAACGATTCCATCGATTACCTCACGGAGATAAAGCTCCAGGGAAAAACAGTGGGGATGGTCTTTGCCCGTTCCGATCGCCATGAAGAACCACTTCTACTCAAGCGGTATTTCCTGGTCGCCCTCTTGGTCATGGGAATAACCTTTTTTCTCGTCTGGCTTATCACCTCGAAATTGCAGCGGATTTTCACCCGACCCATTGAACAGCTTGCCGCAACCATTCGCGGAGTGACGCGGGATCAGGATTATTCCTTGCGAGCCTCGGTGAAAACCAAGGACGAAATCGGCGCGCTGACCATGGGCTTTAATGAAATGCTCAATGAAATTGAACTCCGGGATCAGGCACTCACTCAGGCACACAGCAGCCTTGAAAAGAAGGTCGAGGAGCGGACCCGAGATCTTGTTTTGGCCAAGGAGGCAGCGGAGGCGGCAAGCCGGGCAAAATCAGAATTTCTCGCCAACATGAGCCATGAGATCCGCACCCCCATGAACGGGGTTATCGGCATGACCCAGCTGGCCCTGCTCACCGACCTGACCGCAGAACAACGGGATTTTCTCGAAACCATCGACCTTTCAGCCAACCGGCTGATCCAGGTCATTAACGATATCCTTGATTTTTCCAAGATCGAGGCGCACAAGCTGGACATCACCTCCAGCGACTTCAATCTTCGGGAAGCCGTCGAGGATACCACCCAGGAACTGGCAGTCCGGGCGCACGAGAAAAACCTGGAGCTGGTGTGCCATATCGAACCGGATGTTCCGGAATTTCTCATTGGCGACTCCTTTCGCCTCCAGCAGATTTTGACCAATCTCCTGGGAAACAGCATTAAATTCACCGAATCCGGCCAGATCTTCCTCAAGGTACAGCGCAAAGGGGAGTACGATGAAGCCGTTGAACTGTTGTTTTCCGTCTCCGACAATGGCATCGGCATCCCCGAAGACCAACAGCAAAAGATTTTTGACGCCTTCAGTCAGGTGGACAGCACCATGGCCAGAAAATTTGGCGGCACCGGCCTGGGGCTTTCCATCTCTTCCCGCCTTGTCCATCTCATGGGCGGCCGCATCTGGCTGGAAAGCACACCCAATGTCGGCTCCACCTTTTTCTTCACCATCCTCTGCCAAAAACAATCCGGAGAAAAAATCATCCCGCAAGCCTCTCCGGCCTTTTTGGAAGGAAAATCCGTTTTGGTGGTGGACGACAACCCCATCAACCAAAAAATACTGCTCCAGAAGCTTGCGCAGTTAGCCATGCAGGCAGAGGCTGTTTCCGGCGGCGCCGAAGCGCTGAAGGTGTTACAGGAACATCTTGCTAAAAAAACCCCCTTTGCTCTAGCCATTATCGACATCCAGATGCCGGACATGGACGGCTTCACCCTGATTGAAAAAATCCGCCAACACTCTGGGCTAACCCAGCTGCCGGTGATCATTCTCACCTCCGCAGGTCTGCCGGAAGACAAAGAAAGAAGCAAGACCCTCGGAGTGCACGCCTATTTGCTCAAACCCTGTCGGCAAAAAGATCTACTCAAGAGTATCTCCACCGTTTTTGTGCAACCGAAATTGCCCGGTCCTCCCTCCGCAGCACCTCCAGCCGCGGAAAAAAAAGAGAAACTTCACATCCTTCTGGCGGAAGATAATCTGGTGAACCAAAAAGTGGCAAAAGGTTTGCTTGAAAGAGAAGGGCACTCTGTGGTGATCGCCAATAACGGCCGGGAAGCCGTGGAACATTACGGGTCTGAACATTTTGACCTGATCCTGATGGATGTACAGATGCCGGAAATGGACGGCTTTGAGGCCACCGAAAAAGTCCGCGCCCAGGAACAGGGAACGGCCCAACACATCCCGATCATCGCCCTAACGGCCCATGCTATGAAGGGCTATAGCGAAAAATGCCTGGCCGCTGGCATGGACGGATATGTCTCAAAGCCCTTCACCATCAAAACTCTCGTGGAGCGGTTAGACTCCCTTTCTTTTCCCAAGCTCGGGGATAACACCTAATTTGCCCCCCAATTTTTTAACCTTGTACATTTGACTTGCCAAGAGCATAATCAGGGGCGTTGTACGCGACATGGCCACCCGAGCATACCCCTTTTCGAGGCTTCCCCAGTAGATGAGCGAAACGCCCCCCCTCCACCAAGCAACCAGCCCCCTTCCTCTCTCCGGCGATATCCTTGAAATCGTCACCGGAAATATCGGGGCAGGGCTCGCCGTCATCTCCCGCGACTTTACCATCCTCTGGGCCAATAAGGTCATGGAGGATCTCTATGGCAACACCCAGGGCAAGACCTGCTACCGCACCTTTCAAGAACAGGAATGCGTCTGCCCAGGATGCGGAGTCCGGGCGGTTTTTGAACAGGGGTTGGAGCGGGTGGTCCAAGAGGTGGTAAGCCCCGACAAAAGCGGCAATCTTCTCGAGTTAGAGATCGTCGCCACCCCAATCCGGGATGCGCAGGGAAATATTACCGCAGCCCTGGAGCTGGTCCTGCCAATAACCGAGCGGAAACAGCAGGAAAAGATTCTGGCCGAGCTGCTCGCCTTCTCGCAAAGCCTGACCAGCACCGTTGACCTGAACAGTCTGTACCGGAAAGTCACCAGCCTTTCCTGCGAATTGCTGAACCTTGATTTCTCCACCCTGATGCTGATGAGCGATGACCAGAGCGCTCTGGTTATCAGGGACACCCTGGGGTTTCCGGAGCAGACCATCGGCCATTATGCCCTGCTCAAGGGTCAGGGCCTCTCCACCCATGTGGTGCTTGAAAAAAAGCCTGCGGTCGTGGTGGATTTCCAGACGGAAACCCGGTTTGAGATTCCTTCCCTGGTGGTTGAAAAGAATATCCGTTCCGCCCTCTGCGTGCCCATGATGCTGGGCGAGAACGTCTTCGGGGTGCTGATCGGCCATACCCTGCAGCCTCGGGTTTTCAGCGAAGCAACAGTCCATATCTATCAGAGCTTTGCCAACCAGGCGGCAGTGGCGATCAAGAACGCCATACACATGCACTCCCTGCACGCCTCGGAAAAAAAATTCCGCACCCTGTTCGACAGCACCAACGATGCCATCCTGATCTATTCCCTGGATTGCCGCCTCCTCGAGGTGAACCGGGCAACCTGCGAGCGGTTGAACTACTCCCGGGAAGAACTCCTCGCCTTACCATTTATGCAGCTCGTTGCCTCCCCGTATGCCTCCCTGGCAAAAAACCGCATCGAGCAACTGAAAAAGGACGGCACGGCCATCTTCGAGTCCGCCCATCTCAAGAAAGATGGCGCTATTGTTCCCATTGAACAGAGTTGCAGTCTGATTGAGTACGACACACAACCGGCAATCCTCTGTATCTCCCGCGATATCTCCGAACGGAAACGGCTTGACGAGGAACGCCTCCGAAGCCAAAAACTCGAATCCCTCGGGGTCTTGGCCGGGGGCATTGCCCACGACTTCAACAATCTGCTCACCGGCATCCTCGGTAACCTTTCCCTGGCCAAGACAAACCTGCCGGAAACAGGACCGGTTGCAGAACAGTTGGCCGAAACGGAAAAAGCCACCCTCCGGGCTAGGGAGCTGACCCAGCAGCTGCTCACCTTTGCCAAGGGCGGAGCACCCATCAAGACAGAGGCCGCCCTGGCCGGGCTCATCCAGGATACCGCCGGTTTTTCCGTCCGCGGAACCAAGGCCGTATGCACATACGATTGTGCAGAGGATCTCTGGCTGGCCGAGGTGGATAGAGGACAGTTGGGCCAGGTTCTGCAAAACCTGGTGATCAACGCGGTCCATGCCATGCCCGAGGGCGGCATCATCCAGCTTGGCGCCGGCAACATTACCGTCAACCCCGATGAACTGCCACTAAGGCCGGGGAAATATGTGCTGATCACCGTCCAGGACCATGGCCAAGGCATCCCACCGGAGCATCTGGCAAAGATCTTTGATCCCTATTTCACCACCAAGCAGAGCGGCAGCGGCCTGGGGCTGGCGGTGGTCTATTCTATTATTGCCAACCATGCGGGCCACATCACCGTAGAGTCGGAACTGGGCAAGGGCACTCTCTTTTCCATCTATCTTCCCGCGACCGGGAAAAGTCCCCTGGCAAAAAAGCCCGTTTCGGCAACGACCGCTCTTGCCAAAGGGCAGGGCAAGGTCCTGATCATGGACGACGAAGAACTCATCCGCAATGTTTCCTCCGCCATGCTCAAACAGCTGGGGTATGAACCCCACACCGCCAATAACGGCGAAGAGGCCATTACTCTTTACCTGCACGCGCAACAAGAGGGGCATCCCTTTGACCTGGTGATCATGGATCTCACCGTGCCCGGCGGCATGGGAGGCAAGGAGGCCATTGGACACCTCCGCCAGCTCGACCCCCAGATAAAGGCGGTGGTCTCCAGTGGATATGCCAACGATCCGATCATGGCCAACTTCAGCGAATACGGCTTTTGCGGGGTTGCCCCCAAGCCCTTCAGCCTCCAGGATCTCTCTATATTATTACAAATGATTTTAGCTGGTTAGGCGTGTCCCTCCACCCCTCCTCACGCCGCCAACACCACCGCCACTCCACAGCCAACAAAAAATAACGCAAAAACAGTAAGTTAAAAAAAACAGCCCCCCTATTTTTTTTCTTGACACTTTTCTGCGCAATAGGCATAAACTGGTTCAGTCAAGTACGCTGACCCGCTTGCGGCTATCAGCGGTATCATTTTGAAATTATTTGTTTTTTCTTCGGGTTCTACCGCTAACCAGCAAGGAGAAGCACAATGCAGCAAAAGGTTGTCCATCTTGAGGAGCAAGAGGAACCTCCAGGGTGTTGCCCCAGCCCTGCCTTTCCATTTCCCGGCCAAGCCCCCTCCCTCACCTTCCGCCAACGCCATTTCCCCTCCGTTACAGATGATGACTGGCACGATTGGCACTGGCAGCTTCGCAACCGCATCACCAGTCTCAAAAAACTCGGCAAGCTCATAGACCTCTCAGACAGCGAGCGGCAGGCCATGGCCTTTAATGGCGCCACTCTGC
Organism: uncultured Pseudomonadota bacterium; assembly: GCA_937868185.1. Lineage (GTDB taxonomy): Bacteria > Desulfobacterota > Desulfobulbia > Desulfobulbales > Desulfurivibrionaceae > Thiovibrio. Next base: position 19,100 of record CALMMG010000169.1, read on the forward strand.
CCCTGGCCATTACCCCCTATTACGCCAGCCTCATTTCCCCTGACGACCCGAAGCAGCCGCTGCGGCGCACCATGGTGCCGGTGGTCAACGAGCTCCTGGTTTCCCAGGGCGAGGAACACGATCCCCTGGGCGAAGACAATCACTCCCCAGTACCCGGTCTGATACACCGATATCCCGACCGGGTCCTCTTCCTGGTCACCGACTACTGTTCGAGCTACTGCCGTTACTGCACCCGCTCCCGGATGGTTGGCCGGCGCAAGAGCCACAGCCCGGCCCGCTGGCAAAAAGCCATCGCCTACATCGCAAACAACCCGGCGATCCGCGACGTGCTTCTTTCCGGCGGTGATCCGCTAACCATGGGTGACGAACAGTTGGACTGGCTGCTCACCCGTCTGCGCCAGATTCCCCATGTGGAGATGATCCGCATCGGCACCAAGGCGCCCATGGTGCTGCCCCAGCGCATCACGCCAGAGCTGGTCACCATGCTCAAAAAACATCACCCGCTCTGGATGAGCATTCACTGCACCCACCCCGACGAACTGACCCCGGAAGCGGCCAAGGCCTGCGCCATGCTCGCCGACGGTGGGATCCCCCTGGGCAGTCAGACCGTGCTCCTCTCCGGGATCAACGATTCGGTGGAAACCATGCGACAACTCATGCACGGGCTGGTAAAGATCCGGGTCAAGCCCTATTACCTGTACCAGTGCGATCCCATCATCGGCTCGGCCCATTTCCGCACCCCGGTTTCCAAAGGACTGGAAATCTATCAGGGTCTGCGCGGCCATACCACCGGCTATGCCGTGCCCAACTATGTGATCGACGCCCCCGGCGGCGGCGGCAAGATTCCGCTCATCCCGGAAACCGTGGTCGGCCGCGAGGGCAACGATCTCCTGATCCGGAACTACGAAGGCAAGGTTTACCGCTACCCCGACCTGATCGGCGCGGCAAACCGAGCAAGCTGAAGACAAAGGAAATTTATGCTGATCGGGATGACCTACGACCTGCGAAGCGATTATCTGGCCGCAGGCTACGGGGAAGAGGAAACCGCCGAGTTTGACCGGGAATCGACCATCAAGGCCATTGACACCGCCCTGCGGGCTATGGGCCACGAAACAGTGCCCATCGGCAATTTCATGGGCCTGATGCCCCGGCTTCTTGCCGGTGAGCGCTGGGATCTGGTCTTTAATATCTGCGAAGGACTCTACGGCTTTGGCCGCGAAGCCCTGGTCCCCGCCCTGTTGGAGGCGCACCGGATTCCCTATGTCTTTTCCGACCCCCTGGTCCTGGGGCTAACCCTGCACAAGGGCATGAGCAAACACGTGGTGCGGGATCTCGGTATCCCCACCCCAGCCTTTGCCGTGGTGAAATCCATGGCGGATGTAACCGAGGTGGCGCTGCCCTATCCGGTTTTTGCCAAACCGGTGGCCGAGGGCACCGGCAAGGGCGTGACCCCGGCCTCCAAGATCAGCACTGCCGAAGAGTTGCACGTGGTCTGCGCCGATCTTTTGCAAACCTTCCACCAGCCGGTGCTGGTGGAATCCTACCTGCCGGGAAGGGAGTTCACCGTGGGCATCGTGGGCAACGGCAAGGGTGCCCGGAGCATAGGCGTCATGGAGGTGGTCCTTTTACCCAACTCCGAGCCGGAGGTCTATTCGTACCACAATAAGGAGTTCTGCGAGGAGATGGTGGAATACCGCAAGGTGGACGATGCCGAGGCCAGACAGGCAGAGGCAACCGCCTTAGACGCCTGGCACGCCCTGGACTGCCGGGACGGCGGCCGGGTCGACCTGCGCTCCGACGCCAACGGCATCCCCAACTTCATCGAGGTCAACCCCCTGGCCGGGCTGCATCCCGAGCATTCCGACCTCTGCATCATCGCCGGAAAATACAACATCTCCTATCAGACCCTGCTCAGCGAAATCGTGGCGGCCGCCATTAGCCGGCTCGGGCTTGCGGGATGAAACACCTAAAAGTCGGCATCATCCACAACCAACCGATCCCCAAAGGCGAACCAAACTGGGAATCTTCCGCCGATGTCCTGGCCCAGGTGGAGGCTATCGAGGGTGCGCTCAACGAACTGGGCCACCCCCATGTGTGCATCCCCTTTACCCGCGATCTGGGTCATTTTGTCAGCCAGGTCCAGGCAGCGGAGATCACAACAGCCTTCAACCTCTGCGAGTCGGTGGATGAAGACCCGCTTCTCATCGGCCATCCGGCTGCAGTCCTTGAGCTGCTGTCCATTCCCTTTACCGGCTCCTCGGCCATGGCGCTGCTTCTCTCCACAGACAAACTCACGGTCAAAAGGCTGCTCACCGCCTCCGGCCTCCGCACCCCACCCTTCTTTATCTACGAAGGCTCCGAGGTGCTGCGCCCCGCCGGACTCAACTTTCCGGTAATCCTCAAGCCCCGCTTCCAAGACGCCTCCATCGGCATCGAACAAGAATCGGTGGTCGCAAGCAGCACCGAGCTTCTGCCCCGGCTGGAAGAGCTGTACGCCCGGTATGGTGCCATCCTGGTGGAGGAGTATATCGTTGGCCGGGAGTTCAACGTCTCGCTCTTCGGCTATCCTAAAGCCCAGGTCATGCCCCTGGCAGAGATCGATTTTTCCGGCTTTCCCAGCGAGCTGCACCGGATCGTCAGCTACAAGGCCAAATGGGACGAAGATTCCTTCGAGTACCACCACACCCAGCGGATTTTTCCGACCAACCTGCCCGCGCCTTTGCAACAGGCCATGCGCCACATGGCCCAGGACTGCTTTACTCTTTTCGGCCTGCGCGACTACGCCAGGGTTGACCTGCGCCTCGATCAGCAGGGACGCCTGGCCATTCTTGAAATCAACGCCAATCCCTGTCTCAGCCCGGATGCCGGTTTTCCCGCCGCCGTGGCCCAAAGCAGGATGACCTACACCGAAATGGTCGGGGAGTTCCTCCGGCTCGTTTCCTTAAGGGCCGCTCTATGATCGCCATCCGACCCATTGCAGCCCAGGACCGCGCCCAACTCCTCCAACTGGTGGAGAAACAGGCTAACTTCAATGCCCAGGAGGTGGAGGTGGCCATTGAGGTCATCGACGACACCCTGGACCCGGCAAAAAACGATTACTGCATCCTCGTGGCAGTACACGAGGACCAGGAGGTGGTGGGTTTTATCTGCTACGGGGATATCCCCATGACCGAACGCCGCTTCGATCTGTACTGGGTGGCGGTGGATCCAGCCTTGGGCAGGCAAGGGATAGGTCGACTCCTCCTTGCCCGGATGGAGGCGGAACTGAGCGCCCAGGGGTCGGCCAAGGTTTACGTGGACACCTCCTCCACCCCGGGCTATGATTCGGCCCGCGGTTTTTATGAAAAAAACGGCTATCAGGTGGCCTGCGTTCTCCATGATTTTTACCGGGACGGCGACGACAAGGTGATCTACCTCAAGGAGTTCTAACCATGTTTCGTATCCGCCGGATCTACGACGACACCCTGACCATCGATCGGGAAACCATCGACCAGGTGCAGCAGATCCTGCGCAGCCAGTTCTCGGCGCTATCGGAAAGTGAGATCCGCAGTCTGGCCCAGAAACTTTCCAACCCCTTAAAATACCGCTTCCGCACCATCCTCTTCGTTGCCGATGATATGAAGCCCCGGGTCAAGGGGTTTGCCCTGCTCAACCATGCCCCGGATCTTTCCTTCTGCTTTCTCGACTTCATCTCCGTGGACCCGAAAGCTGCGGCCGGTGGCATCGGCGGCGCCCTGTACGCACGGGTCCGGGAGGAGGCCCGCTCCCTCGGCGATGAGGGGATCTTCATGGAATGCCTGCCCGATGAGGTGAAGATCTGTAGCGAACCGGCCACGGTGAAGCAAAGCCGGGCCCGCCTCCGTTTCTACGAGCGCTACGGCGCCTTGCCCATCATCAATACCGCCTACGAAACACCGCTCAAGCCGGAGTACGATTGCCCGCCCTATCTGGTCTACGACGATCTTGGCACCGGCAAGCCCCTTGCCAGGGAGAGGGTCCGCGAGGTGGTCCGCGCCATCCTCATCCGCAAATACGGCAAGGATTGTCCCAAAGGCTATATCGACATGGTGGTGGAATCCTTCCGCGATGATCCGGTGCTGCGCCGCCCGCCACGCTATATCAAGAAAGAGCCGATCAAGGTGCATCCCGTCAAGTCCCTGGAAAAATTGATCGCCCTCATCGTCAACGAAAAGCACGATATCCACCATATCCGCGAGCGGGGCTACGTCGAAGCGCCGGTGCGCATTGCCTCCATCCTCAAGGGGATCGAGCCCACCGGGTTGTTCGAGCGGTTGCCGGCCCGCCATTTCTCCGAGCGGCACATCAAAAAGGTCCATGACCCAAAATTTGTCGACTACCTCAATCAGGTCTGCACCACCCTTGAGCCCGGCAAATCGGTGTACCCCTACGTCTTCCCCATCCGCAACGCGGCCAGACCGCCCAAGGATCTGCCGGTACGGGCCGGCTACTACTGCATCGATACCTTCACTCCCCTAAACCACAACGCCTACAAGGCAGCCAAGGGCGCGGTGGACTGCGCCCTGACTGCGGCCCAGCTCCTGGAGAAGGGCTACCGCCTGGCCTATGCCCTGGTCCGCCCGCCGGGCCACCATGCTGAAAGCCGGGTTTTCGGCGGCTTCTGTTATTTCAATTCGGCCGCCATCGCCGCCAATTATCTCAGTCGCGAGGGCAGGGTGGCAGTGCTTGACATCGATTACCACCACGGCAACGGCACCCAGGATATTTTTTATCAGCGCAATGATGTGTTGACCCTTTCGATCCACGGTCATCCCAGCTTTGCCTATCCTTATTTTTCCGGCTTCAGTGACGAGGTGGGGGAGGGGGCAGGCAAGGGATGGAACCGCAACTATCCTCTGCCGGAAGAGCTGGACGAAGCAGGCTACCGGCCGGTGCTTGCCAAGGCTCTCAAGCGGATCCGCGCCTTTAAGCCGCATTTTCTCGTGGTGGCGCTGGGACTTGATCCGGCAAAAAATGACCCGACCGGCACCTGGTTGCTTTCGGCCGCGGATTTCGAGGAAAACGGTCGGATGCTCGGCAGCCTGCGGTTACCCACGCTGATCGTGCAGGAGGGCGGCTACCGGACCCGCTCACTGGGCACCAATGCCCGCCATTTCTTCTTGGGGCTCTGGGATGGCATGCACGAAAACAATCGCACCTGAACCCCGGAAAAAAGAAGGCCCCTTTTCCAGGGAGGGGGAAAAGGGGCCTTCAGGGGGGGGGAGGAGAGAGAAAAAAAATTACTTCAGGGCTTCATATACATGCCCAACCAGTTTCGGTCCGGGGGTCAGGGTCTTGTCGCCGGCTTCCCAGCGCGCCGGGCAGGCCTCGGCGGGATGGGCCGCTACATAGACGCTGGCTTTTAGTTTACGCAACAGCTCCTTGGCACTGCGGCCGACGTTGTAAAAATTCACCTCAGAGGCGACCAATTTGCCCTCGGGGCTGATGATAAAGGTGCCGCGCAGGGCCAGGCCGGTACCGTAGTCATAAACGCCAAACAACTTGGCCACCGCACCGGTGGGGTCCGCCGCCATGGGGTATTTGGCATTTTCCAGGAATTTCTCCTCCCGCCGCCAGGCGAGATGGGTGTAAACGGTATCGCTGCTCACCGTGATCACTTCGGCGCCAGCCGCCTTGATTTCCGCATATTCGTCAGCCAGATCGCCCAGTTCGGTGGAGCAAACAAAGGTGAAATCCGCCGGATAGAAAACCAGCACGGTCCACTTGCCTTCTTTTTTCAACTGCGCCAGGGAAACCGTGCCAAAACTGTAATCCGTCGGCTCATAGGTTTCCATGGTGAAATCCGGAACATTCTGACCAACCTGCAGGCCGCTGCAACAATTTTCAGCCATGATATATCTCCATCGTAAGGGGTAAGCAAAAAAATCATCTCATGTTTGATAACAATTATCACTTAGAAAAATTAATGTCAAACCATTTTTATCCTGTTTGAACAAAATTACAAAATTCGCTTATATTTTAATATGTTAGATAAAAATAAAAATGCAGCACAGCCCAAAATCACCGTTCTGGGCGGATAAAAACCTTGTACTTTTCCGTTCTTCACGGTCTATCACGGAAAAGAAAGAGAGGCCACGCTTGACACCCCCCCTCTCTTTCCCGTAAATTCTCTATATGTTCACTCCACGGAGAAAAATAATCCTGACCGGCTATCGCGCCACTGGCAAGACCATGGTGGGGTTGATGCTGGCCCAGCACCTGAACCTCGATTTCATCGACATGGACGAGATGCTCGAGGCCCGGGCAGGGCAGTCCATCCGTAAAATCGTCGCCCAACAAGGCTGGGGGCAGTTCCGCCTCCTTGAGCGCGACCTGCTGGCCGAAATGATCTGCCGCAAGGACGTGGTTATTTCCACCGGCGGCGGGGCAATCCTCCATCAGGATATCTGGAATCTCCTGCGGCAGACCGGCCTTACCGTTTGGCTCACAGCGGATATCGATACCATCTGCCGCAGGCTCTCCGAAGACGCAAACAGCGCCAGCCAGCGGCCAACGCTCACCGACTCGGACATCTATGCCGAGGTGGCCCAGGTGCTGGCCGAGCGGGAGCCACTTTACAAAAAAGGGTCGCAACTCACCGTGGACACCAGCAACAAAACCGCGGGAGAAATTGTGCATATTATTGAAAAGGCCTTGGGAGACGACGAGTTTTTGCGCACCGTCGAAGCCTCGCTCCCCAAAGACCCCATATTCTGTTAGGTGCTGACAATGGCAGGAAATACCTTTGGCTCTGTTTTTCGCGTAACCACCTGGGGCGAATCCCATGGCACCGCGGTGGGCGCCACCCTGGATGGCTGCCCTCCCGGTCTGCCGCTCACCGCCTTGGATATCCAGGCGGAGTTGGACCGGAGGCGGCCCGGCAAGGGAGGGCCTGCAGCCAGCCCGAGAAAAGAACCGGACGCAGTGGAGATCCTTTCCGGTGTCTTTGAAGGGAAAACCACCGGCACCCCCATTGCCCTGGCCATCTTCAACAAGGATGCCCACAGCAAATCCTACGACAAGCTCAAGGATATCTTCCGCCCTGGGCATGGCGACATCACTTATCTGGCGAAGTACGGCCTCCGCGATCACCGGGGCGGCGGCCGAGCCTCGGCTCGGGAAACCGCGGGAAGGGTGGCGGCCGGGGCCGTGGCAAAAAAACTCCTCTCCCGACACGGCATCACGGTTATTGCTTACACCGTGGCCCTGGGTGAGATCTCCACCGCCAAACGCCATCTGGCCGAAATCAAGGACAATCCGCTGTTCTGCCCGGACAACGAGGCCGCAGCCAGGATGATCAACCATATCGAGGCGGTGCGCCTAGAGGGCGACACCCTGGGCGGCATTGTCGAGATTCTGGCCACCGGCTGCCCGGCAGGTCTTGGCGAACCGGTATTCGAAAAGCTCGACGCTGCCCTGGCCGGCGCACTGATGTCCATCGGCGCGGTCAAGGGAGTAGAGATCGGCGCCGGTTTTGCTGCCGCCGGTATGCGGGGTTCGCAGAACAACGACATCATCCTGCCCGACGGCTTTGCCACCAACAACGCAGGCGGGATTTTGGCCGGAATCTCTAACGGCGATGCCATCGTGACCCGGGTTGCGGTCAAGCCCATCCCCTCCATCAGCAAGGAACAACAGACCATCAACCTGGCCCACGAGCCGGTTCGGGTCAGCATCGGCGGGAGGCACGATATCTCCGCCATCCCCAGGATCATCCCGGTCTGCGAGGCCATGGTGGCCCTGACCCTGGCCGACCATCTGCTCCGGCAGAAGGCCATCGAGTAATTCAGCCCCAAAGACAGGTAGGGGTACTACGTATTTTCTTGCGGGGAAACAACCTTTGTCTTTGCCATTCTGAGCAAAGCCGAGTAGTTATGAGTTGTCTTCTCAACTCGCCAGGAAGTTCAACCTCCTCGTTTTAGGTGCCATGTCCGATTCCACCATCATCACCGTTTACGATCTCACCCCGGAAGAGGCGGAAACCGTCATTCTGCGGAAGCATGATTATCCCAAGCCTTCGTCCTCAGAGCCGGCCCATGTTCACCTGCTCAGAATTCGGAGCTTGGGCTGGACCGTCGCCACAATGTCCGACCAACGGGAAATCATGCATTACATCAATTATTTCAAGTGCACCCCCATGCTCCTTGAAGAGGCGCTCTGCATCTACGTGTGCGATAATCCCGCCTTTGCCGAGGTTCCGTACAGTATAGATGAACTGAAACGGCAGATTTCCTTGACAAGCCTTATCGGTTACAAAAAGGCCAACCTGCAGCTCATCAACAGGAATGCCCTGCGAGAGGGGATAGAAAAGCGAGATACCACCCCGGCTAAATTGCAAAAGGCGCTAGACATTGCCCAAAAGATGAAGGTACTCTATGCAGAGATAAACAGGGAAATCCTCCAAAATCGGGAAATCCTTGAAGGAAAACATCCGCTGTAGTCGACGACAAAACTTCCCCCCCACGCCTTTCCGGAAAACCAAATCCTCCCCGCAAACTTTCACGACACAGGATACGATAAGCGCATGAGCAAGAATAATCCGCAGGCGCATACAATCAAAAACGTTTGGATGCTGACCAGGGAATACGATGGTCTGGCCGGAGCTGGCGGGGTCAAGGATGTCGCCCGGCAACTGGCAGAGGCCCTGGCGCGCTCCGGCCGCAAAGTCAGCGTGGTTCTGCCGCTCTATGGCTTCATGGACCCAGAGCAGCTTGGCTTTGCTCCCCTGGAGCTGGGTTTTGAAATCGACCTGGATTATGCCGGGGAACCGCGGCGGGAATATGTACGGATTTTTACCAAAACAGGAGAACCGTCTGCCGGAAAAGGGTCGCTGGCCATCTACCTGATCGATGCGGCCCGCTACCTGGAAAAAAAGAGCGTCTACACCTATACCGCCGAGGACGAGGCCCTGGACCCTTTCCACCACCAGGGCTCCGGCCATTTCGACTACTTCGCCATGAACGTTCTCCTGCAAAAAGCGGCGGCCGCCTTGATGATCCGGCTGGGGGAGCGGCCCGACATCATCCACTGCCACGACGGCCACACCGCCATCCTGCCCGCCATACTCCGCGAGAGCGAAGGATGGCGCCATTACTTTGCCAAAACCGGCTGCGTGGTAACCATCCATAACGCCGGGATCGGCTACCATCAGGAGGTGGGCGACCTGCCCTTTGCCGAGGCAATCACCGGCCTGCCCAAGGCATTGATCAGCAACAACCTGCTGGACGAAAAATTCGACCCCTTGCTTGCTGCCTCGCCCTATGCGGTTATGAATACGGTAAGCGAAAACTATGCCCGCGAACTGCGAGAAACCGACGATGACGAGCTCACCGGCTTCCTCGGCCACCGGCTCCTGGCGCGGGGGGTGGTACTCAAGGGCGTGACCAACGGCATCAACCCCGCGGACTTTGATCCGACCAAACCAAAACCCCTGGGTCTTACCGCCGCCTTCAATCCAGCCAGCGGCGATCTGGCCGGTAAGGCAAAATGCCGCCAGAGCCTGCTCAAGGATTTGGCCCGACACAGCCTGAAAACAGTCCGCCAGACCGGCACCCTGGACAATCAGCCGGGCAACCCGCTGTTCACCTTTGTCGGTCGTCTCTCCTCCCAGAAGGGGGTGGACAAGCTGTTGGGCGCCTTGGAAACCTTGCTGCCCCTGGACCAAAACTTCCAAGTTCTGATCCAGGGCTCGGGCAGCAAGGATATTGAAGAGGCCTTGGCCGGTCTGGCTGCCTCACCAAAAAACCTCGGTCGCATCTGCCTCTTGCGGGGCTACGACCAGCAGCTTGCCACCCGCATCTACGCTGCAGGCGACTTCTTTCTCATCCCCTCCCGCTACGAGCCTTGCGGCCTTACCGACTATATCGCCCAGCTCTTCGGCAACCTACCCATCGTCCATAGCATCGGCGGCCTGGTTAAGGTAAAGGACGGGGAAACCGGCTTTTCCTACCCGGAGCACAAATCCGCCGCCCTGATGGGCGCCATGCAGACAGCCCTGCAGACCGTCCGCACCAAACCCAAAAAAATCCAGGCCATGCAACAGGCAGCGATCAAGACCATCCACGACACCTACACCTGGGATAAAGTGCTGACCCGTTATTTATCGCTTTATCACGAGGCACTTTCACAGGTACAATAATTCCGAGCCGGTTTTCCAACGCCGCTTTACTTATGCCCACATCACTGGAGGCGCATCACACCCCTTTTTTCAGCACAGGACAGATATCCTCAGCACAAAAATACAGAAAGGAGACTGGCATGGCGATACGGATAGGCATCAACGGTTTTGGCCGCATCGGCCGCAACATCTTTCGGGCCATTGACAAAGACCCCCTCTTTGCCGATATCGAGGTCATTGCCATCAACGACCTGACCAACAATGCCACCCTGGCCCATCTGCTCAAATACGACTCGATCATGGGCGTGTATGATAAAAGCGTAACCGCCGGCGAAGATGGCATTGTCGTCAATGGCCGCCTGGTCAAGATCTTCAACCACCGCAATCCCGCCGAAATTCCCTGGGGCGAACTGGGAGTCGAGTATGTGGTCGAATCCACCGGTCTCTTCACCGATGGAGATAAAGCGGCCATGCACCTTGAGGCCGGGGCCAAGAAGGTCGTGATCTCTGCCCCGGCCAAGGGCAAAGTCAAAACCATCGTCATGGGAGTCAACGAAGACGAATACGACCCCACGGAAGACCATATTATCTCCAACGCCTCCTGCACCACCAACTGCCTGGCACCCATGGTCAAGGTCATTCTCGACCGCTTCGGAATCAAGACCGGCCTGATGACCACGGTCCACTCCTACACCAACGACCAATGCATTCTGGATTTTCCCCACAGCGATCTCCGCAGGGCCCGAGCCGCAGCGCTTTCCATGATCCCGACCAAAACCGGAGCCGCCGCGGCGGTCTCCTTGGTTATCCCCGAGCTGAAAGGCAAATTCGACGGGCTGGCGGTGCGGGTGCCGACCCCCAACGTCTCCCTGGTGGACGCGGTCATGGAGGTAGAAAGGCCAACCACGGTACCGGAGGTGAATCAGGCCCTGAAGGAAGCCGCCAACCGCTACCTGGGCTATTCCGAAGAGCCGCTGGTTTCCATCGACTACCAGGGCAACCCGCACTCCTCCGTAGTGGACGCCTTGTCCACCAAGGTGATCGGCACCTCGGTCAAGGTGTTGTCCTGGTACGACAACGAATGGGGCTACTCCAACCGGGTGCTGGACCTGATTTTGATGATGGAGAGTCAAAAACCGCTGTAAGAAAAAGGGCATCGATAAATGATGAAGAGAGCTCTCGCTGTTTCCGCCATACTCCTGCTGACCCTGCTGACAGGATGCGCCACCATGAAGGCGGGCGGCGTCTGGCCTGTTCAGGATGACCCGAACGAATACTACTGGCATGCTCCGCAACGGATGGCTTCTCCCGAGGAAGCCATCGGCGCCATCAAGAATATGCAAGGGTACTTCGTTGAAATGGCAGGATGGGACATCAGTACCCTCGACATAGACCGGTACGGCTTACGCGCCAGCGGGACTTGGACGGAGAAAAGCAGCCAGTGGGTCCCGTCCAACAGCGGCTTCTTTGCCGGCTCGACCTACGTCCCGGTTTACGGGGGGTCGGTACAGACGAACTCCGAGCAGCGGCAGGCATCCTTCGCTATCCCCTTTGACGAAGTGGCAAACCTCCGCTTGTGCCGTTTCCCGACCATCAGCAAGGAATACAAGTGGGGCATTATCGTCAAATACAAGGGCGAGAGGCCAACGCTTCTGCTGAGGGTCCGCAGCAAAGAGGAAGCGACGCGTCTCATCTCGGCGCTCGAAACGCTGGCTGCGGAGCGCGGATACGAAATCTCTTACAACATCGGGCTCTATGCCCACCCCCTGACCGCAGAACAAAGCGCGGCACTCGGCCTTCCTAACGGGACCGGACTTCTTTTGACCCTCGTGCTGAAAGAAAGCCCCACCGACAAGGCAGGCCTCCGTGCCGGGGATGTGGTCACCGCCATAGGCAAAGAGCAGATCCGGGCTCTCCAAGATTTCGGGAATGCACACCCTGGACACAACAACTGGAACCTGTTTCGCCGCGAACGAGAGAATGGCCCGTATAGACCAATGTCGCTCGAGATAGATTTCCCCAAAAACCCCGAAAGCACCGAGACGGTGGCAACGCACGAGGACTATTGGTTCAAGCCGACCAGGATGGCTTCGGCGGAACAGGCCGTGGGAATCATAAAAAATCTTCAGCAGGACATCGTCGGTGCAAGCGGCTGGCGCATCGATACCCTGGAAGTTGACCGTTTCGGGATGCGGGCAAAGGGAAAGGATACCATGTTCATCATCCCCTTCGACGAGGTGTCCAAAATCATTGTCGAGCGTTATCTGGCACAGAAGAACTACGAGTGGGGGCTGTCCGTGTACTTCAGTCCCGAGAAGCAACCGCTCATACTGAGAACAGCGAGCGAAAAAGTCGCCCGTCGCCTTGGAGATGCGATTGGAACACTGGCGATGGAACAAGGCGCCCGCGTGCGGGCGGGCGCAGGAATTACGCTGCAAACCCTGACCGATGGGCAGCGCGAGGCTGCAGGGTTGGGCCACGAATCCGGGGTCATGATTCTTGACGTCTTTGTCGGCGGTCCAGCGGAAAAATTCGGTATCCGGCGCAACGACATCATCATCGAAGCCGGAGGAACACGAATCAGCACATATACAGAGCTCATCCAGATGATTTCAAAGGCCGAAACGGAAACGAGGCCACTGGTACTCAAACTGCTGAGGCCAGAAGGGGAATTGCGGAAAGAACATCTGTTGACACTACATTTCGAGAATTAAATGCCTCCCCTTGTTAAAGAGCCATAACCCACGGTAATTATGACTTTCACGAAACCGCCACCCCCTCTCGCGCTGTTTCGTGATTGCCTTTTCCCAACCAGCCTGCATTGTTACAAAGGGATTTTGAATGGATAATTTTGATCATCCGGAAAAAACGTTATGGCTGCGCCTGTGGCAGCCTTTTTTTAATATGTCCATTTATGGAAAATTTACTCTGGTCCTGGTAAGTTTTCTTCTCGGTTATCTTGTCCTGGGGCTGCACACCTATCTCTTTCTTGAGACGATCAGAGACCAACTCCGCCAGCTCCCGGTGGACCAGGAACTCCTTGCGGTGACCATGCAAACGATTGCTTCCCATGTCACCCAAGGTGCTGTGCTGGTGACCCTGATCATGATCGCGCTGAGTCTTACCAGCTTTCTCTGCATCCGGCTTTTGGTCTCTTTCCTCGATCATATGATCAGAAGCTTGCAATCTCTCAGAAATACGGAAGATGCCTGTAGTATCGGCGAACAAAGTTCGCTGATACCGGTTATTTCCCAAGATAAAATAGGAACCGTTGCCACCCTGGTTAATGAGGTGACCTCTGACATCCGCAATATCTCTTTGTTCCGGCGAACCATCGAAGCAGATGAAACCACCGAAGAGGTATATAAGCGCCTAGCCTATGTATTCAAGGAACGGCTGGGCCTCAAAACCTTTGTCATCTGGGAGGTGCGGGCAAAGGACGAGAGTATTGAGGCGGTTTATACCTGGCCACAAGATCTGGAGACAGAGAGTTGTGTGATGAGTAACGCGAATCTCTGCCGGGCCAAAAGAACAGGAGACGTTGTCTCCTCCAGTGGCAATCCGAATATCTGTCCGATTTTTCCCCTGGGAGAGATGATGACCCACAGTTGTGTGCCCATGGTGGTCAGCGGTCGGGTTCTTGGAGTGGTCCAGTTCCTTTCCCTCTATGTGGATTGTCCGGAACGGGAAAAAGCGTTGCGTCTTAATCTTAAGCGCGCTGGACAGTATTTAAAAGAAGCCTTGCCGGTCCTCCACGCCAAGCGTCTTGCCGGCAATCTCCAAGAAATGGCGACCAAGGATAGCATGACCGGCCTTTCCAACCGCCGCTTCCTTGAAAACAATATCAATCAGTTGATCGCCAGTCTGAAACGGAGAAAGAGCCAGATGGGCATTCTGATGTGTGATCTGGATTTTTTCAAGAAGGTAAACGATGAATATGGCCATGATGTGGGGGATCAAGTCCTGAAAACCCTGGCCATAATCCTGCAAAATAGCGTGCGGAGTTCGGACATCGTCATTCGCTATGGTGGCGAGGAATTTTTAATTCTTCTCCTCGACTGTGAAGAAAACATGGTCGGAGATGTTGCCGAGAAAATCCGGAAGGCCGTGGAAAAACAGGTTTTTCGGGCGGAGACTGGCTCTCTTCACAAGACCATCAGTGTTGGCACCAGTCTCTTTCCCAATGATACGGAGGCCTTCTGGGAGGGTGTCAAGTTTGCCGATATTGCCCTTTACAAGGCGAAGGAGAGCGGGCGTAACAAGGTTATCAAATTCGAAAAAGCCCTATGGGATTCAAAAGAGTATTAGGGATCTGTTGCAAATACGTGGGCGACAACATCGCTGACTTCGTCGATGGTGACACAGGCGAGATTCTTGGCCAGCAACTCGGGGATCTCGGTAATATTGCCCCGATTTTTTGCCGGAAAAACCACGGTGCGGATGCCGGCCCGACGGGCAGCCATCATTTTTTCCTTAACCCCACCCACCGGCAGAACCCGGCCGGAAAGGGTAATTTCCCCGGAAAGAGCCACATCGAGCCGGGCCGGCCGATTGGTCAAAAGCGAAAGCAACGCCACCGCAATGGTGAGGCCAGCGGAGGGCCCATCCTTGGGAATGGCACCGCCCGGCACATGGATGTGAATATCGGTACCGTCAAAAAAATCACTGGGGATGTTAAATAGGGCCGTATTGCTACGGATATAGCTCAAAGCCGCCTGGGCCGATTCCTTCATTACCTCGCCCAGGGATCCGGTCAAAATCAGGTTGTTATGCCCCTTCATCTGGGTGGCCTCGACAAAAATAATCTCCCCGCCCAAGCTTGTCCAGGCAAGGCCGGTGGCGACCCCGACCCGCTCCTTATCCTCGGCCACCTCAAAGTAATACTTCCGTGGACCAAGCAGCTCCTCAACCCGTTCCGGGGTAATGTGGAGCAGCGGCGGGCGGGAATTGTCCCGGTCGTCCTTTAAAATCTCCCGGGCAATCTTTCTGCACACCGAATCCAGAAGACGCTGCAGACTGCGCAACCCCGCCTCCCGGGTATATTCGCTGATGATCTTCGCTATGGCCGCATCGCTGAAAAGCGGTGGGTTGCCAGCCAACCCCGCCTCCTCAATGGCCCGGGGAATGAGATGTCTCTTGACGATCTCTTCCTTTTCTTCCAGCATGTAACCGGCAAGGTGCAAGACTTCCATCCGGTCGAGCAGCGGCGCGGGAATGGCATCGACGCTGTTGGCCGTGGCAATGAACATCACCCTGGAAAGATCAAAGGGCACATCGAGATAGTGATCGATGAAGTGGGAGTTCTGCTCATGGTCCAACACCTCAAGCAGGGCGGCGGCGGGATCGCCCTTAAAATCCTGACTGATCTTATCGATCTCATCGAGCATGAATACGGGATTTCTGGCTTCAGCGCGGCGGATCTCCTGGATGATCCGACCCGGCAGGGCGCCGACGTAACTGCGGCGATGGCCGCGGATCTCCGCCTCATCTTTAATCCCAGCCAGGGAGAGGCGGATGAATTTCCTCTCCAGGCAACGGGCGATGGATTTCTGCAGCGAGGTTTTGCCGGTACCCGGAGGGCCGACCAGACAGAGGATCGGTCCTTTGCTAGCAAACTGAACCCTTTTTTCCCCCAGGGCATCCTTGATGGTCGTCCGCAATTCATCAAGCTTCAACGGCTTGGCCAGCACATGGTAGGAGCCTTTGCGCATGGCTTGAACCGCAGTAGGCATGGTGGCATAGCCAGTTACCATGATCACGACGATTTCCGGATTTATGGCCTTGGCCCCCTCCAGGACCGCTAGCCCATCGACCTTCTCCATCCTGATATCGGTGACCACCGCATCAAAGGGCTCCTCGGCAAGAAGACGCAACGCATCTTCCCCGTTTGCCGCCACCCTGACCAGATAGTTCTCCCTGGTCAGGACATGTTCGAGATTATTCCGGGCAATCTCCTCGTCATCGACCACCAGAATCCGATACCGGGTGGAAAGCTTCAGAATCCGCACCGCCAGGTGCTCGAGGATCCGCTCCTTGATCTCTTCCAGGCCAAAGTGCTCCTGATTGAGAATCCGCTCGGCCCGTGCGAAGTCCAGGTTGTCCTGGGTGGTTTGATTCCAAGGTAGGCTGACAAGATATTCGAGGTAATTGAGACCGATGGTGTATTCGGCGGCGGCCGGATTGGTTTTTTCCAGACAGGCCACTTCGCCCAAGGCAATCTTCTCGACCTTTTCCGGCAGGTGCCCCTTGAGAATTGCCAGGCGGAGTTTTTCAATCTCCGATTCCGGCGCATCTCCATCTTCCGTCTTTGTCGTACCCTTGCCAAACAAACGCATCATCCACCTCGGTTGCGGCACAAGGGGGCATCCTCTGTTTGCCAAACACCCCCTCCGCACTCTGTTTATACCTGTCCGCTACCGAAAAAAACAACCGGCTTTTTAAGGCATTGCGCCGAGAACAACCAACGTTGCGTTTCAACAACGCGGTATTCCAACTCGCAACAGCTGGCAACACACTGAAAATACAGGAATTAAAACGATAGCCCCCTCTGTCTCGTTGCAAACTGCAATAAATGCAAACACGCAAAAAACGCAAAAACTTTATTTATCTTTACATATCATTTGGTTAGCAACATTAACGCGCGTTGGCACGATATGTGTATTACTAGGTGGACAGGAAGCGCAACTAAGCACTTGATTAAGAGTGACAAAAATAAAACCAGGAGACAACGACCATGAAGAAAAATGCAAACATCAATCTGTTCGACAGAATCATGATGGCTATCACCTTTGCCGAAGCCAACGAAGCCGACACCGCACGGGAAATCATGGAGCGCAGGGAGACAACCAGGCCGGCAGCCGGGCTTGACAAGCGCCAGAATAGCAGGCCGACTCTCCGGATGTAATCACAACCCTTCGGAAAAGAACACCTCCTCCCCACGCTTGCCACCGCGCAAAAGGGCTGCAGATAACCTCTGCAGCCCTTTTGTTCTTTATTGAGAAACCACCGCCTTGCCTGTCCCCACGCCATTTTCTCCTTGACACCAAGAACGCATCTGCGCACTCTTACAAGTACAGGAGAAGACCATGACCACTGACAACAACACCCCGCCGGAACTGGAATCGGACGCACTCAAGGCTAATCTTCTTGAAACAGCTGTCGATTCTGTGACCATCGATGCCGCGCTGCTTCCGCTCCTTGATATCGTCAGCAATTACAGGGGGATAAGTAAAAATATCGAAACCCTGTTGTATGAGGTCAGTCATCCGTTCCGCAATTGGAAGATGATCCTGCCCAGATTCCGCTCCTTTGTCCTCAAAAATATCGACCATTATTTCCAGCACGAACAGGGGCCGGAAGCCTTCGCCCTCTTTTGCTCCATCTTTTTAAAAGCAGTGGAGGATGCTCGCAAGAACGAGGCGTTGCTAGCCACGGCCCTGGAAGGATTGTTGGCCTACTTGGACAAACAGACCTCTCTGCTCACCACCGACACCCTACCGCGTTATCAGGGTGCTCTAGCGGAGTGCTTTGACCATCTCCACAATCTGGATGACGAAACCCTGCTCTTGCTAGTCCAGGGCCACCACCCCCTGGGAAAAAGCCTGATCCGCCTCAACGAACTCTGTCTTGCCACCCCGGGTTGCACTGTGGAACCCAGTGGTGCCCGGCTCCTGCAGCGGGTTCTGACCCTCAATTACCAATACTGGCTAAGCGAAGAAGATCCCCTCGCCTGGTTTACCGAGCAATGCGGGGATCTCTGCATGGGCTGGCGCTCCGGCTCCCTGTTCAACGCCATCTCCCACCCGAAGCTGAGCGAGCATCTGGCAAGTGCCACCCAGATTGACCCGGCCGCACCAACCGCTTTGAGTGCGCTACTTGCCCTGCCCAACCACATGGACATCGTTCGCCTTTACAAGCAGGCACCGGACCGACTCGGGGAAGAGATCGCCATCGAACCCCTGGCCGTGGACCGCTTTGTCGAGAACCGCAAGCTGCTCTTCCTCTTCCGGATCATGGATACCGCAGGGTTGGCCCTGATCCACGAGGAAACCTTGCGCGAGATCAACCGCAGCCTGGTTCAACTCATCCGCCAGCAGACCTTCGAGGAGATCGAGCGCTTCCTGCTCACCACCCTCCAGCTCCTCAAGGCCAACGTCAAAAAATACCCGCACACCTCGCTGCAATGCATCCAGGTGCTGGGTTCCGAGGTGTTCCATCGCGGCAACAGCCGGTTGGTGGAAACCTTCCTCTTTGAAACGGTACGCTTCGGCTTTCAGTACGCTAATTTTCAGGGCTTGAACGACGACTGGCAGCCCATCACCAATCCGGCCCATCTGGACAACATCCGGGTCTGGCTCAGCCTGATCATGCAGGAGCCCAAATGGTGCTCCACCCTGTTTTCCGCCCTGATCATCAATCTCAAGCTCTCGGGCACTTGCGTCAAGGATACCGATCTTTTTCAGCGCGACATCACCCAGCTTTTGAACCACCCCATCGAGCCCATCTACAACCTGGCCAAGCAATTCGCCAAGCAGATGCCGGTTTTCTTCAATGAAATCGGGGCGGAAGGGCAGCTTCGCGATGTCTCCACCGAGCTCGACGAAATGCACCACCGCAAGGACCGGCTCATCCACTTCCTACGCAAGCAGGCGCACGTGGAGTCGAGCAACCTGATTGTCGATTTCATCGAGGCGATCTTCCTGTTCTGGCAGACCCTGGACAAATCCACCCTGGCAGGCTACCTGCCCGAGGAGGTGCTAAAGGAAGTGACAACCGAGGGGGTATTTGTCGATGACCTCCACACCCTGATGGACCGGGTGCTGAGCGATGGCCCCATCCGGAAAATCGAAGAACTGCTGACCTGGGACGACCACCGCCGCGAGACCTGGCTGGCCGGACAACAGGACCTCAAGCCGGAAGAGGTCCGCCGCTTCACCCTGATGATCGAGATGTACCGGCTTTGCCACCAGAAGTACAACCTGGGGGTGGAGGAGATTCGGCATCAGCTGCATCTTGCCGCCAACTCCGGCTTTCCGGAGATGGAACAGCTGGTGGGCGATCTGGAGATCTGCGACCCCTTCCAGTGCCTGGAAGCGTTGCTCGACACCCTGGAGGGGCTGAAGGAGACCATCCAGAGCCCGGAACCCTTTGAGGCCAAGGAGGATATCTACTACAAACGGCACATCGCCGTAGACATTCCCTCGGTCTATGGCCGCTACCGGGAGAAGAAATTCGACGCCCTCGGCCTCACCTTCCGCTTGGAAAACCTGGCCAACGTCTATCTGGAAAAGCTCCCCGAAACAGTTAACCTCGCCTTCATCACCCGAGCCACCTTTATCCGGATCATGAAATGTTTGCGCCTCTATCTGCGGGCTCTGAAAATAGACGGCATCACCAGCCGACGGCTGGAAACCTACATGTCGCTTTTGACCAGCTCGTTTAACATCAAACGGTTCTCCTACACCCAGTATCTCGACATCTTCCGGGGCTTCACCGAGGGGGTGAAGGACATCATCTACACCTATTACACCAACATCCACGAGAACAACCTCTCCATCATCATCCCCAAGATCGGCGAGGCCAACCTGCTGCCCAAACACCGCTCGCTCTGGGAAGCCGACGATCTGCCCGGCAACACCTTGCGGCTTTCCGAAACCTTCATGCGAGATCTCATCGCCACCACCTTCGGCCTCCAGCATCTGGACAACTTCATCACCCGCATCTACCAGACCCTGGAACACCAAAAAGAGATCTTGAGCGAAGAGCATCTCGACCTGTTGATGACCTATAACCCCGACCGGGCGGTGAGCAGCCTGCACCTCAAGAACCACCGCACCAACAACCTGATTCTCTTGGGCAACAAAGGCTTCAACCTGACCGTCCTGGCCACGGACAACAAACCCGTGCCCCCCGGCTTTATCATCACCACGGAGATCTTCCGCTGCTGGCCGGTAATCAAAGATTTTTACAAAGCCCGTGACGAGTTCATGGGCCAAGTCAAAAAAGCCCTAGCCGAGCTGGAAAAAAAGACCGGCCGGGGCTTCGGCGATCCGGCCAACCCTCTGCTTCTTTCCGTGCGCAGCGGCGCAGCCATCTCCATGCCAGGGATGATGGCCACCATCCACAACGTGGGGCTCAACGAAGAGATCAGCCAGGGCTTTGCCAAATCCTCGGGCGAGGGGTATCCCCCCTCCTGCCAGATCGACTATCTGGCCTGGGACAACTACCGCCGCTTTCTCCAGTCCTGGGCCATGGCCGAGGGCATGGAGCGCGAGGTTTTCCAGTCCCTGATGAATGACGCCAAGACCCGCTACGGCATCATGGTGAAAAAGGATTTTTCCGCACCGCAGATGCGGGAGCTGGCCCTGGAATACCAGAAAAAGATCCGCCAGGAGGGCATTGGGATTCCCGCCGACCCGTGGCAGCAGCTCACCGGCGCGGTGGAGTTGGTGCTCAACTCCTGGTACACGCAGAAAACCCAAGAATACCGCAGCCTGATGGATGTCTCCGAGGCGTGGGGTACGGCGGTCATCGTCCAGGCCATGGTCTACGGCAATCTGGGGCCGGAATCGGGTAGCGGCGTGCTCTTCACCGCCCACCCCTACCGCAAGGTGAGCCGGGTGGCCCTGTGGGGCGATTACGCCACCGGCGACCAGGGGGAGGATATCGTCAGCGGGTTGGTCAATACCCAGCCCATCTCCGTGGAACAGGCAGAACTGGATGGCCGCCCCGAGGAAAACAGCCTGGAGATACGATTTCCCAAGGTGTACGAGCGGCTGCTCGCCATCTCCCGTGAGCTGGTCTATGAAAAACGGTGGAACCCCCAGGAGATCGAGTTCACCTTTGAAGGACCGGAAGAAACGGATCTGTTTCTCCTTCAGACCCGGGACATGATCACCATCAAGAAACGGGAAAAATTTGCGGTATTTGCCGAGGGCAAAGTGCTGGACAAAGCCGTGCTCGGTTACGGCATCGGCGTTTCCGGCAGCGCCCTCTCGGGACGTGCCGTGTTCACCGCCGCCAATATCCGGCAGCTTAAGGAGGAAGACCCAGCCACCCCGCTGATCCTCATCCGGCAAGACACCGTGCCTGAGGATATCAAGGAAATCGCCATGGCCGAGGGGTTGCTCACCGCACGCGGCGGTCAGACCTCCCACGCGGCAGTGGTCACCGTCCGGCTGGACAAAACCTGTGTGGTGGGCTGCAATGCCCTGAAGGTGTACGAGGCAGAAGAGCGTTGCGAGATTAATGGCCGCGAGATCCGTTTCGGCGATGCGATCAGCATTGACGGGCGCAAAGGCTTGTTTTTGCAGGGCGCCCATCCCGTAAGGGAGGAGGTACAGATTCTGCCGCTCTAGGAAACCTTTGTGACTTTTTTGTGTTTCTGGTGACACCCGACCACGGTGGCAGCCAGGGTCTTTACCTGAAAAGGCTTGAGTACATAGCCATCTATCCCGAGCTTGGCGCAGGCCACGATGTCCTGCTTGTCGCTGACAGCGCTGACCATGATCACCGTGGTGGTCGTGTCGTGCAGAGTCTGCCGGATGGTCTGCAGCACTTCAAAACCGTTCATCTGCGGCATCATGATATCAACCAAGATAATATCCGGATGCCAAGCCTTATAGGCAACCAGTACCTCCTCGCCGTTGGTGGCAAGCTTGGTTTCAAAGAGATCTCCGTCCCGGAAGGCAATCTGCAAAAGCTGACGGGTTACCTCTTCGTCTTCGGCAATCAGAATTTTCAGTTTTTCAGCCATGTTCCTGCACCTCCAGTATCCGATACCCGGTTGTAATAAGAGCGGGTGTGTTACCCTCTTTTGCTGGGATCAACAAGAAAAACTCTCAAAATGTATGCCACATTTTTTCGCAAAGACAAGCCATAGTTGTCTGCGCCAACCGTCGACTGAGCAGAGCGAATTGCTCCTCTGGCCGTAATCGTTATGCCGCGCAAAACGGTTCACGCACCGCACCATCCCCCTCGAACTTACAGGCCAGGATTTCCGGGTCATGATAGAAAAGAAACCAGGCCTCCTTGCCGATCGCCTGCCCCATAAATTGTTCCTTAGCAGCAACAGAATCCAGGGGAAAATTGTCATAGGCGGTAATCCAGAGGGGATTACGGTAGGCGGGCATGGGCAGGAGATCGCCCAGATGCAAGGCTGCCTCTCCCCCTGATTCGAGCCAGACCGCCTGATGCCCTCTGGTATGGCCACCGGTGCGCACCAGGCGCACGCCCGGCAGAACTTCCGCATCGCCATCGACCAGGCACAGGTTTTTTCCCTCTACCAGACCCGCGAAATTTTCCGGCCAGTAGGCACTGGCCGAACGTTTATTGGGAGCCACCACGTCCTCCCATTCCTGACGCTGGATGTAGTGCATGGCCGCAGGAAAGGTCAGTTCCAGCCCGCCGGTATTGTTGTGCATGGTGACCCCAGCGGCATGGTCAAAATCGCCGTGGGTGAGAATAACATGACCGATCGACTCACGGGAGAGCCCACGCCTGGCCAAACCAGCCAGAAGATCCCACTCTGCACGGACCCGGAAGATACCCTTCTGCTTTGGTGTCAGCTTGTTGCCAAGGCCCGTATCGATGAGCACGTTGCCGTCGCCCGTCTGTACCAGCATGGGCGAATTTGCCAACCGCACATGGTTGTCCGGGGTGGAGGCGCATTTCTGCTCCCATAGCTCCCGGGGCACCACCCCAAACATGGAGCCGCCGTCGACTTCGAACACCCCGCCTTGCAGCCAGTGGATGGTAAATTCGCCGAGCCTGAAACTCTGAGACATCTTTTTGACCTCCTGATCTTTCATGCTACAATACCATCATGGACAGCAAAATCACAATCGGCATCAGTGCCTGTCTCTTCGGCCAAAATACCCGCTACGACGGCGGCAACCGGCATGAACCTCTGCTTATCGCAGCCCTGAGCCAAATCGTCACCCTGGTGCCGCTCTGCCCGGAGGCGGAATGCGGCCTGGGCATCCCCCGTGAGCCCATGCGCCTTGAGGGAAATCCTAAAAACCCGAGGCTGATGACCATCACCACCCGATGCGACCTGAGCGAACGGCTGCAGATCTGGTCCGCCCTGCAGATGGATGTGCTGGCAAGGAAAGGTGTTAGCGGCCTGATTCTCAAGGCCCGTTCTCCCTCCTGCGGTAGACAGGTGGCGGTGCATGGAATAGGGGAGGGGGAAACCCCACACAGCCCCGGCCTTTTTGCCCGCGCCTGGCAAGAGCGCTTTCCTGACCTGCCCATTGCCGACGAGGAGGAGCTGCGCGACCCAGGCCGGCTGGAAAATTTTCTCAAACACCTCACCGAAGAAAAACCGAACCGTCAGGAGAAACAGCGATGATTATCGGCATACCGAAAGAGATCAAGGAAAAAGAGTTCCGCGTGGGCATCGTGCCGTCCGGAGTCAAGGCTCTGGTGCAAGCCGGACATGCGGTGCTGATCGAAAAAGGGGCCGGGGAAGGCAGCGGCATAACTGACCAACAGTACAGTGACGCCGGAGCGAGCCTGGCTCCCTCTGCCCTCGAGGTCTGGACAAAAGCCGATCTGGTCATGAAGGTCAAGGAGCCGCTGCCGCCGGAATATCCGCTGCTGCGGTCGGGGTTGATCCTTTACACCTACCTCCATCTGGCCCCACTCCCGGAGCTGACCCAGGTGCTGCTCGATGCCCAGGTGACCGGGGTAGCCTATGAGACGGTGCAGCTCGATAATGGCACGTTGCCGCTCTTGGCCCCCATGAGCCAGGTGGCTGGACGTATGGCCATTCAGGTGGGCGCCCATTTTCTGGAAAAAGAGGCGGGCGGGCGCGGAGTGCTGCTAGCCGGGGTGCCCGGCGTAGCACCTGGGCATGTCACCATCCTGGGGAGTGGGACCGTGGCTGTCAATGCGGCGCAGATGGCCATGGGGCTTGGCGCGCAAACAACCATCATCGGCCGCAACCTGCGCCGCCTTGCCGAGTTGGACGACCTGTTTCAAGGCCGCCTCGTTACCCTGGCCAGCAGCCAGCAAACCATCGAGGAAGAACTTGCCCAAGCCGATCTGGTGGTGGGCGCCGTGCTGGTACCAGGCGCGCGGGCGCCAAAGCTGATCAGCCGGAAAATGCTCAGTCTAATGCAACCCGGGGCGGTCATCGTCGATGTGGCCATCGATCAGGGCGGCTGCGCTGAGACCTCCCGCCCCACCTATCATTCCGCTCCGGTCTATACGGTGGACTCCATCATCCATTATTGCGTGGCCAACATGCCGGGGGCGGTGCCGCGCACCTCAACCTTTGCCCTGACCAACGCCACCTTGCCCTATACCCTGGCCATGGCGAACAAGGGACTCGACCGCGCCATGCGAGAAGACCGCGCTTTAATGCGGGGGATAAACGTGTATCAGGGAAAACTTGCCAGCCAGGAGGTGGCACAATCGCAGGGCAGGGAGTGGAGCGAGATGTGTTTTTGAGCGTGCCTTGTCCGGGCGTTATCGCTTGATCCGGTTTATCCTTGGCTGCGCAACGCCGCCAACTGTCGATCGTGCGTTTTTTCCAGCAGGAACAGGGCCAGGATCGCGCCCAACAGAGCAAAGGCCATGTCGGACTGGGTGTCCCAGACATAGCCCTGGGTGGCAAGAAAGGCATCGGCCCCAGTGCCGGAGAGCACTGCCACCCACCACTCGATCAACTCATAGAAAGCGCTGATCGCCAAACAAACAGAGACCACCAGAAAATTGAGCCAGGTGCGCCCATTGACCACCGCCTTGCGGAGCAAGATCTCCCGGGTCACCATGGCCGGGATGAAGCCCTGGGCAAAATGGCCCAGCTTGTCGTAGTTGTTGCGTGGCCAGCCCAACACCTCCTTGAGCCAGTTAAAAAATGGCTCCTCACCGTAGGTGTAATGGCCGCCTTGCATCAGGATCAGGCTATGGACCAGAATCAAAGTATAAACAAGGGGGGTCAACGGAAAGCGACGACGGGTGAAAGCCATCACCACAACCGCGATCAGGGCAGGCAACACCTCCAGAAACCAGGTGTAGAAATCTTTTGGCGCAATGGCTGAGCAGACCAGCGCCGTCAAATAGATGGCGACCCAGGCAATGGTTCTCATGGTGCCTCCTCTTTTTCAAGATCAGCAAAGGCCCGTCGCACCTCCTCGAGATGGCGTCGATACCCCTCGGCATCACCATACTCCAGAAATTTCCCATAGCGGCTGTGCATGGTGGCCAACCGCCGGGCATGCTTGATCGGACACCAAAACTGCTCGGTGCGGGCGGCCACCTCCTGCACATAGGCGACCAACCCGTTGAAGTAGCTGCAGTACATACAGTTGAACTTCTCGATGATGTTCAGATAGGCCAAGGAATGGCGGTCGATAACGATGTAGCGGTGCCGCTTCACCCTGGGGATGCCGTAAATCCGGAAGCACGTTGCCTGAAAAAACGTAACCGAAAGGTCCATAAACAGGGCCGGAATCAGCATGACCCAGATGAGCGGCGCGGTGAGGAGGTTGAAAAACGAGGCTTCGGAGAGATACGGAGACAACCGCTGCATCAGAGCCCGATGCTGTTTTTTGACCTCCGCCTCGAACAGAACCTTTTTGCCGATAACCGTATAGTAAAATTCCGCCTCTTTCTTCTCGATCTCATGGAGGAGCTCTTGCTCAAGCTTCTTCATCGCCTCAAGCAAGGCCGTTATTCTCGTATCCATCGCTCTCCCGTGCGCCTCAGTGCCGTGGTTCCAAGTCAAGCCCCCGGCGTATCACAAAAAAAAGCAGGTTGGTCCAATTGGCCCAACCTGCTTCCATAATCTCTCGCCTTGCAGCGTTTCCGTGTCCCGATCAATAGCTGGGGCGGCGACGCTTTTTATCTTTTTTCTTCACCTCGGCCTGATTCACCTTCAGGTCACGGCCCTTGAGCGAGGTCTTGTTCAGGGCCTTGATCGCCTTGTCCGCCTCGGAGTTGTTGGGCATCTCGATAAAACCAAAGCCCTTGGATTGTCCAGAAAACCTATCCTTGACCAAGCTGATGCTGGCGACCTCACCGAAAGCGGAAAACATTTCTTTCAGCTCTTCTTCGGTGACCCCAAAAGCAAGATTGCCGATATACATATTCATTGATCCATCCTCCCTCATGTGCATACATAACAACCGCTATCAAAAAAACCCAACGCACAGAGTTGGAGGATAGCGCCCCGGCCAACGATTGGCCCATCAGGAGAAGTGCAAAAAAATTAAGGGACCGGTGGTGCGCGGCCCCTTTTCACACATCTTCAGGTAATCTCACAGGGGGTTCTGGCGCCTCCCCAAACGAGAAAAAAACCAGAACCGAATGCGTTCTATAGCACGGATTGGGGTAACTACTCAAGCTTTTTCACGATTTTACACATAATGACAACAAGTTAAGGAGAAACAGGGGGTAGCCATTGTCCCAATAGCTTGCGCAACAGCTCTTTCTTCACCGGCTTGGCAAGATAGTCATCCATGCCCGCCTCCAAGCATTTCTGCCGATCGCCTTCCATGGCGTTGGCGGTCATGGCGATGATCGGCAGCCGCTTTTGGTCTGGAGTTTCCCGGCTGCGGAAGGTTTTCGTTGCCTGGTAGCCATCCAGCACCGGCATCTGGCAATCCATGAGCACTAGGTCGTAACGTTTCTCTGCCAGGGCAACCAGTGCCTTTTCCCCGTTCTCGGCAAGATCGACGGTGAGCCCCATACCGGTGAGCATCTTGCTGGCCACCATCTGATTAACCTTGTTATCCTCCACCAGCAGAATACACCCCTGCAAGGTGCCATCCGGCTGGGGCACGTTATCCTTCTGATCTTGGGGCTGCGTTCCCTCAGCCGCCACTGGAAACTCCAGCTCACACCAGAAAACAGAGCCTTTGCCCGGCACACTCTCCACCCCGATCTTGCCGCCCATCATCAGGACAAGCTGACGGACAATGGCCAACCCCAGACCGGTGCCACCATACTTGCGCGTGGTGGAGCCGTCGGCCTGGGTAAAGCTCTGGAACAGGTCTTTCTGCTTTTCTGCAGCGATGCCAATGCCGGTATCACACACTTCAAGCCGCAACATCACGTGGGAAACACCAACGGACAGGCACTGCACCCGGACCCGGACCTCGCCCTGAGGGGTAAACTTGATGGCGTTGGTCATGAAATTGATCAGTATTTGGCGCATCCGGGTCGGATCGCCGCGCAGGGTCTCCGGCACCTGGGGATCGATCTCGGCAACCAAAGCAACATTTTTGGCCTGGGCCTGGCTGGCGAGCAGGGTGACCAGATCTCCCACCAGGGTGCGCAGACGGAAAGGAATCTCCTCCAGAACCATCTTGCCAGCGGCGATCTTGGAAAAATCAAGAATATCGTTCAAAATACTCAGCAACGCTTCGGCTGAAGAAGAGGCTGTTTTCACATAATCAAACTGAGCTCCATCCATCTTCGTGTCCTGCAAAAGCTGCAGGGTGCCAAGAATGCCATTCATGGGCGTGCGAATCTCGTGACTCATATTAGCGAGAAACTCATCCTTGGCTCGACTGGCTGCCTCGGCTTCTTCGTTGGCTTGGCGGAGATCCCCCACCAGGGCATCGTTGGCAAACCGCATCTCCAGAGCGGCAACAAGGGCGTCCTGCATACGGATTGCCGAATTGATCAACATCAGGGTGTACAGAATGATAACGGTGGCCATGATGTCATAAAACTGGCCACCCTGTTTCAGAAGCAAATAGGCAAAGGGCAGCAGGGGGCAGGCCATATAGACAAAATAAAGATTGCGTAAAGGCGAGAGGATGGGGATGGCCCCGGCAGTAAGCCCCGCAACAATGAAAAATAACGCCATCTGCTCCATCATGGTAGCCGAGGTAAAAAAGAAAATCACCGCCATTCCCCACATAACGCCGGTGAAAAATATCAGATAGATGTAGGCATGCACACAGCGCAGCGCTGCAGGCCCACAGGTATTCTTCTGCCTCTGGAAACAGAAGATGACACCCAGTTTGGCGAGAAAAAGCACGCTCATGCCAGCCAGCCAGCCTTGCCAAACAGAAGCGGCAATCACCGGCCGCACCATCACACACAAGGCAACACCCAGGATAAATGCCGTGATATTGCTGGAGTATCCAGAATCAAGCACCAACCTGACCAGTTCGTGTGTCACCAGCCTGCGGCTTTCTTTGTCCTTACCGCTGTGATATAGAAAAAATTTGAGCATGACTGATGCTATACCCTGTCCATCAGATGATTTCAATGACTCGGATTTACTCGTCGATGATACCGATATTTAAGGAAACAGTCCTGCTCCTTAACTGGCGAAATGGTGCAGAATTCACGGCCGGAAGCGGCTTCTCTCCCCGAGCAAAGACGTCGGCAGTGCCAGACCGACGATGTGAGCATAAGGAGAACCAGTTAAGAAGAGGTGGCGAGCCATTGTCCCACCAGCTTGTGCAGCAACTCTTTTTTCACCGGTTTGGCAAGATAGTCATCCATGCCCGCCTCCAGGCATTTCTGCCGGTCTCCCGTCATGGCATGGGCGGTCATGGCAATAATAGGCAGCCGCCTTGCTCCTTGGGGCTCCAGGTTGCGGAAGGCGCGCGTTGCTTCGTAGCCATCCATCACCGGCATCTGACAATCCATAAGCACCAGATCGTACCGCTTCTCTGCCAGCGCTGCCAGCGCCTTTTCCCCATTCTCGGCAAGATCAACCGTCAACCCCATACCGGTGAGCATCTTGCTAGCCACCATCTGATTGACCTTGTTGTCCTCCACCAGCAGGATACACCCCAGCAAGGTGCTCTCTGCCTGGGGCAGGTTCTCTTTCTGCGCCTCGGTCTGCATACCAATGGCCGCCACAGGAAAATCAAGCTCGCACCAAAAGACAGAGCCCCGTCCCAGTTCGCTCTCCACCCCGATCTTGCCGCCCATCATCAGGACAAGCTGACGGACAATGGCCAACCCCAAACCGGTACCGCCATACTTTCGGGTGGTGGAGCCATCGGCCTGGGAAAAGCTCTTGAACAGGTCTTTCTGTTTTTCCTCCGCAATACCGATGCCGGTATCGCGGATTTCAAGCCGCACGACCACGCGGGACGCAAAGGCGGAGAGGCATTGCACCCGAACCCGCACCTCGCCCTTCTCAGTGAATTTAATGGCATTGGTCATGAAATTGGTCAGCACCTGCCGCACCCGGGTCGGGTCACCAAGAAGCACCTCCGGCAACTGTGGATCGATCTCCGCGCTCAAGGCAACATTTTTAGCCTGGGCCTGACTAGCGAGCAAGGTCACCAGGTCTTCCACTACGGTCCGCAAACTGAAGGGGATATCCTCAAGCACCAGCTTGTGCGCCGCGATCTTGGAAAAATCAAGGATGTCATTCAGGATGGACAGCAACGCCTCCGCCGAGGAATAGGCGACTTTCACATAGTCGATTTGGCTATCATCCAGTTTCGTGTCCTGCATAAGCTGCAGGGTGCCGAGGATGCCGTTCATAGGCGTCCTAATCTCATGGCTCATGTTGGCAAGAAACTCATCCTTGGCCCGGCTGGCTGCCTCGGCAACATCACGGGCCTTAATCAACTCGTCTTCCGTGGCCTTGCGTCGTTCGTTCTCGGCAATGAGTTCCAGGTTGAGAGATTCGCTTTCCTCGCTGGCCTCCCGGAGGTGCGCCACCAGGGCATCATTGGTAAACCGCGCCTCCAAGGCAGAGAACAGAGATTCCTGCATGCGGGTTGCGGAATTGACCAGCACCAAGGTGTAAAAAAGGACGATAATCCCCATGATCAGGTACAGGTCGCCGCCCTGCTCGAAAAGCCGGTAGGCCAAGGGAAAAAGCGGTAGGCAGATGTACCAGTAGTAGAGCTTCCGCAGAGGCGACAGGATGGGGATGGCACCGGCACTGACACCGGCCCCAATGAAAACAATACCCATCTGCTCCAATGTCGCGCCGGGCGGAAAAAAGAAAAATACCGCCAGACCCCAGAAAACACCGGTGAGAAAAACCAGCCCCACATAGGCGTTCACACAAGGGGAGGTTGTCAGGCCCTGATTCTTTGGCTGTTTCCAATAACACCGAACAACCGCAAGCCTCACACCAAAGATGGCCGTCATGCACAGTAGCCAACCGGTCAGCAGATTTAACGGGACAACCTTCTCCAGCATAAGAAAAAGTGCCCACGACAGGACATAGGCCGCAGTACTACTGGAATAACCGGAATCAAGCACCAGCCTGATCAGTTCATCCGTCACGGGCCCGGAGCGATTTCCCTTATGGTTATAATCCAGAAACAAGTTGCGCATATCGGATGCTATACCTTGCCGATCAAATGATTTCAATGGTTCCTGGCTTGCCTGTGACCACCTCGCCGATGATCCCGAAATCCAGGGGATAATCCCGTTTGCCCAATCGCTCGGCAATGGAGTTGATCCCCTCGGCAGAGGCAGCAATGAGAAGACCGCCAGAGGTTTGCGGATCGAGAAGGACCATCTCCATGGGATCCAGCTCCTCCAGAGCGCTTTTCATATGCGGCGCGTAAAAGGATTTATTTTTGTGGGCCCCTTCCGGGATGATGCCCATGGAGGCATGGTGCAGGGTTTCCGGCAATATCGGCACGGAGCGGGAATCGATGCGGATGGCCACGCCCGAGGACAACGCCATTTCGTAGAGATGCCCCACCAACCCGAAACCGGTGATATCGGTACAGGCATGCGCCCCCACGGTCTGCATGAGCTGAGCCGCCTCCCGGTTCAGGGTGGCCATGACCTGGGTGATCATGGCCTCGGTGCCCTTAGCGGCCACGCCGCCTTTAAGGGCAGTGGAGAGGATGCCGGTGCCCAGGGGCTTGGTCAGCAGGAGGAGATCGCCCACCCGGGCGCCGGAGTTGAGGATCACCCGGTTGGGATGGACCACCCCCGTTACGGAGAGCCCGTATTTCAGCTCGGCGTCTTCGATGGAATGGCCGCCCACCAGCAAGGCCCCAGCCTCCTTGATCTTGTCCAACCCGCCGCGGAGAATCTCCTGTAGGACGGACCGGCCCAACTCCTTGATGGGAAAGGCCACCAGGTTCATGGCCAGAAGCGGTTTCCCGCCCATGGCGTAGACGTCGGAGAGCGCATTGGCTGCCGCCACCTGGCCGAACTGGTAGGGATCGTCGACAATGGGGGTGAAAAAATCCACCGTCTGGATGAGGGCGGTATCGTCGTTGAGACGGTACACCCCGGCATCCTCGCCCGTTGCCGCGCCCGCGATCAGGTTCGCATCGGTGG
>CALMMG010000170.1 GCA_937868185.1 uncultured Pseudomonadota bacterium
CTGATTGCTGCAGCGCGTCTTTGCCTGCAGACCCGGCGGCAGGTTCCTCTTTCCTGTGTAGGGAAATGGAGGGCCTTGTCTGCCCTGAACGTGTTTTTTATTCTCGGCTATATTTTCTTTATCGTCATTCAGATCAGGCAGCTTGTTTTCCCGGTGGAACTTGTCACCGGGCTGATTTTTTTCGGTGGCTCCCTTTTTGTTTTTCTGGTCATCGGCCTGTCAAAACTCACGATTTCCAGAGTTCATGAGGTGGACCTGGAAATCGTTCGGGCCAACACCTCCCTTGTTCAGAAGAACGCAGAACTGGAAAAGGAGATTGGCGCTCGGCTTGAGGCTGAAGGGAGAGCCAGGGCAAGGCTCCAGCACCTGACCACCTTGCACGGCATCGATATGGTGATTACCGCGAGCCTTGACCTGCGGTTGACCATGAAACTTTTTCTGGAACAGACCGTGTCGCAGCTGGGCATGGATGCCGGGGCTATTCTTTTGCTCAATCCCCACACCCAGACCCTGGACCATGGCGCGGATTGGGGGTTTGAGGGGATGGGCATCCGGAAATCCAGGGTGCGTCTTGGCGAGGGGGCGGCAGGGCTTGCCGCCTATGAGCGGCGGGTTGTTTATATTGCCGATCTTACCGAGCGTCCTAACCCCTTTGTGCGGCATGAGCTGCTCGCCAAGGAGAAGTTTATAACCTATTATGCCGTCCCCCTGATTGCCAAAGGGCAGGTGAAGGGTATTTTTGAGATTTATTCTCGGCAGCGCTTTGATGCCGAACCGGAGTGGTTCGACTTCTTTGAGGCTTTGGCCATTCAGGCGGCCATCGCCATTGATAATGCGACGCTTTTTCGTAAACTGCAGGAATCCAACATCGAATTGACCTTGGCCTATGACACCACCATCGAGGGTTGGGCAAAGGCCTTGGAGTTGCGCGATTCGGAAACCGAGGGCCATACCCAGCGTGTGACTGAGCTTACCATGAAGGTGGCTTGCGCTCTGGGCATCCAGGAAGATGAGCTTGATCATGTTCGCCGCGGGGCTCTGCTCCATGATATCGGCAAGATGGCAGTGCCAGATACCGTTTTGATGAAGCCCGGTCCCCTCACCGAAGAAGAGCAGCAGGTTATGCGGCAACATCCTGGCTTTGCCTTTGAACTGTTGTCCCCCATTCATTATCTGCGTCCGGCCCTTGATATTCCCTATTGCCATCATGAACGGTGGGACGGCACCGGTTATCCGCGGGGGTTGAAAGGCGAACAGATTCCCCTGGCGGCTAGAATCTTTTCCATTGCTGACAATTGGGACGCTCTGATCTCGGATCGTCGGTATCGGGAGGCCTGGGCTCCGGCAAAGGTTGCCGAACATATCCGTTCCTTGGCTGGAACCCATTTTGATCCGGATCTGGTGGATATCTTTCTGGCAGCAGTGTGAGCTTTGCTGCGATTTGTGGTTCCAGTTATTTCCGCAAGCCTTGTCTCTTCTGCCTCTCCGTTGCAGACACGTTCTTTGCTTTTCTCTTCGTTAACAAGACCGTCATAATTTCCATCCGGATGTGATCATATTTAGGGGTGTTTATGGAGAAAGCAAGGTTCTGGAGGGGGAAGCTCTTGGCAATTTTTGTTATTGTCGTGGCGATTGTCTGGTTGGGTCTCATGCTCTATGAACATGGCAAGCCTCTGCCAAAGGGCCTTTCGCTGGAGGGATTGTCGCGTGCTGTGCCAAAAGTCGAGTTTCTGACCGATCTTACTTATCAGCGGGACGGGCAGCCGGTGCACGAGCAGGCCATCTACAATCGGATGTGCCGGATCATTGATGACGCCGACCGTTTCGTCCTGCTCGACCTTTTTCTTTTCAACAGCGTCCATGGCCAAGGGGCGAAATTCCCCGCGCTGTCTGACGAGATGGCCCGCAGGCTTGTTGAGAAAAGACAGCGTTCGCCCCAGGTGGATATCGTCCTCATCACCGATGCAATCAACCGGAGTTATGGTCAGGACGAGCCCGCGCATTTCAGGAGGTTGCGGGCAAGCGGGGTGCGGATCATCTACACCGACACCTGCAGGCTGCGCGATTCTAATTTCATCTATTCGGCCTGGTGGCGGCTTTGTTGCCAATGGTTCGGTACGCAAGGGACGGGCTGGCTACCGTCGCCCTTTGCCCCGAACGGCCCTGCCATGACCATGCGGGGTTATTTGAACCTTCTCAATTTCAAGGCCAATCACCGCAAGGTTGTGGCCAGTGAAAAAGAGGCGCTCATTACCTCCGCCAATCCCCATGACGCAAGCGGTTATCATTCAAACATCGCTTTTGTCGCTCAAGGTGCGGTGGTGCAGGATGTTGTCGATGCGGAAGCCGCAGTGGCGGCCCTCTCCGGGGATACTCTTCCTCGGTGGGAGATTGCAATTCCCCCGGAATCCGGCCAGGTGCATTTGCGCCTGCTCACCGAAGGGAAGATCAAGACCCGGCTGTTAATAACCCTTGCCCAATGCGAAAGCGGCTGTTCGGTGCGAATGGCCATGTTCTATCTCTCCGATCGTGAAGTTGTCGCAGCGCTTCTTGCTGCGGCGGCTCGAGGGGCCGAGGTGCAGCTTCTCCTTGATCCCAACAAAGATGCCTTTGGCCGCAGGAAAAATGGAATTCCCAACCGGCCGGTGGCCCATGAACTTGTCGAGAAATCCCAGGGCAGGATTCAGGTCCGCTGGTATGGAACGCACGGTGAGCAGTTTCATCCCAAGCTGGTCATGATCTCCCTGCCCGGACAGACCGTACTTATTGGTGGCTCAGCAAATCTGACCCGGCGGAATCTTGACGACCTGAATCTGGAAGCCAGCCTTGAGGTGACGGCGCCGGCTAGTTCGCAGGTGGTGCGGGAGGCAACTGGTTATTTCGAGCGGATCTGGCAGAATGAGGATGGTCTTTATTCCCTTGATTACAAGGAGTTCGCCGAGAAATCTCCGTTTCAATACGGTCTGTATCGTTTTCAGGAGTGGAGTGGGATGTCTACATTTTAACCGCATGGTGGTGAAAGAAGATGTGCTACAATTAAAAAAAGAGGTGAGGCACAGGTACACCCAGGGCTGAGAGGCGAGGGCACTCGGTCATAGCGTTATGGGGACGACCATGCATGAAAAGATTCTGGTAGTGGACAACCAGCCGCTGATGCTCCGGCTCATGAGTAATTTTTTGGGCAAAAAAGGGTACGAAGTAAAAACCGTGCCTGACAGCCTGACAGCCCTTGCCGTGCTCGCTGATTTTGTTCCGGATGTCATGTTCGTGGATCTGGTCATGCCCAATATCAGCGGCGATAAGCTCTGCCGGATCGTGCGTTCCATGCCGGAGCTGAAAGACGTCTGCATCATCATTCTTTCCGCCATCGCTGCAGAGGAAGAAATCGACTACGCCTCGTTCGGCGCCAATGCCTGTATCGCCAAGGGTCCTTTCCGCGATATTGAACAGCATATCTCCCGGTTACTCGTTGCCCGCAACAACAAGGAAGCGCTTGGTATTTCCGGGGTTGTTGGCATTGAAAACGTGTATCAGCGCGAAATCACCAAAGAGTTGCTGAGTTCGCGGAAACATTTCGAGGTTGTCCTTGGCAATATCAGCGAGGGTATTGTCGAGTGTACCGCCGACGCGAGGGTCGTGTACGTCAATGCCGTTGGCGCGGCAATTTTTGGGGCACGGGAAGAGAAGATTCTCGCCGCGAATCTGTTTGATTTTTTTGCCGGAAGCACCCGGCAGGAAGTGGAAAAGGGGTTTGTCGATCTTGGGGAGCGGCCCATTGCCCTTGGTGAGGAGACAGCCCTATTTTTGAAAGGGCGACGGGTTGCTCTGATCTTGCTGCCTATTATCGATGCTGATCAGCGCACGACCATCGTGATAATCCAGGATGTTACCGAACGCAAAGCCGTGGCAGAGAAGCTTGAGGGCTATCGTGACCATCTGGAAAAAATGGTGGTGGCGCGCACCGCCAAGCTTTCCCAGAAAAATGAGCTGCTCCACAAGGAAATCCATGAACGCCGCGTTGCCGAAGAACGGATGGGCGAGGCCCAGCGGGAGTGGGAGCGGACCTTTGACGCAGTGGATGACATCGTTACCTTGCAGGATAACTCTCGGCGCCTGACCAGGGTAAACAAAGCGACCTGCCGGATCTTGCAAAAAAAAGCGGAAGATTTGGTTGGCCGGTATTGTTACGAAGTGTTCCGGGGGATTCCCGAACCCTGCCCTGGTTGCGCGGCGCATCTTGCCTCCCATGACCGCAAGTCGTACAGTCAGGAAATTTTTCATTCCGAGCTGCACAAAACCTTTCTGCTTACCGCCACTCCGGTTATGGACGACCAGGGAAAGATAGGCGGCATCGCCCATTTCGCCAAGGATATCAGTGAGCAGAAGAAGCTGGAGTTTCAGCTCCTTCAGGCTCAAAAAATGGAGGCTATCGGCACTCTGGCTGGTGGCATTGCCCATGATTTCAACAATATTCTTGCCGCGATCATGGGCTACACCGAGCTGGCCATGATGGATCTGTCTCAGGACATGTCTGCCTATGCCAAGCTGGCCGAAGTGACCAAAGCAGGTAAACGGGCCAGAGATCTGGTGGCGCAGATTCTTACCTTCAGCAGACACAGCGAGGCAAGGCGGGAACCTCTTGAGCTGCGGGGCATAGTCAAGGAAGCTATGAAGCTGCTCAGGGCCTCGCTACCCAGCACTATGGAAATGAAGCAGGAGATAAGCGGCCAGCCCTGTTGGGCCCTAGCCGATCCGATTCAGATTCATCAGGTGCTGATGAACCTTTGCATCAACGCCTCCCACGCTATGCGCGGTAAGGGGGGTGTTCTTCTGGTCACCATTGCCCCTGAAGAGATTAATGTGACCCGCGCTGCCCTGAATCCGGATCTGAGGCCTGGAGCCTATATCCACCTCGGGGTGCGTGATACCGGGCAGGGGATGGAGCAGGAGGTGGCGGCGCGGATCTTCGAGCCTTTTTTTACCACCAAGCAAACAGGGGACGGGACCGGGATGGGGCTTGCCGTGGTGCATGGGATTGTGAAAGGCCATCAGGGCGCCATTGAGGTTACCAGTGTCCCAGGCCAGGGAACGGTTTTTGACCTTTATTTCCCCCGCATCACCGAGGTGGGGGAGGTCGGCAGCGTCCTTGGGGATTCGGAGATGTCCCGGGGCACGGAACGCATCCTGTTCGTGGATGATGAGCCTGCTTTGGCCGGATTGGGGAAGGAGGTGCTTGAGGCCTTGGGGTACCAGGTTCAAGCCTATGGCGACAGTCGGGAGGCCTGGGCGCGGTTTGGCGCCGACCCGGAGTCTTTTGATCTGGTTATCACCGATCTGACCATGCCGGGGATGACCGGCGCTGAGCTGGCTGAAAAGATCCTGGCCTTGCGGCCTGGCATCCCGGTTATCCTGACTACGGGTTACAGCGATATCCTGACCGAGGATGAGGCCAGGGAACTGGGGGTGCGCGAGTACCTGCTCAAGCCCGTGTGTACTGCAAGGCTGGCGGAGGTGGTGCGGCGGGTGCTTGGCGCCGCAGGAGAGGCTGAACCTTGAAGGAATCTTTTTTTGCCCGATGCGCAAAAGCATACTGAATATCCTGGCATTTCTGGGAGGGGCGGCGCTGTTATCCCTCCTCTCTCCGGTGCAGGTGGGGCACGCAGACCCTGATTTTTCTTTGCAGGCGAGTCTGTTGTTGCTCTTGGGCGGCTTGGGCGGGCTATGGGTTCGGTTTTGGCTCTTACAACGGAGAAGGAGCCGGGAGCGGGAGGCCAATCTTGCCCTGGTTGTGCGGACTGTGCGCCGGATTCATCTGCTGCTGGCCGAGAGGAAGGGCCGGGATGAGCTTCTTGAAGGAATTTGCCGTATCCTGGTGGATGACGGCCATTATTTCAGCGCCTGGCTTGCCCTGGTAAACAGGGAGGGGGCGTTGGATTGCTGTGCTGAAATCGGCCTGGGCGAACAATTCTCCCGGGTGCGGCAGTGCATGGAAAAGGGGATTTTCCCTGTCTGTGCGAAAAAGGCTTTGGGCGGGCAAAAGTTGGTGGTGATCTCCCCGCCAACCTGTTGTGCGGGTTGTCTTCTTGCGACGGATGATGCGGACAGGGTGTGTTTTACCGCCAGACTGAGCCACCACGATCGGGCCTATGGGTTGTTAAGTGTTTCCACCTCGGCGACCCGTGAGCATAATCGTGAAGAGCAGAAGCTGTTTGCGGAAATTGCCCAGGATGTGGGGCAGGCCCTCTATCTCATGGAGCTTGAGGCGCAGCGGGGTATTACCGAAAATAGGTTTCGGGAGTTGGTGGAAAACTCCTTGGCCGGAATTATGTTGATTCAGGACGATGCGATCATCTATCGCAACCCTGAGCAGAAAAGATTGTTTGGGCCTTTACCCGCCCATTTTCGGCCGGACGCCTTCGCCGGGGTTCATCCCGATGATCTGGAAAAGGTGGAGGGGGCCTATGGCAGGGTCAGTCGCGGCGAGGCGGCCTCGGTGGATGTCGATTTCCGTTTTTATCCACAGCAGAGGAAGGATGGGGGGCAGTCCATGAAATGGGTGTTCTGCCGGGCCAGTCGCATTGAGTATCAGGGGCTAGAGACGGTGTTGGTCAGCATGCTTGACATCACCCGGAACCGGGAGCTGGAACAGATTGTCCGGATTCAGGACAAGATGTCTTCCCTTGGGCGGGTGGCTGCAGGGATTGCCCATGAGATCCGCAATCCCCTATCCGGTATCAATATCTATCTCAATACCTTGGCCAAGATTTATGACCGAGGGGAGAATTTGGAAACGGTGGGTGAGATCATTGCCCAGGCGCAGGCTGCCTCCGGAAAAATAGAATCGGTGATCCGGCGGGTCATTGATTTTTCAAGGCCGGGCCAGCCGCAGCTGGTGATGGGTGATATCAATCAGCCGGTGGAAAACGCGCTTTCTCTTTGCGCCGCATCCTTGCGGAGAGACGGGGTGGGGTTGGAGAAAGATCTGGCCTGCGCTCTGCCCCGCTGTCGTCTTGACGCCAGCCTGATTGAGCAGGTTGTGCTCAATCTTCTGACCAACGCAGTAGAGGCCCTGCGCCACACTGAGGAAAAAAGGATCTCTGTCCGCACCGCGCTTGAAAAGGAGGAGGTGGTGATCCGGGTGGGCGATTCAGGGCCGGGAATTCCGGAAGGACTGCGGGACAAGGTTTTTGATCCATTTTACACCACCAAGAATGACGGGACCGGCATCGGCCTAAGTTTGTGCCTGCGGATCATCAGTGATCACCACGGTACGTTGACCGTGGAGGAAAGCGCTTGGGGCGGCGCTGAATTTGTCATTGCCCTAAAGGCTGAGAAGGAGCACCGGGGAGCAACTCCTGAAGGAGGGCAGTATGGACCTGTTTGAACGATTGCAGGGGATGAAGGTGCTGCTGGTTGAGGATGATCAGTGGGTCAGGGATTCTCTTCGGCGGTTCTTTGCCAATGAAAAGTGCGCCCTTATGGCGGTTGAGACAGGGGAAGACGGGCTGGAGATCATCAAGGATAATGGTTGCGACATCATTATCACCGACTACCGTCTGCCCGGCATGGATGGCCTGGAATTTTTAAAAAGGGCGCAGACCATCAATGCTCGTTTCAAAAAAATTCTGCTCACAGCCTACATGACCGAGGCGGTCATTTCCGAGGCCTTCCGGCTCGGGGTGCATGAATTCATCGAAAAACCGTTTACCACGGAGGATCTGGAAGAAGCCCTTGTCCGGATCCTTGAGAAAAAAAACAGTATCAACGGGCTTGGCCCGACCAAAACGTTGTAACGCCCAGGGGGGCATAACTGAAGGAGGTGTACCATGATGGATCTTATCCCAAGGAAACCGTTTTCAGAACTCAGCACCGTACGCAGCGAAATGGACCGGCTGTGGAATCATTTCCTCGATGATTGGCCATTGCCCACCGTGTTCACCAAGGGGTGGGCGCCGATGGCCGATATCTCGGAAACCAAGGACAAGCTGATCGTTAAGGCGGAGCTGCCCGGCCTTGAGCCGGAAGACATCAAGCTGAGCCTTACTGGTAATCTGTTGACTATCGAGGGGGAGAAGAAAAAAGAAAAAGAGGAAAAAGACGAGCAGCATTACTCCTTGGAGCGATACAGTGGTGCGTTCCAACGATCTTTTCGTCTGCCGGTGGAGGTGCAGGAGAACAAGATTGAGGCCAAGTTCGACAAGGGCGTCCTCACCATCACCATGCCCAAGACCACCAAGACCCCAAAAAAGGAAATCAAGATCAACAAGGCGAAGTGAAAAAGTCCGCCCCCCTGGGCTGTATCTCCCTTCTTCCGGGCAACGCGCCCGGTCTTGTTGTCAATCCGATTTATCGGGATTGTTTTAGCCCGGATGCGTCCTTGAGGTTTGCGCCTTTGAGGTTGGCATTGCTCAGGTCTGCCTTGTAGAAATCAACCCCTTCCAGATTGGCATTTTCCAGATTGGCCCCGCTGAGGTTTGCGCCTTTGAGGTTGGCCCCTTCCAGATTGGCGTCACGCAGGTTCGCCCCGGAGAGATTGCTGCGTTCCAACGTGGCCCCTTGCAGTTTTTTCCCGGAGAGATCCTGGCCGGCGAAGTTGCATTCCACGCAGCGGTTCAGTTGCAGGAGTTTTTCGAGATCAGTAAGTTTGGCGGGTTCAGGCTCCTTTGCTTCATCCGGCTTTTTCGTGGGGGCGGCCGGGCTGGGCGTGACCGACGCGGCACTCGGCAGGGGAGGGACGGCGACGCTTGTCGTCGCGGCTGGTTTTGTCTCCGCTGGCATTGCCTTGATCGGGGGCGGGGAGGTGGCCGGAGCTGCTGCCGGGGTGCTGGACACAGGAGAAGCGATGGGCGTCTCTTTTCGGACCAGGGGCTGATCCGGGTTGGGTGCTGGCTCAACTAGGTTGTCTGCGGGTCCGTTCTCCTGATCAGGAGAACCCATTGTTGGCGTTGTTTGCATTGCCTTGAAAGAAGGACCCCAGAGGCTTTCCGCTTGTGTCCGCTCTTTTTGCAGGGAAGTTCTTCCCTTGGCGTGTGCGGGTTTTGTTTTTTCCCGGTACTGGGTAAGGAAGGCATCAATATCCGCCTTGTTGCCCTTCTGGCGCTCTTTTTCAAGGATTGTGCCTATCAGGTACGCCCCTTCAAAGTCCGCCCCTGATAGGATTGCCCCAGTGAGCTCTGCCTTGTAAAGGTCGGCTCCGGCCAAGGAGGCCCCGGTGAGATTGGCTTGGCTGAGGTTTGCCTCTGCCAGGTCTGCCGTCTTGAGGCTGGCGCCTTCAAGGTTGGCCCCGCTCAGGTTGGCGCCGGCCAGGTTCGCTCGATTCAGGTTGAGGCCAACAAGATCGGCTCCGGCCAGATTGCATCCGGGGCAACTGTTCTGGGCGATCAGGCGCTCTATCTCAGAGGTGCTATCCGAGGGGAGAGGTGTCGTAGGGGGAGCTGTTGTTTTTTGGGTAACCCTGGCCGGGACGGGTTGTATCTGTGCTGTTGAGTGGGACGTGATGGCTTCCGCCACCGGGATCACCGTCGTCGGCTCGGGCATTGTTGGTAATGACTGTGTTGGCCCTGCCTGCGGAATTTCTA
This sequence comes from uncultured Pseudomonadota bacterium, assembly GCA_937868185.1. GTDB lineage: Bacteria > Desulfobacterota > Desulfobulbia > Desulfobulbales > Desulfurivibrionaceae > Thiovibrio. The sequence continues at coordinate 9,579 of CALMMG010000170.1, forward strand.
AAGGGGGCGGGGCGGGCAACGATTCAGGAACAGGCTTCAGCACTGGGATTGGTGTTGGCGGGGCAGGCACGGGGATCACGGGGGGAATCGAAGAAGGTGCCTGCGGTGGTTCAGTTTTTTGAGGCAGGGCTACAGGCGTGACTGTTTCGATTTTTTCCTGGCGCGGAGGAGGGACGGCGGCAGGCGGTTCCGGCAAGGGTTTTACCGGTTCTTTCAGAGCGTTTTCCGGGGCGGTGTATGTACCGCCCTCGAGGATTGCCCGGTCACGACTGCTGGCGGCAAGGGAGGCGCCCTTGAGGTTTGCCCCCTTGAGAAAGGCGCCGGTGAGATTCGCCTTGTAGAAATCAACCTCCGCCAGGTTGGCGTCGATCAGATTGGCCCCGGAAAGATCAACCGCCTTGAGGTTTGCCCCTTCCAAATTGGCCCCGGCAAGGTTTGCCTTTGCGAGATTGGCCCGTTCCAGAAAGGCACCGGCAAGCTTTGCCCGGCGCAAATCAGCTCCGGAGAGATCGCACTCCACGCAGCGGTTGGTGGTCATCAGGGTTTCAAGGTCTTGTGCGGTGTAGGCGACGGCCTGGCGGGGAGAGGCAGCCAGGCACAGAGAGCAGAAGAGCAGGGCGGCCGCAGATGTTTTTCTGTTTGAATGTACCAATGTCTTCTGATCCCCCGGCCATCTTCCCGATGGCGCAATATTTCCATCCTTCACCAGAATCTGATTACAACCCTGGGCCGGACTTTGTCAAGTCAAGATGAGGGGTTGTCCTGCTCGGATGGGAACTCATAATGGCGTATTTGCCGACAGTCGCGTATTTTTTTCCGATGACCGTGAATTTTTCGAGCAATCGGTTGGCAAATTTGGTAGATAGGTGTTTCTTCTGATATCTGAAATTTTTCACCAAAACAACGGGTTAGAGAGACGATGCTGGTTAAAGACATTTTAGAGAACAACCGAATTTCCTTCAGTTTTGAATTCTTCCCGCCCAAGGACGAGCCGGGCTGGGAAAACCTATTTGCCAATATTTCTGACTTAATGCCCCTGAAACCCGCGTACGTCAGCGTGACATACGGGGCGGGTGGCTCAACCCGGGACCGAACCCACAAACTGATCGTCAGGATTCAGCAGGAGACCAATCTCACCGTGGTCTCCCATCTTACCTGCGTTGGCTCAAACCGGACGGAAACAGGGGAAATACTCCGGACCTATGCGGCAAGCGGGGTTAAAAACATTCTCGCCCTGCGTGGCGATCCCCCGAAGGGACAGACGGATTTCGTCCAGCCCGAGGATGGCTTTGCCTATGCCGCCGATCTGGTCGTCTTTATCAAAAAGAATTTTCCGCAGATGGGCGTAGGTGTGGCCGGTTTTCCGGAGGGAC
>CALMMG010000171.1 GCA_937868185.1 uncultured Pseudomonadota bacterium
TGCTCGGTGACAGCCACTGCCTGAGCTTTGCCAATCTCCCTGTACGCATAGATAAAAATCTATTCAAGATAACAGCCAGGCTGGTCATGGGATGCAAGGCATACCACCTGTCACAAAAAAGGCACAACCAATACAAGGACGAATTACTCCGAAATTTTGCCGATATTCCCGAGGGCAGCACCGTTATTCTGTCTTTTGGCGAAATTGATTGCCGAACCGATGAAGGAATATACGCTACTTGGATTAAAAAATTTCAACATCTATCGATTAAGGAGATGATTCAAAATACCGTGGATGGCTATCTTGAATTTATTTCTGAGATAAAAAAGGGACGGCAACTCAGATTCATGTTGCTCGGTGTTCCTGCTCCAACAAGGTCTGCTGTTAGCAGCTTAACGGCGGAGGAAATTCCTACCTATATTTCCATTCCCCGGTTATGGAATGAATATTTGCAATACGCTACGCTACAAAATGGCTGGACCTTCCTTGATAATTATTCCCTAACCTGTGACGAGCAAGGATTTTCCCATGGTCGCTATCATATTGACGACCATCACCTTTATCCTGCCGCTCTTGCCTTGCTGGTCGCGGAGCACACCATCATCCCTCATTTTTCATCCTGAAACCCAGCCAGCCTCTTTCTGCCCAGCAACCAGACCGCAACAATACTCACTTCATAAAGCACAATCAGGGGAAACGCCATGAGACACTGGTTGATCACGTCCGGAGTGGGGGTGAGGATAGCGGCGATAACAAAGGAAAGCAGTATGGCATACTTGCGGTGCCTGTTCAGGAAAGCCGCATTCACCATGCCCATTTTGGCCAGCAGCACCATGAAGATGGGCAGCTCGAAAATCACCCCAAAGGCGATAAGCAACCGCAGGCAGAGGGAAAAATATTCCTTTACCGTGGGCATGGGGCTCAGGAAATCATTGGAGTAACCGAGCAGAAATTTGAAGGCCGGAGGGAATACGACAAAATAGCCAAAGGCCGCGCCGCCAAAAAAGAACAGCGAGGAGAGCACGGTAAAGGGCAGCATCACCCGTTTTTCATGCTGATACAGCCCTGGAGCGACAAAGCGCCAGATCTGGTAAAAAATCACCGGACTGGCAAGGAGAAGCCCCGTAACCAGGGAAAGCTTTAGATAAAAAAAAACCCTTCCTGGTACGAAGTGAAGATCAGGCTAGAACCGGCAGGCATGGCATCGCACAGGGGCTTGAAAAGCAACTGCCCCAGCTCTTTGCTATAGGAATAGGCCATAGCAAATCCTGCCACGGTTGCGAGCAAGGAATAGATCAGACACTTGCGCAACTCAGTCAGGTGTTCCGTAAGAGCCTGTTTTTGAAAATCATCCATCCTCGGCACCCAAAACCTTTTCATTTTTTCAAGATAGAAACCACGCCATACTACCCCGTCTCCCCGACCCGGTCAAGGAACCAGGCGCTGGGTTCCAAAGCGTACTTTCACCCTGCTTTTTCCGCAGCCGCGCTCAAGGCATCCTTGATTTGCATGTTCAATTTCCACAGCGGGGTAATCTTGCGGATCCTTTTCGGCGGCAGCATGTCCCACAAAATCTTCTGATCCGCATGGCCACCTGGATTATGCAAGGCGATCCCATCCGGAGTTATAAAGCCATTGAGCCGAATATCCCAGGCACCGCGTTCGATTTCCTGGTCAAGAATCTGCTCCTGCTCTCCCAGTGCGTATGCCTCCGCTTCAGGGGTAAGGCCATGCAACTCAGCGAGGATGGCGACCGCGAGATCGAAAAAACCCATGCCCTCGCCGACAAAATATCCAGCCGGGTCCACAGCCAGACAATCGGTAACCAGCAGGCCGACAGGCCCCTGGCAAAGCTCCTCAACCGCAATCCGCCGACCGTATTGAACCAGACCTTTATACCCCACGGCATAGCTCAAATGCTTGAAGGGTATCTCATACGGCACCAGCAGATAGAACCCCTCCTTCAGGCCAGGCGCGGGCACCAACAGCTCCTTGCCATCCGTCAGGGCGTTGATCCGAACCTGCTGCAATCTCGCGGTAGGTCCGACGAATATCCTTTTTGCCTCCCGATACCCCTCAAGACGCCGCACCAGTTCCGCGGATTTACCAAAAGCTTTCCCCTCCGGCGCATCCGGGAATGCTGCCCTAACCTCATCCTTCGTAATCATGATTCCACACCGCTGCTGGTTTCAACAAAAAAGCCGACAGGCTGTTTCCTGTCGGCTTTGATCCTGTTATGGCTGATACTCACACAACTTGTTATTTCGTTTCCCAGGGCAACAGAGTGCTGGAGATTTTATTTATCGTATCATGCTTTTCTGACTAACCTGCGAAACCCGCATACCACCATGTACATTCTCTGGTAGCCGGGAGGCCATTTCCTGTTTGACAAAACCATGCTCGACCAAGGTGGCGATATCATCCCACATAGAGGCACTGCCAAGCAATGCCACAATAATTGACTGACCATTCCGCTGGAATTTACCGACATAAGTTTTCCCAGCAGCCACCGTATAACCCGTTTTCCCACCCACTGCCCCATCCAAGGTCCACAAAGCCTTGTTGTGGCTTCGCAGCACCTTGCCGTCGCTGGTATGCACCTGGACGGTTGACATCCGCTCGGCAAACTCAGGGTTATGCATAGCCCGGTTAAAAACCGTGGCCAAATCGCGAGCCGTGGTTTGCTGGCCTTCTTTGGTCAAACCATTGGCGCTTTTACAGATGGTATTTTGTGCGCCAAGGGCCTCCGCCTTTTTGGTCATCAATCTGGCAAAGGCCTGCTCGGAACCGGCAACCTTTTCCGCCAAAGCCACGCTGGCATCATTTGCCGAAGCAAGCAACACAGCATTAATCAAATCGTTGGCCTGATAGGACTCACCTTTTTTCAGATATACCTTTGAAGCGGGCATATTCGCGGCATAGGCGCTGGCACGCACCATCTCATTACCATGAAAACTTTCAATGGCAATAAGACCGGTGATGATTTTAATGGTGCTGGCAGGCTGCCCAGGGCGGTCAGCACTGCGGTCAAACAAAACCCTACCGGTTCTGGCATCCATGATATACGCGCTGCGACAGGTGAGTTTTCCCTGCAACTCAGCATTTGCGGCATTGTGCTCTTCACCCGCCCATTCCCCTCTAACCTCTTCTGCGGGGACATGTTTTTTGACTACCTTTCCTACGACAACAAGCTTGGCTACCTTTGTGCACTGTTTCTGCTTTGCCGCTGCCTTTCTCTGCTCAGGCGCAAACTTGTGCGACGAGTGCAAAGATACGACCTTTGCCTTTTTGATCTGTTTTTTTACATGCTTTTGCGCACCTGCCGGGGAAGCAAGCAAGAAGATGAGCAAGGCAACAGAGAGAATATATCGGCAAGAAAAAGAACCCATAGTTTGTCCACATTTCGGTTGAAAAGTTGTATCAAGAAAAAGGCTTATAATTTCAAATTACTAGATCTAGTATTAGCTATAATTTATACTCACTTATAAAATCAAGTTTTTTTTGAGGTTTTAACTCTATCTTGTTGATTTATTGTTTTTCAAGTCACAAAATACACCCCGCTCACCCTATATAGCATCCCGCGCATGTCAGGTTTAACAAAAACACATAACAAAAAAACTCATCCGCCCAGTGACAAAAGGTCCTTTTCACTTTTCTTATCGAGCGCTACCGCCTTCTCCATTACAGCTGGTCTCGTAAAAATTGTGCGCGAATATCCCCGGGAGAACGATCATGCCATCCCCACCGGTTCAATGCCTCACCTTCACGTTCACCTTTGAAGAAATAAAAGGCCAAGTAATTTGCCTCGGCAATGTCCCCATCCACCTCACCTTCTCCCTGAAAAAACATGAGAGGGCAAAACAGTGGCTCGAAAAAAATTTCAGCCCCGCGTGCATAATCGCCAACACTGAACGCCATTGTTTTGCTGATCTTCTTATGGAATTTCTCGAGGGGAGCCGAAAGATATTTCCACCGCAACCCAGATCGCCATTTGTGGAAAAGGGTACCGTGTTCCAAAGGCGTGTATGGGATCGTATTGCCGAGATCCCGTATGGGGAGACAACAACTTATGGAGAGTTGGCTCAGGCCCTGGGCAACCCTGGTGCTGCCCAGGCAGTGGGACAGGCCTGCAACGCAAATCCTTTGGCCCTTATTGTACCCTGTCATCGGGTGACAGGCTCTTCCGGACTGGGAGGGTTTGCTGGAGGGTGCACTGTAAAAAGTACGCTGCTACGGAAAGAACAGACCATGATCCAAAAAAGCAAAAACCGGCTATAGCCACAGGGCTAAAGCATCTTCATAACCTCAGCCGGGATATCGAGCAGCGACACCACCTTGTCCACCCCGCCGGCAGCGATGGCTTCCTTGGGCATCCCGAACACAACGCAGGATTTCTCATCCTGGGCGATTGTTTGTGCGCCAGCTTCTTTCATCTTCAACATCCCCTGCGCACCATCTTTGCCCATCCCGGTGAGAATAACGCCAACCGCGTTGGCCCCGCCGTAGGCCGCTACCGAATTAAACAAAACATCCACCGCAGGCCGTTGATAACAGACCAACGGCCCACTTTTGATATTAACATAATAACGGGCGCCGCTGCGTCGCAGGACCATATGAAAATTCCCCGGCGCAAGCAAAGCAGTGCCCGGTGCCACGGAATCACCATCCTGCGCCTCTTTTACCCGAATCTGGCAAAGGCTGTTCAACCTCTCGGCAAAACTGGTGGTAAAATTGGCAGGCATATGCTGAACAATCAGGATCCCTGGCGTATTGGCAGGAAACTGGGTAAGAACATCCTTCAAGGCTTCGGTGCCCCCGGTGGAAGCGCCGATGGCGATCAATTTGTTTGTCGTCTTGGTCAAGGAAAGCCGAGGTGCGTCAACAGGACGAACCGCAGCAAGATGCATGGCACGTTGCGCCATGTTCACGTGGGAGGCGGCCCGGATTTTTTCGGCAAGCTGGGCACTCATATCGCCGACAGAATAGGCCTCACCCGGTTTGCAGATAACATCGACCGCCCCACTATCCATCGCCTCCATGGCCAAAGCTCCGCCCGCTTTGGTCAGGGAACTGACGATGATGACCGGGAGCGGGAAATAACGCATCAGCTTTTTGAGAAAGGTAATGCCGTCCATCCGCGGCATTTCCACATCAAGCGTCACCACATCGGGCTTGAGGGCGACGATTTTATCCCTGGCCACATAAGGGTCTGGCGCCGTGGCCACAACCTCGATATCTTTTTCGTGTGACAATTCCTCGCTGAAAACCTTGCGAACAACTGCGGAATCATCCACCACAAGTACGCGTATTTTTCTCATAATCTCTTCTTGTCGTTCTGGAATCTCAAAAAACAACCCCATTTTTTCCGCAATTGCCCATCCTACGCATGTGCTCCGACAACCCAGAGAATCCCGAATTCGGTGTTAAACATACACAACCCGGTCTCGCCAAGCAGAGTCTCCGGAGAAAACTCGGAAAGCACGCGGGCTTGTGGAATAGCCAGAGAGGCCGTACCTCCAGGATCCAGCTTCCCCAGTAAACTGCCGATAGCCATGTTTGCCGTTTCCGCTGCAGTATCCATAACCTGCCCGTCCCGCACCTCGTCGTCATCAACCCCAAGAAAATTCACGGTGATGTTCTTGCCAAGCTCCCAGGGAAAGTAAAAAAGAAAATTGCCATTACAGCCACCGACATAACTGATCGTGGCCTCAATGAACCTACCGCACCCGAGTTCTTCCTTGCCTGGCGCTTCTTCAAGCGGCTCCAGAAAGGTGAAAAACATGGTCTCAAAGACCTCTGAGAAAGTTTCAAATATAACCCGCCGCAACTCCTCATCCATTCAGCCATCCTCCCCGGCTCTATTCTCGATTCTCAACCATCTGGACCCTGATGCCAAGCTATCCTAACCGCTTCAAGGAACTCCTCTTGTGATTGCAGACAAGAACGCTGTTCCTAAAAATCACCATCATCAACAGCCTCTGCTTCTGGATTCTCTTTCAATCGGTGTTCATAGGCTTTTTCCAGCACCTCGTAGAGAATCGCCTTGATGGTTTCGGGCTGGAACGGTTTTTTCACATAGCCCGCAACCCCAAGCTTTCGTGCCTCTTCCTGACGGGCCTCGCTGGCCTCGGTGCTAATGAAGATCAAAGGAATCCTCCTAAGGTCCTCATCTTCGCTGACCTTTTTCAAGAGTTCCATCCCGCCCATTTCCGGCATGTTGATGTCCGACAAAATGACATCAATCCAGTTTTTCGACAAGACAGCCAGAGCTTCTTTGCCATTTGCCGCCTCATGAAACTCCCCAACCGGAACCCCGGACATGCTTACGGTCTTCTTGATCACGGCCCGCATGGTTTCAGAGTCATCTGTCACCAAAATATTGAAAG
>CALMMG010000172.1 GCA_937868185.1 uncultured Pseudomonadota bacterium
ATCACCATCATGTTCCGCCACCTGCTCCCCAACGGGATGACCCCGGTGATCACCTTCCTGCCCTTCCGGGTGAGTGGCTCGATCCTGGCCCTTACCAGCCTCGATTTCCTTGGGTTGGGCGTGCCGCCACCCACCCCAAGCCTAGGCGAGCTGCTGGCCCAGGGCAAGAACAACATCGAAGCGTGGTGGCTTTCCCTGACCACCTTCGGGGTGTTGGTCGGCACCCTGATTCTGTTGATCTTTATCGGGGAAGCGTTACGGGAAACTTTTGATCCAAGGAAGGTGTGAGATGTTGGGGATGATCCATGCTGCTTGAGTTGAAAAATCTCTCCGCCGGGTTTTACTCGGACCGCGGCTTTGCCCCGGTGCTGGACAAGGTCTCCTTCTCCATTGCCGCCGGGGAAACCGCAGCCCTGGTGGGCGAATCCGGGTCCGGCAAATCGGTGACCGCCCTTTCCATCCTGGGGCTGCTGGAGAAAGATACGGCCAAGATCGAGGGAGAAATTTTCTTTAATGGGGAAGACCTGGTTACCTGCCCGGAAAAACGGCTGCGCCAAATTCGCGGCAACCGGATCGCCATGATCTTTCAAGAGCCCATGACCTCGCTCAACCCGGTTTACTCCATCGGTGTTCAGTTGGTGGAGCCGTTGATGCTCCATCAGAATCTCGATAAAAAAGAGGCAGTCCTTAAAGCTGAGAATCTCCTTGAGCGTTGCGGGATTTCCGATGCATCCCAGCGCTTGAGCAGTTTTCCCCACCAGTTGTCCGGCGGCCAGCGCCAGCGGGTGATGATTGCCATGGCCCTGGCCTGTTGCCCCGATCTCTTGATCGCCGACGAGCCGACCACCGCCCTTGATGTCACTATCCAGGCGCAGATCCTGGCCCTGATCAAGGAAATTCAGCAGGAACAGGGCATGGCGTTGCTGCTTATCACCCACGATCTCAACATGGTGGAAAAGATCGCTCAGCAGGTCCACATTATGCATGAGGGCAGGATCGTGGAAAGCGGCCCCACCGCAGAGGTGTTCCGCAACCCGCGGGACCCATACACCATCCATCTCCTAAACAGCGTGCCCCACGCAGCACCGACCCCTAAGGACAACCCCCCCCCACTGCTGACCGCCACCAACCTTTCCTGCCATTTTCCGATCAAAACCGGTTTCTTGCGCCGTACGGTGAACACCATCAAGGCGGTTGACGAGGTGACCCTTACCATCAGGCAAGGCACCACCTTTGGCGTGGTCGGCGAATCAGGCTCCGGAAAAAGCACCCTGGGCATGTGTTTGCTCAAGTTGGTCAACAGCAGGGGCTCCCTGCTTTACGAGGGGCGTGATCTCCTGACCCTGTCCAACAGCCAATGGCGGCCCCTGCGCCGCGATCTCCAGGTGGTTTTTCAGGACCCCTTCTCCTCCCTGTCGCCGAGGCTCAATGTGGGCCAGATCGTCGGCGAAGGGTTGAGCGTGCATGGCTTGGGTAACCGGGAGGAGCGCAAGAAACGGGTAGCCGAAGCGCTGATAGAGGTCGGCCTTGAGCCGGAGATGATCGAGCGCTATCCCCACGAGTTTTCCGGCGGCCAGAGGCAACGCATCGCCATTGCCAGAGCCGTGGTGCTCAAGCCACGCTTTCTGGTACTGGACGAGCCGACCAGCGCCTTGGATATGACCATCCAGGCTCAGATCATCGAGCTGCTCAAAAGGTTGCAGTCCAAACACGGCATTACCTACTTCTTCATCTCCCACGATCTGCGGGTGATCAAGGCCATGGCCGACGAGGTGGCGGTCATGCAGAATGGCCGCATTGTCGAATCCGGCCCTGCGACGCAGCTCTTTGCTAACCCTTCCCACCCTTACACCAAAAAGCTCTTTTCCGCGGCCTTTGATCTGGCTCTAGTCTGAGCTGATCAGTTTCACCTTAAATGAAGGTTGGGGAACAATGAATACAAGGAAAAAAAAGTGAAAAGATACAGAATAAAATTGTTTCTTGGCGGGATGATAATGGTGTGTCTATTTCTGACTGGAATTTTCGCGGCGCCGGAAAAAGCAACGGCGGCCATCAATCCCAAGGTATTTTTTGATGTCGTCATCGGCGATGAAAAAGCCGGTCGGATCGTGATGGAGTTGTTTGCCGATGTGGTGCCAAAAACAGCGGAGAATTTCCGGCAGCTGGCCACCCATGAAAAGGGCTTCGGGTTCAAGGGCAGCATCTTCCATCGCATTATCCCCCAGTTCATGCTCCAGGGCGGCGATATCACCAATAGCGACGGCACCGGGGGCAAATCTATCTATGGCCGCACCTTTGCCGATGAAAATTTTATCCGCAAACACCTGGAACCTGGAACGCTGTCCATGGCCAATGCCGGACCAAACACCAACGGTTCACAGTTTTTCATAACCACCGTGAAAACGCCCTGGCTCGACGGCAGACATGTGGTCTTCGGTAAGGTGATTGAAGGCCTTGAGGTGGTAAAGAAAATTGAAGAGATGGGGTCACGCAGCGGCCAGCCGAAAATAAAAGTGGTAATAGCAAACTGTGGCCAGCTGGAGCAATAGATTGTTTCAGCCGGCGGGACTAACGAATGGCATGAGGGGTTGGGGGTATCTGTCTAGGGGGAGCTGCAACCATCAAAAATCACGTATTTTCTCCGTATTGCCACCAACAAGAGAATAGTATATTTTTAAAAAGTATTAGGATAATTTCCCTGTTGCATTGCGCAATATCGTCCACTACTGACTAGAAAGTTGTTTTCAGGAAAGGACAATAAGCCGGATAGATTTCATGAGAATGACACTTGCCACCACAATCATGAAGCCGCCCTCTGCCACTGGTACTGACGAGTATATCGCTATTACCCGGGATTTTTTACTGAAGGATGATCAATACCTCAATTTCGACATTTACGGCAGCATCAATAGCTTTTCCAAAGAGGAACCCATCCTTCTTGCCTGTAAGGATTCCGCGATTACCAACCTGAAAATGGCCATAGCCAACAACCAGTTTGGCCAGTTTTACATCAAGAAACGTGATGAGGGAAAATTTAATCTCTTTCTTGAAACTACCCTGCAAAACGTCCTGACCAACCGTGATGCCACACTGGAAAAGAAAGCCACCGTCCTGTATACCTGTGCTAAAAACGCGGTCACCGATGTATTCAATAATCCGAGAAGCGGAAAAAACGTCGCCCGGGTGCAGAATATTGCTGAAGGCATCCTCCGGCTGATCATGAACAACGCATCTTCGGCCTCTGTGCTGGCCAAACTCTGTGCCCACGATTTTTACACCTTCACCCACAGTGTCAATGTCTGTGTTTTTGGTATCAGCTTCTGGAAAATGCTGGGATTCGGCGGGAACGACAAGGCATTGCAGGACTTTGCTGTTGGCTGTCTCCTCCATGACATTGGCAAAAGCCAGATCTCAAAAAATATCCTAAAAAAACCTGGTCGCCTGAATAAGGAAGAAACCAAGGTCGTGCGAAAACATCCGGAGTTGGGTTTTTCCCTGATGGAAGAGTATCTGAGCCAGATCTCTCTCAACATCATTCTCTATCATCACGAACGCTTTGACGGGACAGGGTATCCGAAAGCGAGGGTCATGCAGGATATCCCGATAGAAGCAAAGATTGCCAGTATCGCCGATGTCTACGACGCCCTGACCACCCACCGCCCTTATGCCGGGGCCCAGAAACCATTTGACGCCCTTAAGGTAATGTTGGAGGAGATGGAGGGCCATTTTGACCAAGAACAGTTGGTCGCCTTCATTCGCTTGCTTGGAGGCGAATCTGCAGCATAAGCGTGCGGCAGTGCAACGGCATTACTTGGACAGTGCCGGGGAAAACCTACCCTTCCCCGCCGGTGATCAAGTACTTGAGATAGTGATAGAACGACAACCCTGAAAAAATTACCAGTAATACCAGCGAAAGCTTTACCGCCAGCCGCTGGTAGCGATCAACAACCCCAGTCAAACCTTTCTTGCCTCGCACCATCCCTGCAAAAGCTGCGCTCGCCCCGAAGAATGTCGCCGGGATCAAGGTGCCATACAGGGCAAAGCCGAAATAATGATACTCAGGCTTGAGGATGCAGAACGGACATTTATGGTAGGGCATGGCATAGACGTAGGATGAGATCACCGTGGTGATCACTACCAGGGAAAGTCCGAAAAACCAGAGCCATCCTGCGGCGTAGAGCCCAGCCAGCCAAGGCTGCCAGCGCTGCAACAATCCCCTCCCCAGTATAACAAGTCCGATAATGGTAACGATAAAGGCTACTAGCAACCCCTGTTGCGAATAGCCGGTCATGAGATTGGTGGAACCTCCGGTGCTCTCGCCAAAGACCACGGCGCAACAGGAGGTGAT
>CALMMG010000173.1 GCA_937868185.1 uncultured Pseudomonadota bacterium
ATCCTTCGAGAAGAATGGGCAGCACATGGCGCTGCCCCACATAACCGACTATTCCGCACATACTTTGTTTCCTTTCTATATTTCCGAAGAGTTACAAGGCGAAACCCTGTCTTGATCTAGCGACTGCTTTCGGCAACAGGGCCAACAGGGCCGCAACCTCAGCCTCGGTATTATAACGACTGAGACTGATGCGCAGGGTTCCGTGCTGGAAAGGTTCCGGCACCCGCATGGCCCGCAGCACATGCGAGGGGTCCAGATCGCCGCTCTGGCAGGCGGCATGAGCCGAAACCGCGATACCGCCCGCATCGAGATCCTGGATCAATCCGGCCGAGGCCGCATGGAGAAAACTGACGTTGGTGGTGTTGACCAGCCGGGGCGAGGCGGCGCCATTAATCCGCACCTCGGGGATCGCGGCGATAATCCCCGCCTCAAGGCTATCCCGCAAAGCGGCCAGCCGCTGGTGCGCTGCCTCATCCACCCCCATGGCCAGCACACAGGCCTTGCCCAGCCCAACGATGCCGGGCACATTTTCGGTGCCAGACCTCCGGCCATTTTCCTGGCCGGTGCCCATGATCAAGGGGGTAAAGGGTGCAGTACGGCTCACATAGAGCGCCCCTACCCCTTTCGGGCCATGCAGTTTATGACCAGCGATGGTGAGATAATCTACCCCCAGCGCTTCCGCCGAAAAAGACGCCTTTCCGGCCAGTTGGATGGCGTCACAGTGGAACAGCACCCCCCGCTCCCGGCAGATGGCGGCGCTCTCGGCCATTGGCCAGAGCACCCCGGTTTCGTTGTTCGCCGCCATAAGGGAGACCAGAGCGGTGTCCGGCCGGATCGCACTTTTAAGTGTGTCCAGGTCCAGACCGCCGTTCTCATCCACCCCCAGCAGCTCCACCTCGTAGCCCTGGGTCGCAAGAAACTCCAACGGTGCCAACACCGAGCCGTGCTCAACCTGCGAGGAGATAATATGCTTTTTAGCGGGATTAGCCCAGACTGCGCTGAAAATGGCGGTGTTGTTGCCTTCGGTGCCGCCGCTGTTCAGGACAATCCGACCCGAATGGCAGCCGAGCAACCCGGCCACCTGCTCCCGGGCCAGATCCAACCCCCGCCGCGCCGCCTCGCCAAAACGGTGGGAGCTGGCAGGGTTACCGAAATATTCGGCCAGATAGGGGGCCATGGCCTCCCGCACCGATGGATCCAGCGGGGTGGAGGCGTTGTTATCAAAGTAGATGTTTTGCATGGGGTCAGATCCGCAGCATTCTGTCGAGAGAGAGTTTGGCCTCAGCCGCCACCTCGGACTCCACGGTGATCCGGTTGACCACCCGGTCCTGGGCCAGGTTATCAAGTACCCACAACAGGTAGCCGGGCTTGATCCGGTACATGGTGGAGCACAAGCACTGGAAGGGCGAAAGGGAATGGATCTCCCGGTCCGGATACAACTGTTTGAGTCGATTCACCAAGTTGACCTCGGTGCCGATGGCCCACTTACTGCCTGGGGGGGAGTCACTCACCGCCTTAATGATCGCCTCGGTGGAGCCGTAATGGTCAGCCCGGCTCACCACCTCGTTGCGGCATTCCGGGTGGACGATGATCCGCACCTCGGGGTCGCGCTCCCGCCAGGCGGCCACATGAGCGGCGGTGAACTGCATGTGCACCGTGCAGTAACCATCCCAAAGGATCACCTTTGCCTTCTGCAACTGGGCCGGGGTATTGCCGCCCAACACCTTGTCGCGCTGCCACAGTACCACCTCGTCATCAGGGATACCTAGGGCGCTGGCGGAGTTGCGGCCCAAATGCTCGTCCGGAAAAAAGAAGACCTTGTCGCCCTCGGCCAAAGCCCAGGTCAGCACCCGCTCGGCATTGGAAGAGGTGCAGACCGAGCCGCCGTGCCTACCGACAAAGGCTTTGAGCAGGGCAGAGGAGTTCACATAGGTTACGGGAACAACCCGGCCGGTGGTCACCTTGGCCAGATCCTCCCAAGCCCAGGCCACCTCTTCGCTGGTGGCCATGTCGGCCATGGGGCAGCCGGCGCGGAGATCGGGGAGAATGACCACCTGATCCGGCGCGGTGAGGATGTCAGCGGATTCCGCCATGAAATGCACGCCACAGAAAACAATGTACTTGCTATCCTTGGCCTCGGCGGCATTTCGGGCAAGCTTGAGGGAATCCCCGGTCAGGTCGGCAAACTGAAAGGTCGCCTCCTGCTGGTAATGGTGGCCCAAAATCAAAAGATTGCCGCCCAGCTCTTTCTTGCGGGCGGCAATCTTTTGGCAGATTACTTCTTCATTTTCCTGCAGGTATTCCGAGCCAAGCTCAACCTGCTGCAACACGGTCATCTGTCTGTCCTTCACTCCCAGGTAGCCTGGAATACCATATCAATGAACGCAAAGGCGCAAAGATAAAGAACCCAGTCCCTTTGCGCCCGTTGCGACTCTTCATTTATTTCTTCTTTATTTAACCAACTTAACCCAAGCGGCCGTCGGCCCCTTGTCCCCTTCGCCCTCGCCAAAGCGAACCTCGTCGCCTTCGGCCAACTGGGCCATGTTCACATCTTTCAGGGCGTTCTCGTGAAAATATACCTCTTGGCCGTCCAAGGTCATGAGAAACCCGTAGGACTCATAGGGAAACAGGCTCTTGATGGTCCCCATGGCCGGGCCAGCAGCCGCAGCCTCCGGCTCCTTGGTGTTCTGCCGACGTTTACGCTGCAATTCCTTCAACTGGAGGCCAAGGGTGTCAAACGCCTCCACCAGCAGGGGCCGCACCGTCTCCCCTTTCCTTTTTACAACCACGGTATCATTGGGCACGGAAGCCACCATACGGACCTCATGCCCACCCGCCTTATGCCCGGAGGTCTCCTCAATGGAGATGCGCAGATGATGAACAAGACCGGGATGGTGACGATCAAGACGTCCCTTTTCCTCTTCGATCTTTTCCTGCCAGGCTTTACGGATTTCCAAATTCCTTCCTTCAACTTGTAGTTCCATGCATTTCCTCCATCACAGTGATAAGATTGCCGCCCGCAAGGGGCAGCCGATTGGAGAGCTTTCAATTTTATCGTACCATAGTTGCCGGGCGAAAAACAGCTTCTCTTCATGGGGATTACAAGAAAAAAACCGACTTAACAGAGGCGGCATTCTCCCCTCTGTCAAGTCGGTTTTTATGGGTGCACGGCAACGGTTACCTTGCTAGCATAGGAAGATAACATCAACGAGCAGAACCTCTGCTCGTTATTTTTCACCGCAGTCCGGCAACGCCTTAATATGCACATCCTGCTGCGGGAAGGGGATGACAATCCCGTTTGCAGCAAAAGCCTTATAGATACCCCTTAAGAGATTATGAACCTCCAGCCCCTTAAGGCGAGGATCCTCGACCCAGCAGAGCAGTTCGATATCAAGGGACGAGGTCTCGAAGGCGCGCAACCGCACCCTGGCCTCGGGGTCCTTAACCACCGCAGGATTATTGTTGGCCACCGTGAGCAACACCGCCTCGACCTGATCGAGATCGCTGCCATAGGCGACTCCCACCGGCACCCTGATCCGAAAACGGGGAATGGGCGCGCTTTCGTTGATGATCTTGCTGTTGGCCAAAATAGAATTGGGAATGGTGATCAAGGCATCGTCCCGGGTCATCAGCCGGGTGGAACGCACCCCGATCTCCACCACCTCCCCACGCTGGGAGTTGTCGATGATAATGTAGTCGCCCACCTTGAAGGTTTTGTCGGCAAAGATGCTGATGCCGCCGAAAAAATTGGCCAGACTGTCCTTGGCCGCCAAGGCCACGGCGATACCGGCGATACCGGCGGAGGCAAAAAGAGGCGCCAGATTGACGTTCCAGATGGAAAGCAGCCAGAGCAGAGCGGAAACGATGATCACCACCCGGACCACGTTTTTGAGCAGGAGAAAGAGGTCTGCCCCGATCTTGCCGGGCTCGGAGATTCTCCCAAGATAATGATCGCCCAACACCACACAGAAACGCAACGCGGCAAGGGTCCAGATTACCAGGGCAACGCTTTGCGCCGCGGCCGGCACGAACTTTTCCCAGGGCTGGGCAAGGCCCGGCTCCATGCTCAGGGCATGGAGAAGGCCGACAATAAAGATGCTGACAATAATGGGGGTGTGGAGGATGTCGATGGCCTTGTCGTCGAGATCGGTTTCGGTATAGGCCGCGGCCAACCGCTTGAGGATGCGGTTGACAAAAATATCCACCACCTTGGCCAAAACCGCATAGGCCACGATCACCATAAGCCGCTGCATGATGGGTAGATGAGAAAGGTCCTGAAGGTAAGATGAGAATTCCATGTTGCACTCGTTGTTAATTGATTAAAACCCGAAAAACCCAACCTACCCGATTTCGAGATTGTATGTTTTTAAATTCGGAAAGCAAATAAATCAATCCCCTTTTCAAATCAGAGCGCGCCTTTGAGGATTTCGAGGTAACGAGGGCTCTCGGAGATAGTGTCATGGCTTGCCCCGGCGATGACCTTGAGCGTGGCGACCCCCTGGGCGAAGCTAGCATACAGCCGCTCCGTGCTTGCGCGCGGGATCACCTCGTCGTTTTCGGCCACAACCAGCACAGTGGGCGCAACCACGCGGGGAGCATAGCGCCAGGATTCAAATTTGTCGCGCAACAGCCAGCTTACCGGAAGGTAAGGGTACAACCGGGCGGCAAGCTCCACAAGACTGTAGTACGGCGTGACCAACACCAACCGGGAGACAGGCCGTTGGCTGGCCAAGCGAACGGCAACGCCGGAACCAACGCTACGCCCCACCACTACAACCTCCGAATGCTTGGCGTAGACCGCATCAAACAAAGCAAGAGCATCCTTCTGGATCGCCTCCTCCGACGGCGTCCCGGAACTGCCGCCGTATCCCCGATAGTGCAGCAGGTAGATGGCGTGCTCTGGAAAATCCCTAGAAAACGAGGGCAGACTGAGAGAGACATCCTCGGCATTTCCACCGAAGTAGATCAAGGCCCTTGGTCCTTCGTGCGGCCGGACCAACGCTACTATCTCCGCTTCCGCCACCGGCAACTTAAATGTGACAGGGCTACGAAGCGCGCTCGGCTGCGGGAAGTAGATAAGGGATCGCTGCACAACGAATAAGATAACGCAGAGCCCCAAGTACGAAGCGGCAATGGTAGCAAAGAATACGATAACGATTCGAGGCACGAGACTCCTCCCATTGTCACGCAGCCGAGCACCGGAGAGGCTGCCGAAAAAGGGCTTTGCACTGTTTGAGCGTAGCGAGTTTGCAAAGCCCCGGCAGCAGTCTATTCTGAGATTATTTGCTAATCAAAAAAATAAATCTGCCCCCATTTTCAGATAACGACAATTCAACGCCGTACTATACGGTTTTCCTTATCCATATGGTTTCTGGATAGGCCGTTTGTAATACCCTCTCAAGACTAAGGGGAACAAACAAAATAATTCAATGTTGTTGTATGCGTCTAGCTCGCTAAAATCCGCCAACCATATTTCACAAAAACCATAATCTTTTAAATCTGGGAACATCTCCTCGGTAAGAGCATTAGCCAATTCCCAAAGAGGTGACTCCTGAAGTTGCACTATGAGTATTGTGGAGCTTGGTAATTTCCAATTTTTTGCGTCACGTTTTTTCTCTTTTCCATATATGAGTTACGAGATGATGTCTAATGATTTTTCTGGACGTATATTTATGTTTTTATTGATAAATATATCAAAAAACATCGTTTGGGTGTCCCCTCCTGACTTGAACAATTTCAACCCCAACATGTAAGCCATTACTGCGTTTACATATGAAATCTGGACGTTCCGTGGCCTCGATTACTTCGAGGTAGTCATTAGTTATCTCCTCATAGATATATGATAGGGTTGAAATATCCAAGAACTTCAAGTTGTTGTTCTTTTTTGTAATTATCATCGCCCAATTTCTACACCAGATGATGAGTTCCCGCATAACAACTTATTCTGTCGTTTCTGTCCATTCCACCAAAAACCATGATATCCAGAAATATTCGAACCCCACACCTCAATCCCCGGCAAACCGCCTACGCACCGCACCAATCCGCCCCAACGACTTCCGCACCCGTTCCTCGGCAATCTCCCCCCCCACCGCCTTACGCAGCAGCTCATACGCGGCAATGATCTTCGAATGCTCATGGCAGATCAGCAGCATATCCGCCCCGGCCTTAAAGGCGACAAGAGCAGCATCCGCAACGATGCCTTCATTTTCGATGGCCCCCATCTCCAAGTCATCGGTGACCACCATGCCGTCGTAGCCCAGTTCGTTACGGAGCACTCCACCCAGGATACGCGGCGACAGGGTGGCGGGGAGATCGGGATCAAGCTGCGGGTACACGGTGTGGGAGGTCATCACCCCGGCCACCCCCGCCCGGATCGCGGCAACAAACGGCACCAGATCGCACCCGCGTAGCTCTTCCAGCGAACGATCCACCACGGGCAGCACCTTGTGGGGGTCCAAGGTTGCTCCACCCAGACCGGGGAAATGCTTGGCACAGGCAGCCAAGCCGTTCTCCTGCATGGTCGTAATCACCAGCGCACCCAAACGGGCCACCTGCTCCGGCGTCCCACCCAAGGCTCTCCTTTCCATGAACAACCCCAATCCTGCCGGGCTCACATCCAGCACCGGGGCCAGGTTCATGTTGATCCCCACCGCCAGCAACTCGTGCGCGCAAGTCTTGGCATAATCGCC
This sequence comes from uncultured Pseudomonadota bacterium, assembly GCA_937868185.1. Lineage (GTDB taxonomy): Bacteria > Desulfobacterota > Desulfobulbia > Desulfobulbales > Desulfurivibrionaceae > Thiovibrio. The sequence goes on from CALMMG010000173.1 coordinate 6,690, forward strand.
CAGCAGCTCCTCAGCCCGCTCGCTTTCCGCCAGCAGTCTGGCATCGGGGAACTCGGTAAAATGAGGTCCCTTGAGCCGGGCCACGGTGCCGCCCTCCTGATCAATGGAGATCAGCGGCGCTCTTAGACCGGCGGCGCGGCAGGCATCAACCAGCCCGCGGCAGAGGATGCGAACCTGCTCCGGGTTCTCGGCGTTTCTCTTGAACAGGATGAAGTTGTTGATCCCGTACCCATTAATAAGGTTGCGGGTGGAATCATCCAGCGCGGTGCCTGGCAGGCCGACCATGAACAGGCCGCCCAATGCATTCTTCATGGTTCCCTCTTCATTATGCATTATTACTGATACTCCACCGGATCAACCCGCCCAGCCTCGGCAAACCCTTTGAGCCGCAAAATACAGCTGTCGCAGGATCCGCAGGCCCGGCCCTGTTGGTCCGGGTCATAACAGCTGTGGGTCAGGCCGTAATCCACCCCGAGCTCGAACCCCTTCTCGATGATCTCCTTCTTGGTCAGCTTGAGGAGCGGGGCATGGACCCGGAAACGGGTTTCCCCTTCCACCCCGGCCCTGGTGGCGAGATTGGCCACCCGCTCAAAGGCCTCAAGAAATTCCGGGCGGCAGTCGGGATAACCACTGTAATCCATGACATTGACCCCGAGGAAGACATCGCCCGCACCCAGCACCTCGGCCCAGGCCATGGCATAGGAGAGGAAAATGGTGTTCCGCCCCGGTACATAGGTGATGGGGATGGAACTGTTCATCTCCGCTTGGCTGCGGCCCTTGGGCACCGCAACATCCGTGGTCAGGGCCGAACCGCCGATGGCGTCAAGATCAAGGCGGAGGATGAGATGTCTCTCGATCCCCTGCCGGGCGACATTGGCCTTGGCCCGCTCCAACTCCACCTGCTGACGCTGGCCGTAGGCAAAACTCAGACAGCAGCACTCATAGCCATCGGCCATGACCATGGCCAGGACGGTGGCCGAATCAAGGCCGCCGCTGAGCAGCACCACGGCTTTCGGTTTTTCCTGCATCATATTCTCCCCTGGTCGCGCCATGCGGCCATTTCTGTTTTCACTCTATTGTAAGGTCTGTTGCGAAGCAAGCTGAGAAAACCAGCGCCTGCGTTTTGCGACGAACTCATGAACCCAGACGCACCGGAAGCTGACGGACAATAGTGATCGCCTCCGGACTCAATACCGCTCCGTAAGCCAGCACCTCCACCCCCTGAGCCGCAACCTCCCGCAACGCTTGGGCATAAACCGGATCGATGTGCGCAGCCGGAGCAAAATAATCCACATCTTCGCGCTGGACACAGAAAAAAACCACCGCCCGACAGCCGGTTTGGCGCAGGGTCAGCAGCTCGGCCAGATGCTTCGCGCCCCGGGTGGTCACAGCATCGGGAAACATGGCCACCCTGTCCAAGGCCAAGCTGCAATTTTTCACCTCCACATAGATCTTTTCTTCTCCCCGGGTAAGGAGAAAATCCAACCGGCTTTTATCCGACACCTTGACCTCGGGGCGGATCGTCTCGATCCCGGCCAGTTCCGCCACGACCCCAGAACGAATAGCCTCAGCCACCAGACCATTGGTGCGGGCAGTGTTGATCCCCACCCAGGTTGTACCCACCCGCACCATCTCCAGGGTATGAGGATATTTGCGCTTGGGATTGTCCGCCAGGGAGATGAGCACCGGGCTGCCAGGCTCTTTACAACCCAACATGCTGCCGGAATTCGGGCAATGCACGGTGAACTGAGAGCCATCGTCCATGGCCACGTCGGCGAGAAACCGCTTGTACCGCGAGATAAGTTTCCCCGATTGCAAGGTCTGTCCGAATTGCATTTTTTTCATCCACTCCGCGTGTTGTGGGGTATAATTAGCACCAATGGCCCTTTGAGCACGACTCACCCAACCCGAAAGGCAACTATCCAGCTTGATGTCGGAATTGGACAAAACCCACGAAAGGTAAGTGTTCATAATGCCAGATATCCCAGCAAAAAAAAAGGCTGTTGCCCTTCGCTACGATGCAACCCAGGGCCCCGCGCCCAAGATTGTCGCCAAGGGGACAGGAGAGATAGCTGAAAAAATCATCGCCCTTGCCAAGGAGCATGGCATCCCCATTCAGGAGGATGCCGACCTGGTCGAGATTTTAGCCAAACTAAACCTGAATGCGGACATCCCCCCAGATACCTATCTGGTAGTGGCCGAGATCCTCGCCTTTATCTACCGGGCCAACACCAAGATGACACCCTCGTAACAAATCCGCTCCTTAAGAAATTCCCACCAGACCCATCGTGCCGCATCGCCACCAAAATCCCATTGGCGCGCAGCAGAGCACCGGAGAGGTTGTCGAAAAAAAACCAACCGTTGCCCAGCCCATCTCCGCTAGGAAAAATATACCGGCCACCCCCGCGAAAGCCTCCATTTTTTTGACACCCACCTCCTCTTTCCATCCGCCTATCAAAAAACATACATCTCACTGTATTTATTTGCTTTATCACAACAGCTGCACTCCGCTTCCAACCACCAGGCAATCCCGGCACGCCTCTTGCATCAACAAAGCACAAACACACGAGAGGTATGCCATGTTCATCCACAACAGGCTCGGATTACTGGAAAGCGTTGAAACCCTGATCAACCAGGAGCAACGGCTCAACCAGGTATCAAACAACCTGGCGAATGTTGATACGCCTGGGTTCAAGAAGGAAACCGTCACCTTTGACGAGATGCTCTATCAGGCCAACCGCTCCCGCCAGAGGGTCGGCAAGGGGTTGCGCATCAACACGGTGCACCAGCAGGGCGTTGTTCAAAAAACTGACGCTCCCTTTGATATGGCTATTTCCGGGGATGGCTTTTTCCGGGTCCAGACCCCGGCTGGAGACCGCCTTACCAGAGCAGGAAACTTCCAGCGCAACAATGAAGGTCTACTGGTCACAGCCAATGGCTATCCTGTGCTTGGCGAGGCCGGACCCATCACCATCACCGGCACCAAGGTGGATGTGTCCCGCGACGGAACCCTTTTAGTCGATGGTATCCGGGCCGATCGCCTGGCAGTGGTCACCGCGGACCCCCAAGGACTAAAAAAGGAAGGCGACAACCTCTTTCGTCTCGTAGAGGGTGCGGCGGAAGAAGCCGCCCCGAACGCTCAGATTCTGCAAGGACATCTGGAAAAATCAAACGTCAATACCGTCACAGAAATGACGGAGATGATCGATCTTTACCGCGCCTATGAAGGGCAACAAAAAATGATCCGGTCGGTGGATGATCTGGACGACCTTGCCGTGCGCAAAGTCGGTGCTCTGACAGGATAACCGTTAGCCGCCGCAATAAAAGTTTGCGGCGCAAAAAGTCGTAACCGCGCCTAAACATTCAGCACAAGGGGACTACCATGATCCGCGCATTATTCTCCGGACGTTCCGGCATGACCGGCCAGCAGTTGCAGCTGGACACCATCGCCAACAACCTGGCCAACGTCAACACCGCCGGCTTCAAAAAGAGCCGGGCCCAGTTCGAGGATCTCTACTACCAGGAAATCCGGGCCATGGGCACGGAAACCGCCGATGGCGGCAGAGTGCCTTCCGGCATCCAGGTCGGTCTCGGTGTCCGCCCCACCTCGGTACAGAAGATCTTCACCCAGGGCAGCCTCACCGAAACGGGCAACGATCTGGACTGGGCCATTGAGGGCAGCGGCTTCTTCAAGGTCCTCCGCGATGGCAAGGATTACTTTACCCGTGCCGGCGCCTTCAGTCTGGATGGCGACGGCAATGTCGTCACCCAGAACGGTGATCGGCTGCAGCCGGAATTTACCGTCCCCCAAGGGACAACCTCCATCGGCATCAACAGCAATGGGCTGCTCACCGCCAAGGATGCCCAGCAACAGGTGCTCGGCACGGTGCAGATCACCCTGCACAGCTTCATCAATCCGGGTGGTCTGCGCAGTTACGGATCCAATCTTTTCCAGGAAACCCTGGCTTCCGGCGCCCCCACCGAGGCCAACCCCGGCACCGAGGGTCTGGGCACCATCCAGCAGCGCTTCATGGAGGTCTCCAACGTTGATGTCACCGAGGAACTGGTCAACATGATCATCACCCAGCGGGCCTACGAGGTAAACTCCAAGGCCGTCACCACTGCGGACAAACTGTTGGAAGTAGCGAACACCCTGGTTCGTTAGAAGGAATGATTAAGATGATGCTACGCCTGGCGCGCCTGTCCATGATTGCCTTACTGCTCTGCCTTGCCTGTCCTCTTCCCGGACAAACGGCGGAGAGCATCGCGCCCCCGGACCTTGCCGTATTGAAGAATATCTTCAGCGAGGTTGTGCTCAAGGATTCCCCCTGGCCCAAGGAAGACGTCCAGATCACCAATTTCAGCGTCCGCCCGTTGGCTATGGCCTTGCCGGTTGACGGTTTTGGCTACCGAATTACCCAGAAGCCAAACGACTTCCGCCCCGGCAAAAAAAATGTCAGCGCCGACATCCTGAAAGATGGGCAGGAACAGGGGCAGGTAAAAATGAGCGGGGACCTGAGGCTTTTCGGCACGGTGGTCAACACGACAAAACGCCTAAACCGGAACGAGATCATCAGCAATGAGGACATCGCCACGAAGCGACAGGATATCTCCATGCTGGACGCAGACCGCATCCAAGACCCGAAACAGGCGGTCGGGCAAAAGCTCAAACTCTCGCTGCCACCCGGGGCCATCCTCTATGCCCAGGCCCTTGACGCCCCTCCCCTGGTAAAGCGGGGGGAGCGGGTAACCATCATGGCAAAATCCCAGGCAGTTCAGATAACCGCGCCCGGAGAAGCAAGAAATTCCGGAGCACTCGGCGAAATGGTCCGGGTTAAAAACCTCACCAGCCGCCGCGAGATCCAGGCCCGGGTTTTGAGTGCGGGCGTCGTGGAAACCGAATTTTGAGACTCATCGCTCATCCCTCAAAGGAGAAGATTATGCGCACCACACTCCACACCACCCTGGCCATCCTTCTGCTCGCCGGACTTTCCGGTTGCGCGGGCAGCCAGCAGGCCCAACAGCTGCCGGAGCGTTACACCCTCCCCACCCCACCGAAAGCCGCGCAAGCACAGCCGGAGGGAACAATCTATGCGGCCAGCACTAGCGGCCTTGATCTCTATGCAGACAGCCGGGCAAAAAAGATCGGCGATATCGTCCTGGTCCGCATCGTGGAAACCTCCAAAGCCAACAAGGAAGCCAACACCAAAACCCAACGGACCTCCTCCGCCACCGGCGGCATTTCCAGCCTCTTCGGCCTGGAGACCTGGCTGGCGGACAACAACCACCGCTTCAAACCCTCGCTTACCGAGCTTCAGGCCAGCCTGACCAATGATTTTGAGGGCAAAGCGAAGACCGACCGCAAAAGCAACGTGACCGCCACCATCTCCGCCAGGGTCATCGACATCACCACCGACGGCAACCTGAACATCCGCGGCTACCAAGAGGTGAAGGTCAACGACGAAACCCAGCACATCATTCTTTCCGGCATCATCCGCCCGCAGGATGTTGCCCAGGACAACTCGGTCCTCTCGACCCATGTTGCCGACGCCCGGATAGAATACAGCGGCCAGGGAGTCCTCGGCGACAAGCAGCGACCGGGCTGGCTTGCCAGGGCCCTGGACAGCGTCTGGCCATTTTAGGAACCGTTTCGCAATGACCAGTGCTCGTAACAGAGACTCTTTCATTACGGCTGCTTATGCCGGACACGGGTCTCCGATATTACGGTTCGGTTATTTTTGCACGACGGCTTAGGGATGACGCAGCAGAACTAGGAAAAATATTCCGTTCTCGCCAAGGGGGGCTTCATGAAAAAAAGAATATTTCCTTTGAAAATGGCACATTACAACACCTGTCTCTCCGGTGGCACATTGCTTGCTAAGATATCAAGGTACAGGCTCCGGAAAATACAGGCCGAGGACAGCTCCATGCAGACGACATCACTCAAAAACCAGACCAACCCCCGGCAGACCATGCGGAGCACCACACTGCTCTTTGTCGGCGCCTTGCTGCTTGGCCTGCTCTGGAACGCCGGGATTGCCCATGCCGTCCGCTTAAAAGACCTGGCCTCGGTGAAAGGGGTACGGAACAACCAGCTGGTGGGCTACGGCATTGTGGTCGGCTTAAACGGCACCGGCGACGGCAACAAGGCAGCCTTTACCGGCCAGGGACTCGCCAATATGCTCAACAATCTCGGGGTTAAGGTGGATCCGGACGCCACCAGGGTGAAGAATATCGCCAGCGTCATGGTAACCGCCACCCTTCCGCCCTTCTTCAAGGTGGGGCAGAAAATCGACGTGACCATTTCTTCTGTGGGCGATGCCACTTCCTTACAGGGCGGCACCTTGCTGGCCACCCCGCTCAAAGGTCTGGACAATAATGTCTACGCCATAGGGCAAGGGCCCATCAGCACCGGGGGCGATCCCGCAGCCCGGGGCGCAGCACGACAAGCAAATCATCTGACCGTGGCCCGGATTACCAACGGCGCCTCGGTGGAGCGGGAAGTACCGATGAGCTTTGCCAACAAGGAGAGCATCACCATCAGCTTAGCCTCACCGGATTTCACCACGATCTCCCTAATGAAAACCGCCATCGACACCTATCTGGGCGGCCCCTACGCCACCGTCAAGGACGGAGCCTCGGTGGATGTCGCTGTCCCGACAAAGTACAAGGCTCAGGAGGTCGCCCTGCTGGCCGCCCTGGAAAACATCGAAATCAACCCGGAACATCGGGCCAGAGTGGTGCTGAACGAGCGAACCGGCACCGTGGTCATGGGCGACAATGTCACCATCAGCCAGTTTGCTCTTTCCCACGGCAACCTGAGCCTGCAGGTCAAGCCCCCCACCCAGCCCGGCGCTCCTGCAAATACGCCGGTTGACACAGCCAAGATCGGCCAGAAGGTGGTAACCCTGCAACCGGGCGTAACCCTAGGCGAGGTGGTCCGGGCCTTGAACTCGGTGGGGGTCGCCCCCCGTGAACTCATCGCCATCTTTCAAGCCATCAAGGCAGCAGGCGCCCTGCAAGCGGAACTGGAAATCATTTAAGGGTTGAATGGGAACAACATGGATATCATCAGCGAAGCAACAGCAGGACTTAAGGGAATCAACAATTCTTCCGATACGCTCAAGGAGAAGAAACTTCGCGAGGCGTGCGCCGGATTTGAAGCCCTGATGCTCAAGCAGATTCTAAGCCAAGCCCGCCAGAGCGTTCCCAAGGGCGGTCTGCTTGACGGCGGCTATGGCGAGGAAATGTTTCAATCGATCCACGATGACCAGATAGCCCAGAAAATGGCAGGGAGCAAAGGTCTCGGCTTTGGCGAAATGCTCTACCGGCAACTGTCCCAGGCCCATGTCCCACCCAGTAAGGAGAAATAGGCCATGCAACACTCAGAGACCACAGGGCAACACTCCCTACCCGCCAGATTTTTCGAAACCCTGGAGCAGGAGGTCCTTCTTTCCCTGGACATGCTCGCCATCTTGAGCGAAGAACAAAAAGCCCTGGTGGCCATGGACATACAGGCTCTCATCCGCCTGAGCGGCAAGAAAGAAAACAGACTGAGCCGCATCCAGGCCCTGGACTCGCTGCTCACTGACATGACCGCAGAGTTCCGCCCAGCAACACAGGGTAAAACGGCAAAACTTGGAGCCCTCATTCCTCTGCTTAACCCGGAAGAAGGGGAAAAACTTGGCCAGTATCGGAAAAAACTGACCGGGTTACGCGAAGATATCCTCCGGCGCAACCAGATCAACGGACACTTTGCCGAGGATGTAAAAACATACCTGAACGACGCCATCTCCTTGATTACCAGCGGGATAGCAGACCGCCCCATGTACGGCCTCACCGGCCGGAACAGGAAACCCTCGCTGAGCCAACCCTCTTTAATCAGCAGGGAGGTCTAGGCCATGGCCGGCATCTCCCATGTGCTGAGCATTGCCAAGGAGGCGCTCCTCACCCACCAGCTTTCGATCCAGGTGGCGTCGAACAATATCGCCAACGTTGACACCCCCGGCTACACCAGGCAATCATTGCAACTGGAAGCCAACAATGCGACCCCCATCAGCGCCGGCATGTTGGGCGGCGGCGTAAAGGGCACCCAAATACTGAGGAATTACGACCAATTCATGGTGCAACGGCTTGCCAATCAGGAATCGACTCTGGGCAATCTCCAGGCGCAGCAAGACTCCATGAAATTGGTGGAAACCGTGTTCAATGAAGCACCGGGCCTTGGCATCAACGACCTGATGAGCAAGTTCTGGAGTAGCTGGCAGGGCTTGTCCGATAACCCGGACGTACCCGCGACCAGACAGGGGGTTATCCAATCTGCCCAGCTGATCATTGATCAGCTGCATTCCATGACCGGCCAAATGGGTCAGGCCAAATTCGATATCGGAACCAGTCTTGACACGGCCGTCGGAGACGTCAACTCCATCGCCAGCCAAATCGCCAATCTCAACGTGCAGATTTCCGGGGCAGAATCATCGGCGGGCCAAGCCAACGACCTGCGCGACAAGAGGGATTCCCTGGTCCAGAATCTTTCCAGCCTGCTTGACGTCACCTATTTCGAGGATAAAAACGGCGGATACACCGTGCTCATGGCCGACGGCCACACCCTGGTGGACAGCAACCAAGCCACAAAGGTGGACTGGGCGAATAACCAGCTCCTCTGGGTAAGCAAAGACAACACCGGTGCCGAGACAAGCCAGCCCATTGGTGGAGGGGCTGAGCTGGGCGGGAAGATCGGTGGCTGGCTTGAAGTCCGCAGCAATCTGAGCGAAGGCGACCCAAACAATTTCCTGGGCCGCCTGGACGCCTTTGCCAACTCCCTGATCCGCGAGATCAACCAACAGCACTCCCAGGGGGTCGGAGCCACCCTATTCGGCGACACTCTGACCGGTTCGGAGCAGGCAAAAAATGTCGCCCGCCTCACCTCCACCGTAGCCGCAGCCACAGCAAACGTGACCATCCCGACAGGCACCATCACCATCAATGACCGGAAGGTTGGCGAGATTATTGGCGGCTTAACGGTGAATGGCCTGGCCATGACCAAGGCATACAACGCGGTGACGGCCATTACCACGGCGGAGACCGGCGTCATCGCCAGGCTAACCACGCTTACCTCTTCCTCTGCCGCAACCACTGCGGCCACAGCAACAGGCAATATCACCATGACCCTGAATGGGGTCGTAATTCCTGTCCCTGTAACCATAGGGGACTCACCCGCCGTCGTCAATGCGGCCCTTTTTGCCGCAGTAAATTTGGTACAAAACCAAACCGGCGTGCGTGCCATAGTTGGAACCGGCCTTAACGGTGCCGCCGCTAATACCCTTATCTTACAAAATGTTGAAGAGGGCGACAGCTCAACCATCGATATCACAGCATTCAACGCCGGAGGGACAGGAACAAGCGTCAATTTCGCGCTTGGAGCGCAAAGCGCCGACGCCACCCACAACACCGGCCAGATCACCCTGTTTTCCACCGCAGACTACACTCTCAAGGCCGGAGCAAATGATTACACCCTGGCCCAACTTGGCTTGGACACCGTCCCCTCTGATCTGCAATCCGGGGATGGCACTATTCGATACGGCTTGGCAAACGACAACCAAGGCCCCTTGCTCAGCGGATACGACTATTTTAATAAAATCGACACCAGCGGCAGTTTCGATATCTGGATTTACAACAATGATGGCTCACTGGCCATACCCCAACCGGTGACCGTCTCCATGAAAGGGACTTACAACCTGAACGACGTGGTCGGTGCCGTCAACACCGCCATGACAAACGCCGGCGCCACATCCTGGGTGACAGCCTCTAACTTCGACAACAGCCTACGGCTCACCCCGGACGCAACCCACCAGTTCGCCTTTGCCAACGACACCTCCAACTTTCTCCAGGTTGCCGGGCTCAATACCTTTTTCTCCGGCAGCAGCGCGGCAAGTATCGGTCTGAATAGTGTGGTTACGAGCGACCTCAACAATCTGGCCGCAGCCACCGTTGGCTCACAAGGACAGATATTTCGCGGGGACAACACCAATTCTCTCAAGATCACGACCCTCCAGCACGATGAGTATATTGCCTTCAGCGGTGGCTCCCAAAACACTCTGGATGGCTTTTACAATACCCTGGTCGGCCAAGTTGCCAACACCTCGCGCACCATCAGCCAGTCTTACGATGCCAATGTGCTGGTCAACAAACAGGTGAGCGAAATGCGCGATTCGGTCTCTGGCGTTTCCCTGGATGAAGAGATGGCGAATCTGATCAAATACCAGCACGCCTACACAGCTGCCGCTCGCCTCATCACCATGTCGGATGAGATGCTGAAAACCCTGCTTGATGCGGTGTAAAAGGAGAAACCCATGCGGATCACCATGCAATCTATCCACAACAATATCCTGACAAATCTCGACAAACTCACCAGTGACATGGGTCGGATCAACTCCCAGATTTCCTCGGGAAAGCAGATGGCAACGATCTCCGATAATCCAGTCAATCTGGTGACCGCCCTGGGACTCAGAAGCAGTCTCTCCCAGATCACCACATACCAGGACAATCTTACCTTCGGCGACAAGACCATCACCGCCGCAGAGAGCGCCCTCACCCAGATGAAGGATATCACCCTGCGCGCCAAGACCTTGGGGCTGCAACAGGCAAATGGTTCGGTCAGTCCAGCAAATCGGGCCAGTGCAGCAGAAGAGGTACGCCATCTCTGGGAGGAAGCCATTACCCTTGCCAATAGCGAGGTAAACGGCAAATATATCTTCGGCGGCTTCCGAACTACCGGCTACTCGGAAACTGAACCAGAGCCTTTTGTTCCCGACCGAGTAAGCGGGTATAGTGTCAACGGCAAGGCCTTACCCGCTTTGGCCGCTGCTGCACCAGCGCAATACAATCTGAACACTGGGGATTTGACCATCAATGGTATTCCCATTGACGCCACCATAGCTGACGGCATCTCCACAGCCCGGACTAATGCTTCGGCCGCCGCCAAAGCCACGGCGATCAACGCCAAATTTGCCTCCACCGGGGTAACGGCAACCATCACCCCTGCCTCCCTTTCCGCCTCCGGGCCGGTGGGGGCCGGCGCCATCGGCGTCGGCGACCTGATTATCAACGGACAGGATATTTTTGCCGGCGCAACACCCATCCTTGCCCAAGACACAGACAACACTGTGGTGAATGCCATCAACGCCAAGTCCGGCACAACCGGCGTAATTGCCTCCCGAGACAGCAATGGCAAACTGTCTCTGACTGCCAAGGATGGAAGAAATATTCAGGTCACAACAACAGCCAATGGGGAAACCATCAGCCAACTTAACAGCGTAGCAGGAGGAGCAGACAAAACCTACTTCGGCACAGTGCAACTCTCCTCGGATCGCCCATTCAGCCTGCAAACCACCCCGGGGGCAGAACCAGGCCTAGTTGCTCTCGGCCTGGATGGGGGAACCACCACCACCAATGAAGCCAACGATCTTGCGGGCGATGGCCTGTTGACGGTGATCACCATCCAAAATAAAGAGGGCAACGTCCGCTATGCCGGAGATCCTGACCATGACCTGGCAATCAAGATCGGGGGGAAAAGCACCCTGGAGGTTTCTAAAAACGGTAAGGCCGCCGTTTCGGACACCGGCATTTTTGCCATACTCGAAAAATTAAAAGACAGCCTGCTTGGCCAGAAATTCAGCTCTGTTACCGGCCCTAACAAGGCCACAAACACTGCAGCCAAGCTTGACAGCGGCAACACCGGCCTTGAGCAGCAAGACAAAGTATTTACAAGCGGCGAAATCGCCTTTACGGTGACGGATCACTCCTCTTCTCCTCCCACAAATCGCACCATGGATATCGGAGTAAATACCGCCATGGACAGCCCGGCAGACATTGCCGCTAGGATAAATGGCATCCCCGGCATGACCGCCTCCTGGAATGCCGATGGCCAACTTAAGCTTGAGACCACCGACACCGAGAGATATACCTTCGCCTATACAAATACCAGCAACTTCCTTGAGATGTCGGGCATTACCACTGATGCCATGCAGGTTCAAGCCATCAGCCAGGCTACTGGCAATGCCGACACGGTCATGGATAATCTGTCCACCCAGGTCTCCGACTTTGGCGCCCGGGCGAACCGGATCATTGTCCAACAACAGATTTATTCAAACCTTGAGCTGTCCACCGCAGCAAATCTTTCGGAAAAGGAAGACACCGATCTCACAAAAGCCTTGCTGGAACTCAAAGGCAAGGAAACGGCCTACGAGGCGGCATTGTCTGCCGCAGCCAAAACCATGCAGATGAGCCTGGTGGACTTCCTCAAGTAGGCATTGTTTTCTCTTCACAAAAAAGGGAGAATACGTTCAGGGAAGAACGTACCCCGTCATCGATCAAGCCAGGGAGGGCGATACCGTGCTGATACTTACCAGAAAAACAGGAGAAGCTATTGCCATTGGCGATGGCATAAAGATTCGGGTGCTTGAGATAAAAGGCGGACAGGTGAAAATCGGGGTCGAAGCCCCGACCGAGGTCATGGTCCACCGCGAAGAAATTTACCTCCGCATCGTTGAAGAAAACATTAGAGCTGCAGCGGAGGCTCCTGCGGATCTTTCTTCCCTTGCCTCTGTTTTTGGCGGAGACAAGGAAAGAACCAAGCCGCCGCCAAAAGGCGGCAGCTAAAAGATACGAACACAAGAAAATTCAGACAGGGAATGGAACAAGATGGGAACAACCGTCCTCTGTTACACAGCTCTTCAGCCCCAAGGGAGGAAAGAATAATGCACGCCATGACCACAACAACCTGCACCGAAAACCATGGGGCAATCACGGTGTCCACCAGCCGTTTTGGCCAACTTTCGGTAAACCCGGAGAAGGTTATCACCATGACCTCCCCTTTTCTCGGCTTCCCTGACTCAAAACGGTTCATCGTCAAGCCACATGGAGAAGAATCGCCCTTTATCTGGCTCCAGTCCCTGGACGACCCGAAGCTCGCCTTTGTGGCCATTCAGGCCGCGCTCCTGATCCCGCAATACCAGCCGGAAATTTCCGCCCTGACTCGACAGGAACTGCAAGTCTCGCCGGAACAACCGCTGGAAATCCTGCTCATCCTGACCATCCCCAAGGAAAATCCCGAAGGGATGACCGCCAATCTTCTCGGTCCGGTGGCGATCAACCCCCAAATGCGGTTGGCCAAACAGGTATTACAGGATCCCACACGCTACGATGCCTGTTGGCCCGTTTTCACCATGGATCCGGCGGAATAATTGGGCAACGGCAAGCAAGTGACACGCATGGGCGAAAAAACGGAGCCTACAGTGAGGAAAACAGAAAGGGGGAAAGGAGTGGTGATCGGCGGGGCGTTACTCCACCAAGGTCTCGGAGAGCAGGCTCCCCATCATCTTATCTGCAAGCCGATAAGGATCGACTTGATATTCACCGCGGGCAATTTCTTCCTTGAGCGCCTGAACCTTGTCTGCACGAACTTCCGGAGTCTGCTCAAGAATATCACGGACCTTCTGCACATCCAGAGAACCAGACGACAACACCACACGATCCGTTGGCAGGGCGGTGCTGTCAGCCTTGGCCGGGGCAGAGCCTTCAGTTTTCTTAACCTGAACCTTCTCTGTTTTGATCGGAGGAAAAATGCCTGTTAGTTTCATAACCAAGTCCTTGATTCTCTACAATTTGTTTGCCGCGGCCCATGAAGATTGAGGCGCGGGGGAAGACCTTTTCCCCTATACACCTATATCTTTGTAATTATCATATCGGCCTTTTGATTACAAACTTAAAATAAAAAACACTTCCCCACAAAAAACACAGTAATTCAACCGGAAACCAAACATCCGCCACCAGGCCCCCAACCTCGTTTTCATCAACACGAAAAGCCCGGCCACGCATGTTGCACAACAAGACGCGGGACGATGTTGCCAAACCACCCCCCGGCTGGTAGTATCATGCCCCATGATCCAGCAAGAACCTGTGTACCTCATCGACGCCAGTGCCTACATCTACCGGGCCTACCACGCCATCGCCCCGCTCACTAACAAGAGCGGCCTGCCCACCCATGCAGTGTATGGCTTCACCAATATCCTGCTCCGGGTTCTGCGGGAGAAAGCGCCCAAATTTCTCGGCATCGCCTTTGATGTGCGGGGGCCTAACTTCCGCCATGAAATGTACCAGTCCTACAAAGCAAACCGCCCGTCCATGCCCGACGACCTTGCCTGCCAAATCCCCTACATCAAGGAGATCGTCGCCGCCCACAACTTCACCTGCCTGGAGCGCCAGGGCTACGAGGCGGATGACTTGCTGGCCTCCGCCGCCAAAAAACTCGCGGCTCAGGGACACCCGGTGATCGTGGTCTCCGGGGACAAGGATCTCCTGCAGCTGGTTTCAGATTCCATCACCGTCTGGGACCCCATGCGGGATGTGTTCATGAATCCCGCTGCGGTGCAAAAAAAATACAATATCCCACCGGAACAGCTCCTCGATTTTTTCGCGCTGATGGGCGACAACTCGGACAACGTGCCGGGCGTGGCGGGCATCGGCCCAAAAACCGCGGAAAAACTGATCAATGAATACGGCTCGCTGGAGTGCCTTTATCAAAATATCGAGACCCTCTCTCAGAAAAAGCTAAAGGAAAAACTTCTGGCCAGCCGGGAGAACGCCTTTCTTTCCCGCCAGCTTATCGCCCTCAAAGAGGATCTTGCCACCCCGGAGCTGGAAGAATACGCAATTCCTGAAGCCAACGAGGAAAAACTCCAGGAACTCTACACCTTCCTCGATTTCAGCAGGCTGCTAAAGGCCCCGGCCACTACTGCCGTTGCCCTTGAGACCAAGGGTTTCCATCTGATCACCACGGGAAGCCAGCTCCAGGAGGTCTGTCAACAGCTGACCAAAGCCCCCTTTCTGGTGCTGGACACGGAAACCACCTCCCTTGATCCGCTGGTGGCCGAACTGGTGGGCATCTCACTTTGCGGCTCAGCCGAGGAAGCCTATTACCTGCCTATTGGCCACCGGGACGGTAACGGATCCCTTGGCCCCAACCAGTTGCCCTTGGCCCTGGTTCAGAAAAGCCTGTTTCCGATTTTTTCCAATCCCAACTTGCCAAAACTCGGCCACAACCTCAAGTTCGACCTGCCCATCCTGGAAAACCATGGTCTCCGTCTAAGCGGCCCCCTGTGGGACACCATGATCGCCTCGTACCTCCTTGACCCATCCCGCCGTTCCCAAAAGCTCGACGACCTGTGCCTGGAGCTACTGGGCAAACGGTTAACCAGCTTTGGCGAGGTCACTGCTGGCGACAAGCGGTCGGACAGCTTTGCCTATGTTGCGCCGGAGGCGGCCAAGGACTATTCCTGCGAGGATGTGGCAGGGGCCTTTTTGCTCTGGCAACGGTTCCGCCCCCAGCTCGAAGAGTTCGGCCTCTGGGAGCTTTTCTCCGGCCTGGAGATGGCGCTGGTGCCCATTCTGGTCCAGATGGAACAGACCGGGATCACCGTAGATCAGGCCCAGTTGCACCACCTGTCCGAGGATTTCGGCCAGCAACTGGCAGAGCTGGAAACGACCATCTATGGTCTGGCTGGGGAGGAGTTCAACATCAATTCCACCCGTCAGCTCGGTGAGATTCTTTTTGCCAAACTGGGCCTGCCCCAGGGGCGGAAAACAAAGACCGGCTATTCCACCGACGTGAAGGTGCTGGAGAGCCTGGCCAGACAACACGATCTGCCTGCGGCGATCCTAGCCCACCGGACCTTGAGCAAGCTCAAGAACACCTATGTGGACAAGCTGCCGGAACTCATCCACCCCAACACCGGACGGATCCACACCTCGTTCAACCAGACGGTCACCGCCACCGGCCGTTTGAGCAGCAGCAACCCCAACCTGCAAAACATCCCGATCCGCACCCCAGAAGGGCAGAAGATCCGGGCCGCTTTCGTGGCCGCACCGGGCCAGCTCTTTTTATCGGCGGATTATTCGCAGATCGATTTACGGGTCATGGCCCATTATGCCCAGGATCCAGCCTTACTCACTGCCTTCCGC
Organism: uncultured Pseudomonadota bacterium; assembly: GCA_937868185.1. Classification (GTDB taxonomy): domain Bacteria; phylum Desulfobacterota; class Desulfobulbia; order Desulfobulbales; family Desulfurivibrionaceae; genus Thiovibrio. Next base: position 22,710 of record CALMMG010000173.1, read on the forward strand.
GCAGGCCAGGATGTCCACAACCAAACCGCGGCCGAGATCTTCCGAGTCAACCCGGCCTTCATCTCTCCGGAGATGCGGCGGGTGGCAAAGACCATCAACTTCGGCATTATTTACGGGATAAGCGCCTTTGGCCTGGCCGCCCAGCTCAATCTGAGCCGCAAGGAGGCCGCCACCTTCATCGAGCGCTACTTTGCCCACTATGCCGGGGTGAAACGGTTCATGGAAGAGATTGTCGAAAAGGCCCGGCAGGATGGCTTTGTCACCACCCTGCTCAATCGCCGGCGGTTGTTGCCCGACATCAACAGTTCCAACAAGGTCAGCCGCGAATTTGCCGAGCGCACCGCGATCAACACCCCCATCCAGGGCACGGCCGCCGACATTATCAAGCTGGCCACCATCGCCGCCACCCGACAACTCAGCGAGCAGGGTCTGGGCGCCAAGCTCCTGCTCCAAATCCACGACGAGCTGGTTTTTGAGGTTCCGACTGCGGAAATCGAGACGACCAAAGACGTGGTCAAGACAGCCATGGAAGGGGTGATGCAGCTTGACGTCCCCCTGGTGGTAAACACGGTGGTGGGGGAAAATCTGGCCAAGGTGTAAGTACCAGCGCCACATCCTACTATTTAGGTTAAATCGGTTGACGGTCTTGCAGAAAAAAATTAGGATAACGCCCTGAATTTCAAACAAAACAGCCTTCTCATTTCTACACAGGTGACACATGCTCGACTTCATGCGCCGCAAGGCCCAATCGACCTATATCCAGGCCGCCATCCTGATGATCGTTCTGGTTTTTGTCTTCTGGGGGGTAGGAAAAAGCCAAAAAGGCGGCCCCGATGCCATTGCTACGGTTAATGGCCAGAATATTTCTGCGCAGCAGTACCAACGGACCTACAAGCAGACCATCGACCGCTACCAGGAACAGTTCGGCGGCACTCTGCCCGCAGGGTTGCTTGAGGCCCTGAACCTGAAGGCGCAGGTGTTGAACCAGATGATCCAAGAGATGGTCATGCAGCAGGGCGCCAAGGAAGCCGGCCTGATTGTGGGCAGCGAGGAGGTGCGCAAGGTTATTCAAAACATGGACGCCTTCCGGGAGGACGGCATCTTCAAGCTCGACCGCTACAAAAAGTTGCTGGCCTCCTCACGGATGACCACGGCTGATTTTGAAAACAGTGTACGCAACGACCTCCTCCACACCAAGATTCTTACCCATCTTTCCCGGTTCGCCCGGATCTCAGACAGCGAACTCAGAGACCGTTTCGCCTTTGACAACGACCAGCTCAAGCTCGAATATGTCGCCTTCAACGCCGACGGTTTCCGGAGTTCAGGCCCGGTGAGCGACGAGGCGCTGAATCCTTTTTTCGAAGGCCGCAAACAAGCCTACCTGACAGAACCTCAGGTCAAGCTCCGATACATCACCTTTCTTAATGAACATGCCCTGCCCACCATCCAGGTGAGCGAGCAGGAGATTGAGCAGTACTACAAGATGAATCCCGATAAATTTTCCACCCCCGAGCAACGCCAGGCCCGGCACATTTTGCTCCGGTCGGATGCCAAGGACACCGCAGAGCTGAAAGCTGCCAAACGCAAAAAACTTGAGGCCATCCTGGCGCTGGCAAAGGCAGGCAAGGATTTCGGCCAACTGGCCAGGGAGAACTCCGAGGATGCAAGTGGGAAAAACGGCGGCGACCTCGGCTTTTTCAGCAAAGGACAGATGGTCCCACCCTTTGCCGAGGCAGCCTTTGCCCTCAAGGAAGGAGAGATCAGCCCAATCGTGGAGACACAATTCGGCCTCCACCTGATCAAGCTTGAAAAAATCAAACCGGCAAATGTGACCACCTTAGCTGCGGCAAAGGAACAGATCATCGCTGCGCTCAAGGCCCAGCGAGGCAAGGACCTAACTTTCCAGTTGGCAAACCAGGCCTACGAAGGAATTATCCAAGCCGGCAGCCTGGATAAGTATGCGGCCAACGCGGCGACGCCGGTGCAAGCCACCGAATACTTTACCCAGGCCAGCCCTCCCCCGGCGATGGCGGGACAACCCGCGTTGCTCAAAACCATCTTCGGCCTGAAAAAGGGCGAACTGAGCTCGCTGCTTGAGATCAAAGGCGGCTACGCCATTGTCTCCCTTGACGAGGTGAAAGAACCCCAGATTCCGCCGTTGGCTGAGGTTCGCGCCCGGGTGGAAAAGGATTTCCTTGACGATCAGGCCCAAGCCAAAGCCAAGGATGCGGCCGTGGCCCTGTTGGCCCAAGCCAAGAAAGAAGGCTCCTCCCTTGCCGCCGAGGCGGAAAAGGCCAAGACCCACGTCCTGGAAACCTCATTTTTCACGCGAAGCCAGCAGGCGGCCAGCGGCTTGCCTGCCCCCGTTGCCGCACAAGGTCTGAACCTCAGCGCCGCCTCACCTTATGCCAAAGAGATCGCAGAAGACGGCACCACTTTCTATGTGCTCCACTTCAAGGAAAGCAAACCGGCAAGCGAGGAAGCATTTGCCAGCCAGAAAGAAGCATTGCGGAAAATGCTGACCCAGGAAAAACAGATGCAGGTCATGGGCGCCTGGCTCGCGTATCTGCAGAGCCGGGCCAAGATCACCACCAATATGCAAAACAAGGAGTGATCCCAGCTCCAGTCTTCACTCAAGATTCAGGCCATTCCCATTATGCCCAAATCTGATCCACGAAATCCTCTGGAAGAAGATATCTCCGTTCACATTTTCACTGTGTCCGCAGCGATGGTTGGTGTTTGTCTCACTGTAATCGGGATTATGCGGATGGTCATTACCGTAAAGAAAGAAGACAACCTTGCCGATGACTTTCTCGCAATAGATGCCGTTCTCTTTCTCATCGCATGCTTTCTCTCCTATTGGGCGTTGCGAACACGGACCATTCGCAGGATGCACCGAGTTGAGAAGATTGCCGATACCATTTTTTTGTTTGCTTTACTCGTAATGACCGTCATCTGTGGCTTCATTACCTTTGCTCTCACGGCCTCTTGAGAGATTCCGCCATTCACCAAAATCGCCTGGATTATTGCAAGAAAAATAAAGGGAAGGAACTCGATGCCCCACGATGATCCGGCTTCTGTCTCCGCTTAGCTTGTCCGCCCCGGGCCCCAAAGGGGATCATCCCCGAACCGTTCCATCCACCAATCTTCCCCCTCAAGGGGCTGATCCTCCCCCGGCACCAGGGGAATTTTATACTTTTTTCCATAGTCCAGCAGAATCTGGCAGGCCTCGGTGAGCCGGTGCATCTCCAGCTTCGGCCCTTCTGGTCCCTCTGGTTTGTGGTGGACAAGATCGGGATGATGCTCCTTGGAGAGCCGACGGTAGGCCTTTTTTATCTCCGCCAGGGTCGCCTGATCTGGCAACCCTAAGAGATCCTTGGCAGCCAAGATTTTTTTCCATTCATCGTTAGTCATGCGCGTCCTGACTCGGCGTGTCTTTTCGCCAGCTCTTTTCCTCATGCTGCATAAGCCGGACAATGTTGTCCCGATGCTTGACCCAAATCAACACCCCGATTGCGAAAGCCAGCACGGAGTTGCTCAACGAGCCGGTCAGCAGCCAAACCAATCCCGGCAGCATCAAAGCTGCGGTGAGCGAGCCCAGCGAAACATAGCCCCAGTTGTAGACCACCCCGACAAAGATCAATAAATCAATGAACGCAGCCACTGGCGCAAGATAGAGAAAAATACCCAGCGCCGTTGCCACGCCTTTGCCGCCCCGGAACTTCAGATACAGCGGGTAGAGATGCCCAAGAAAGGCCGCGCCGCCACAGAGCGCCACCCAGAGTTCCCGCCGACTGCCATTTTCCAGAAGCCAACCCGCGGCCAACATCGGCAAAATGGCTTTAAGCGCATCGCAGACCAGGGTAAGAGCACCGAGCTTTTTGCCGACCAGCCGGGCGACATTGGTAGCACCAATATTGCCGCTGCCTGCGGCACGCACGTCAACGCCTGCCACTTTCCCCAAGACCAGACCAAAGGGGATTGAACCGATGAGATACGAGCCGAGAACCAAAAGATATTCCATGCCACCTCTGCCACATTTATGAAGAAGGAAAAAAGACACCTTATGATGCGCCAGTAACTCTAAACCGCAAAGCGACATTTTTCATGCTTAATTTTTCTTGTTTTCAGCCTTCACCTGAACCGATGCATGCAAGAAACTAAGCCGGACAAAAATTATCTTTCTTCTTGATTTAAGTCAACGCCCAAGAGGATAATTATCGTTATAGTCTCCTTAACAAATGCACCAATACGGGTTACACCAACCTTTACATCACAACAGAGGAGAATCGCCATGTTTTGTAACCAATGTGAACAAACCGCCAAGGGAACCGGATGCACCTCCATCGGAGTCTGTGGAAAAACCGAGCCCCTCGCAGGCCTTGAAGATTTGCTGACCCATGCTGTCCAGGGCTTAAGCCTAGTTGCCGTTGCCGGCCGCAAGGTCGGGGTTGCGGACAACGGTATTGACCGCTTCACCTGCGAGGCAATTTTTTCCTGCCTCACCAATGTGGATTTTGACCCGAGCCGCTTTGAGGTCCTGATCCGCAAGACCGTCGAGCTGCGCGAATCTTTACAGAAAAAGGTTCTGGCCGCTGGCGGCAAGGTCGAGTCCACCGCCCCGGCAGTCACCTTTGCCCCGGCCGACTCCCTGAGCGGTCTGGAAGCACAGGGCGCAGCCCTGAACTTCATCAACACTCTGGATGCCAACCCGGACCTGCAATCTTTAAAGCAGATCACCATGTACGGACTGCGCGGCCTGGCCGCCTACACCGACCATGCCGCGATCCTCGGCAAGGAAGACGACACGGTCTATGCCTACATCCATGAGGCCATGGGTGAGCTGACCCGCAAGGACCTCGGCCTGGACCAGCTGGTGGGACTTGCCCTGAAATGCGGCGAGGTAAACCTCAAGGCCATGGAGCTGCTCGATGCGGGCAACACCGGGACCTACGGCCATCCGGTCCCCACCCCGGTGCCGCTGGGGCATATCCCCGGCAAGTGCATCCTGGTCACCGGCCATGACCTCAAGGACCTGGCCATGCTCCTGGAACAGACCAAGGGCAAGGGGATCAACATCTACACCCATGGCGAGATGCTGCCCACCCATGGCTACCCGGAGTTAAAAAAGCACAGCCATTTTTACGGCCATTTCGGCACGGCATGGCAGAACCAGCATAAGGAGATGCCCGAATTCCCAGGGGCGATCCTCTTTACCACCAATTGCATCCAAAAGCCCCTTGACTCCTACAAGGATAACGTCTTCACCACCGGCCTGGTTGGTTGGCCCGAGGTAGCGCACATTGGCGAGAGTAAAGATTTTAGCCCGGTTATCAACCGCGCCCTGGCCCTGCCCGGCTTCACCGACACCCAGGACAAGGATTCGGTCCTGGTCGGTTTTGCCAGAAACACCGTTCTCGGCGTGGCAGACAAGGTCATCGCCGCGGTAAAATCCAAGGCGATCCGCCACTTCTTCCTGGTGGGCGGCTGTGACGGCGCCAAGCCCGGCCGCAATTACTACACCGAGCTGGTGGAGCAGATCCCCACGGACTGCATGGTCCTGACCCTGGCCTGCGGCAAGTTCCGCTTCTTTGACAAGAAACTGGGCGATATCGGCGGTATCCCCCGCCTGCTCGATGTGGGCCAGTGCAACGATGCCTACTCGGCCATCCAGATCGCCGTAGCCCTTGCCGGAGCCTTTGAGTGCGGGGTCAATGACCTGCCGCTCTCCCTGGTGCTTTCCTGGTACGAGCAAAAGGCCGTGGTCATCCTGCTGACCCTGCTGAACCTTGGGATCAAGAACATCCGGCTCGGGCCCACCTTACCCGCCTTCATCACCCCCAACGTGCTGGATGTGCTGGTGAAAAACTTCGCCATCAAGCCGGTAACAGCCCCAGCCGAGGATTTGAAGGCTATTCTCGGATAAGAAAAAACGAATCGGGCGGCGGCCCTCCCGCCACCGTCCGATCCTCGCGTCAAAAAGAGAGTAACTGTTCAGCAGCACCACAGATGCGCGGAAGAGGCCGGCGAAGTGTGCTATTGCACATGAGCAGGCCGATGACAAAGCAGATGTGGTGTTGCTGGGCAGTTACGAGGAGATTACCATGCAATGCCCCGGCCAGGACAGCCGCTACTGGGATGCCAATGCCGTCTTCGAGGCAATCTGCCCGAACTGCGGGAGCAGCGTCGAGTTTTTCAAAGACGACTCCAGCCGCAAATGCAGCAAGTGCTCCACAAAGATACTCAACCCCCACAACGACTTCGGCTGCGCCTCTTACTGTCCCTACGCCTCACAGTGCCTGGGGTCTTTGCCCCCGGAGCTGCTGGCCAAGAAACAGGAAGTGCTCAAGGAACGGGTGGCCGTAGAAATGAAGCGCTACTTTGGCGATGACTTCCGCCGCATCGGCCATGCCAGCCGGGTAGCCCGCCATGCCATGGAGATCGCCGCAAAAGAAGAGTGCAACCCGGCAGTGGTTGAGATCACCGCCTATCTCCACGATATCGGCATCAAGGAAGGCGAACGCAAACACAACAGCTCGTCGCCCAAGTACCAACATATTGAGGGTCCACCGGTGGCCAAGGAGATCCTCACTGCCCTTGGTGCGCCGCAGCCGCTCATCGACGAGGTCTGCGACATCATCGGCCACCACCATGTGCCGAGGCCCGAGGAGACCATGAACTTCAAGGTGCTCTACGACGCGGACCTGATCACCAACCTGGAAGAAAAACAAAAGGATGCGCCCACCCCGCCGGACCATCTGCAAAAGATCATCGACCGCTCCTTCCTCACCAAGGCAGGAGCCACCCTGGCCGCCAAAGTGCTGCTCAGGGGATAACGGAGATAGCCATGAAAATAATGCGAAAGATTATTGAGATAGAAGAGAACCTCTGCAACGGCTGCGGCGAGTGCATTATCAACTGCGCGGAAGGCGCCCTGCAAATCGTGGACGGCAAGGCGAAGATGCTTGCGGAAAAATATTGCGACGGCCTGGGCGCCTGCCTGGGCCATTGCCCCACCGGAGCCCTGCGCATCATCGAGCGGGAGGCGGAGGATTTTGACGAAGAGGCGGTGGAAGAGCTGCTCAGCCATCGAGAGACGGCCAAGGCCCACCCTACTCCGCCCGTCGGCGGCTGCCCCTCGGCCAGATTGCAGACCTTCGCTCCTGCCACCCCCTGCCAGACGGCCAATACCCCGATTCAGCTCGGGTCCACCACCGGTTCCGCCCTGAGTCACTGGCCGGTGCAGATCAGGCTGGTGCCGCCCAGCGCGCCCTTTCTCAAAGGGGCCGACCTCCTGATCGCGGCCGATTGCGTACCCGTGGCCTATCCGGAGTTTCACCGCGATCTCCTGAGCGGCAAGGTGGTCATGCTGGGCTGCCCAAAGTTCGACGAGGTGGACAGCGCCATCCAGAAGTTCGCGGAAATCTTTTCCTCCTCGGGGATCAAAAGCATTACCATGGCCATCATGGAGGTGCCCTGCTGCGGCAACATGCGCCATATTGTTTCCCAAGCCCTTGCCCGCTCCGGCCAGACTATCCCGGTGAAGGAGGTGGTGATTTCCGCCCGCGGCGAACGCCTCTGAGCGGGAACCATGCCCTCCTGAATCCCAAGAGCCGCCAGGACAATATTTCCCCTTTTGTTTCCCTGAAAAAGGGGGTAAAAAAGAATCTATTTTGGTAAAAGATTATACACTGTTCCAGTGGCATACATTTATCCAGGAGAAGCCCATGCAGATCATGAAATCCATGGCGGCGCAAGCCCGCCTTCTCACCATCACCCTTACCCTCTTCGGCCTGATGGCCGGTGCGGCTCAAGCCGCCACCAAGGTGCCGGCCTTCACCCTACCTTCGGTGAAAGATGGTACCATGGTCAAGGCCAGCGCCTATCAGGGCCAGGCGATGCTTATCAATTTCTTCGCCACCTGGTGCCCTCCCTGCCGCAAGGAAATCCCCTCGCTCATCCAGCTCCAGAAGGAGTTCGGGCCAAAAGGCTTCACCGTGATCGGCATCTCCACCGACCAAGGCGGCACCTCCCTGGTTGACAAATTCGCCCAAAAGATGGAGATCAACTATCCGGTTCTGATGAGCGATTCGAACACCCCCAGGGCCTTCGACGGCATCCTCGGCATTCCCACCTCATTCTTGGTAAACAAGGAAGGTAATGTGGTCAAACGCTACGATGGTTATGTTGATCACCAGACCCTGGTAAACGATCTCAACGCGATCCTAAAATAAAAGGGAACTTTCCGGTTGACATTCTGTGCTCCTGCCGTATATTTACTGAACTGTCATTCATTATTTTTCTGTTCCGTATGAATAGGAAATATTTCCCAATACTACTTAGGAGGAGATGAACATGAGCAAGAAGATGATTTCCCTGGCAATGGCTATGGCATTCGTAGTAAGCGGCGCTGTAGTATCTTTCGCTGGCGACTGCAAAGTAACCGCAGTTGAGGGCACCAAGGTAACCGTAGATTGCGCCGGTAAGATGGAGACCGTAGAGGGTGCAGCTAAGGTTGGCGACATGGTTGCAGTAAAAGACGGCAAGGTAGTTGCTGCCAAGAAGAAAAAAGCTATCGAGGGTTGTTAATTCCCTCTTGATGACCTCTTACAGGTTCATCGAAAAGCCCGGCCAATGGCCGGGCTTTTTTTATTGAAACACATCGCTTTCCATCGGTATTTACTTTTCCCCCTCCCTTTCGTATAGTGCCATCCCATGAACCTCATTGAAGCTATCATCTTCGGCATCATCCAAGGCGGCACCGAATTTCTGCCCGTCTCCAGCTCGGCACATCTGGCCCTAGCCCATTATTTTCTCGGGGCCCAGGAATCTGACCTGGCCTTTGACGTCGCCTTGCACCTCGGCACCCTGCTGGCAATCCTCGCCTATTTCCGTGATGATTTTTGGCAGATGGGCAAGGCCGTCCTTGGCCTCCACAAAGATCAAGCAGAAACACAACGCCTGCGCAAGATGGCTTTCTTCATTGCCCTTGCCACCATCCCAGGTGCCTTAGCAGGCCTCGTGCTGGGAAAAGCCGCGGAAGACTATTTTCGGCACCCAGCCATGGTGGCGACAGCGCTGGCCGGGGCCGGGCTGCTGCTTTTCCTTGCGGACCGGGCAGGAAAACGCTCCCGGAAGTTTGAAAAAATAACCCTGATTGACGCCCTGCTCATCGGCCTTTCCCAAGCTTTAGCCATCATCCCTGGGGTCTCACGGAGCGGCAGCACCATTACCTGCGGTCTTGCCATGGGGCTCACCCGGCAGGCAGCGATCCGTTTTTCTTTTCTCCTTTCCGCCCCCATCATCTTCGGAGCAGGAGTGCATGAAATTCCAAAGATTATCAAAAATGGCATGCTCGAGGGGCAAACCATCCTCTATGCCGCAGGTTTTCTTGCCGCCGCCATCTCCGGCTACCTGTTTATTTCCTTTATCATGCAATACATCCGGGCCAGAAGCTTTGCCATCTTCGCGTACTACCGCTTTCTGCTCGCAGCCCTGGTTTTTATCGCCCTTTTCCTGCAACGATGAACAGCAACGGCGTCCTTCGCCGCCATGGAGACCCTGATGGATCCTGCGCAGCTTCCTGAAAAACAATACGCCCGTCTCCGGGAAATCAGAAAAAACTACAAGGTGGACTTCGAACCGCTGCGTCTGCGCGGCAAGGAAATCCAACTACTGCAAGTCACTGACCTCGAACCGCTCCTGGCAGGAAAAGATCCCTTCGCGGATGTGGAAGACTTTCCCTTCTGGGTAAAACTCTGGGAGGCCGCCATGGTCCTGGCGGACCTCATGCTCACCACCCCGCCAAGACATGAAGGGCAGACCCTGCTCGAACTCGGCGCAGGCCTGGGCGCACCAGGTCTTGCCGCCGCCCTTGCCGGATACCGGGTGACCCTGACCGACTACGAGCCCCACATCCTTGATTTCCAGCGGGTCAGCGCTGCAGCCACCGGCCTCAAAGGGGTGGAATGCCGGATGCTCGACTGGCTGAAGCCGCCCACCCTGCCGCGCTTTAACACCATCATCGGCGCCGAGATCCTCTTTCGGGAAGAGTTTTTCGCCCCGCTCTTGAACATCTTCCGCTCACTGCTGGCAGACCAGGGCGTCATCTACCTGGCCCACGATGCCCGCCGCAAGAGCCTGCCCAAGTTTCTGCATCTGGCGGAAAAGGAATACGAAATAGCGACGAGCGCACGCAAGATGCGCAGCGACGACAAAGACCTGACCATCATCGTCAACCGGCTCACCCGCCGGAGCTGATAATCCACCATGCGCTATCAAGATATCGACTGGGACACCATGTGGCAGGAATCCAGAGCCCACAAGTCCTGGAAAAAGAAAAAAAGCAGCGATTGGGACCAGCGGGCCGCCGGGTTTGCCGAGCGCAACCTCGACTCACCCTTTGTCGCGCAATTCATGGCTCATCTCCATACCGAACCCGACTGGACTGTTCTCGATGTCGGCAGTGGTCCCGGCACCCTGGCCATTCCCTTGTCCAGCCAGGTGCGCAAGGTAACAGCCCTCGACTATTCCGCCGCCATGCTGGCCGAGTTGAACAAGCAGGCCAAGGCAGCAGGCCGAGACAATATCACCACTGTCCAGGGTTCTTGGACCGATGACTGGCAGGCACTGTCCATTCCCCGGCACGAGGTGGCCATTGCCTCCCGCTCCCTGTCGGTGGACGATCTGAAAGGGGCCCTAAGCAAGCTGAACGCCTGGGCCAGCAGAGCTGTCTATGTCGTGGACCGAGTTGGCGCCGGCCCTTTTGACCCAGATCTTTTTGGAGCCATTGGCCGCGATTTTGAGCCCGGCCCCGATTATATCTTCACACTCAACATCCTTTACACCCTCGGCATCCACGCCCAGGTCGATTTCCTCACCCTGGACAAGAGAAGAACTTACACCTCGCGGGAAGAAGCCTTGCAATCGTACCGCTGGATGGTGGATGATCTTACCGCCGAAGAAGAAGAGCGGCTGGCCGCCTATGTAAATGCGCGCTTAAGCCACACCTCCGACGGCTCCTGGCAGTTAGCCAGGCAGACCCCGCCCCGCTGGGCTCTCATCTGGTGGCGCACAGACGGTTGATTTGCATATTCCTGTCAACCCCGCTATAATCCGAGACTTTTCAGGGGCAGCATTAGGCGACTCCTGAACGAAAACAAGACCACCCCCAACCACTAACAACCATGCCAACCTCCTCTCAATACGACGTTATCGTGATCGGCGCGGGCCATGCCGGCTGCGAAGCCGCTTTAGCCTCCGCCCGCATGGGCTGCCGCACCGCAGTGTTCGTGGTCAACGTGGACACCATCGGCGCCATGAGCTGCAATCCAGCCATCGGCGGCTTGGCCAAGGGGCATCTGGTCAAGGAGATCGATGCACTGGGCGGGGAGATGGCAAAAAACATCGACGCCACCGGCATCCAGTTCCGCCGCCTCAACACGCGGAAAGGCCCGGCGGTCTGGTCTTCCCGGGCTCAGGCCGACCGGCTCCTCTACCGGCTGCGGATGAAGTCGGTGCTGGAGCAACAGGAGAACCTCCATATCCGGCAAGGCATTGCCGACCGGTTGCTCATCAAAGACGGAGCAGTGGCCGGGGTGGTCACCTCCCTGGAAGAGGAGATCACCGCCCAAAGTGTGGTTATCGTCACCGGCACCTTCTTGAACGGCCTGATCCATATCGGCTTGAAAAATTTTCCTGCCGGCCGCCTGGGCGATGTCCCTTCGCTCCAGTTGCCCCTGCACCTCAAAGAGCTGGGCTTTGCCATGGGAAGGATGAAGACCGGAACCACTCCTCGTCTTGATGGCACCACCATTGATTATAACGAACTCGAAGCCCAGTACAGCGACGAACCGCCCAACCTCTTTTCCTTTTCCAACCGGGGCAAACAGCCGGTGCTGCCGCAGCGGCCCTGCCACATCACCTACACCAACCTCACTACCCATGCGATCATCCGGGCTGGCACCAACCGCTCTCCCATGTATACCGGGATTATCGAAGGGGTGGGGGCTCGTTATTGCCCGTCGGTGGAAGACAAGGTCATGCGCTTTCCGGAAAAAGAGCGCCATCAGGTCTTCCTGGAGCCGGAAGGGCTGGACACGGTGGAGATCTACCCCAACGGGTTGCCCACCAGCCTGCCCATGGATGTGCAGACCGCCATGCTCCGCAGCATCAAGGGGTTGGAGAATGTCGCCATCATCCGGCCCGGCTATGCCATTGAATACGATTATGTCGATCCGCTGGAGCTGCATCCGTCGCTCGAAACCAAACGGATCCGAGGCCTCTTTCTGGCCGGACAGATCAACGGCACCTCGGGCTACGAAGAGGCTGCAGCCCAAGGGCTGATCGCCGGGATCAACGCGGTGAAATATGTGCGCGAGGAGGAACCTCTCATCCTCGACCGCTCCCAGGCATACACCGGAGTGCTCATCGACGACCTGGTCACCAAGGGCACCAAGGAACCGTACCGGCTCTTTACCTCCAGGGCAGAATACCGGCTGCTTTTGCGGGAAGACAATGCCGACCTGCGGCTGGGGGAGATTGGCCGAGACTTGGGGTTGGTGACGGACGAGACCTACAGATTGTTCGTTGCCAAGCGACAGGCCATCGAGGAAACATTGGCCCTGTTCAACACTACCACAATCCGGCCCAAGCAAGAACTGAACGATCGGTTGGTGGCCATGGGCAGCGCCACCCTCAAAACTGTGGTGAGTGCAGCCGATCTTTTGCGGCGACCGGAAATGGATCTTACCACCGTGACCCAGCTCATCGGCCTCACCTTGCCGCGGCCCGAAGAAGAGGTGACCCGGGAGGTGGAGCTGGCCATCAAATACCAGGGGTACATCGAACGGCAAAGCGAGCAGGTGGACCGCTTCCGCCGCATGGAGTCAGTGCTCCTGCCGGGGGATCTGCCCTACCAGAGCATGTCCGGCCTTTCCCGCGAGGTGGTGGAGAAACTCACCAAGATTCAGCCCCGAACCCTGGGCCAAGCCGCGCGAATCTCCGGAATCACCCCGGCCGCCATCTCCATCCTTCAGGTGTATCTCAAGAAAGAGAACCTTTTATAGCCTTCAACCGTGCAGGACATAGCGGACAAAGAGAAAGAGAATCTCCCGCCGAAAGAAGAGATAGAGCAGCGCCGCGATGGCCAGAAATGGCCCGTAGGGGATGACGGTCTTACCGCCCTTGCGCTGTTCGATCATGGCCCAAACACCCGCCACCACACCCATCACCGAGCTGCCGAACACCACAAAGGGCAGGGACTGCCAGCCCAAGAAAGCGCCGATCATGGCCAGCAGTTTGATGTCGCCGCCGCCCATGCCTTCCCGCTTGGTAAGCAGGTAATAGACCAGGGCGACCAGGTAAAAACTCCCCCCACCAAAGAGAATCCCCAACCCGGCATCCTGCCAGGTGACGAAGGGGTTGACAAAGGAGACGGCAAACCCGAGGGCAACGCCGGGCAGGCTGATCACATCAGGAATGATCTGGTGCTGAAAATCAATAAAGATGACCGCAATAAGAGCCGCACAGAAGACAAAATAAATGGGCAACAAGATGGTAAGACCAAAGTGAAGATACAGGGCCAGGGCCATGAGCGCCATGGCACCCTCGACCAGGGGGTAGCGCCAGGAGATTCGCACCCCGCACTGCCGACACCTGCCGCGGAGAAAAAGAAAACTCACCAGAGGGATGTTGTCGTACCAAGCAATCCCTTTTTTGCAGGCCGGGCAATGGGAGGCAGGAAAAACGACGGAACCGCCTTCCTCGGGCAGACGCACAATAACCACGTTGAGAAAACTGCCGATCAACGCCCCGAACAGCGCAACAAAAATAGAAAGCATATTCTCAGCCATGCGTCATGTTTCCTTGCCCGACCATCGGGGATTTTTTAGGAGCCGTCACGGAACTGCCTGTTGCCAAACCGCAGAAATTTCTGCTATAGTACTCTACAAAATTTCCAGTCACAATAGGCCATTGGCCCAGCTTGAACTGAATAGATCATCCCGCCCCAGACATGGGCCGGATAAAATTATACGAGCAAGACCTGCGCCTCACAGTCTGCGTTGGCCCTGCTCTTTTTTCCTCTTTATAAAGCCAATGGCTGTGGAGTATTGCCGGTGATTCTTTCCCTCGACGAATCTATACAAAAACTCAAAACAGAGATCCTTTCCCAAGACTGGAGCCTGTCGCCAAGAAAAATCGAGCCCCTGCAGGCGGCCTTCATCTGCCTGAAAAATCGCTTCAGCACCAGGAAAAACGCCCTGGCCATTCTAACCATGGCGGACAGCGTTCTCCTCTACGCCCAAAACCGGCAGGATCAGGTTCCTCCTGAGTTCATCGATTTCCTCAAGGAAACCATGGCCCACGTGGTCAACATGTATGAGGACAGCAAGCTCGACCCGGACCGGGATGCCGAGGTGTTCAAAAGGGTGTACAGCAAATTTGCCAAGCTCAAGGAGAAGGTCGCCGCAGAAAAGGGCGGATCTCCCGAGCCAACGGGACATGTAGCAGAGGCTCCTATCGACTTGGACCCTTGGGCAGCGCCGATTTCCCTGGACGATGCCATCCCAGACCTTGCCCAAGCCAAGGCCGTGCCACAGGCTTCGACCAGGATTCTCGTACAGACCGCAGCCAAAGCCGTGGAACCAAAGCCCCTGCCAATCCAACCAGGGGCCATGATCCGGGCAATCACCATCGGCAAGCTGCCCCTGGTGATTGCCGAAGAACACATCGCCCTCATCAAACCGCTCTCTGCTAAAAAGAGAAAAAAATATATCCAAAGCAGCCAGATTCCCCTGAAAGATCTGGGGGGCTGGTTTCGTCGCCTCTCCGGCCAGATGAAAGGGCCCCTTGCCCTGCTCAAAAACAGCAAGCTGAAGAAACTGACCCTTCCCCTCATGATCCCCCGGGGCATTGGCCTCACGGACATCCCCGACGAAGAAGCCACCATGCTTGTGGTGGTAAGTAACGGGAACTGGCACGGGGTCATTCTCTGCCGCACCCTTGAGCAGGTAGCAACCCCGTTGCTCTCCTTGACTCGGGCTAAAAATGGCGACATTATCGGCCCGGCCCGGCTCGGGGAAGATCAAGAGCTGCAACTGCTGAACATCAGCCAACTGCTCGAACGAGAGGGTTTTCTTTTCATGCCGGAATAGGATCGCTGCGTAGAGCAGGCAACCCACGCCACAGGACAAGAGGGTTAACCATGAAAAACAAGCGCAAGAACAGCAGGGTCCCGTTTCAGGTCATCATCGGCCTGGACTTTCCGGATCGAAGCCATGCGGAATGCGAAACCGCGGATCTAAGCCTCAAGGGGGTCTTCGTGCTTGGCGTCACCGGTCACAAGCTCGGCGAAAACTGTTTGGTCTCCCTCCGACTGGTGGGCTCAACCAGCCATCTGAGTCTGAAGATGAAGGGTACCGTGGTCCGGGTGGCAGAAGATGGACTGGCCCTGCACTTTTACGAGATGGACCTGGACAGTTTTTTCCATTTAAAGAATATCCTGTACTACAATTCCGGAAACCCGGACGCCCTGGACGAGGAGCTCTCCGCCCAGATCGAGAGCTTCCAGGACAACGAGCAAGAATAAAGCCTTTTTCCATTGCTCCCCTAGCGCCTCTCCGTTATTTTTTCTTTTTACGATTGCACAACCTGTTCCGGAAAAAGCCATGGCGATCATGCAGCTCACCATCATCCCCCTCGGCACCCAAACCCCCAGTGTGGGTCAATACGTGGCCGATATTGAGCAGGCATTGCAGAGGGAAGGAGTCCCTCACACCCTGACCGACATGGGAACGATCATTGAGGGCGAACCCCAGGCGCTTCTTGCCCTGGCCGC
>CALMMG010000174.1 GCA_937868185.1 uncultured Pseudomonadota bacterium
CGATCTTGTGCGCGGTCTGCTCGGCAATCCATTCCAGCTTCTCCTCCTCGTACTGATAAAACTCCAGGGGCACAAGGATAAACTCCTTCCAGGAATCATCAACATCCTTAACCTTGCGGCGCTGGATCATGGAGAAATAAGGCTCCACCCCGGTACAGGCCACCCGCATCAACTGGGAAATCGAACCGGTGGGGGCCTGGGAGGTGGTCACCGAGTTATACAGGCCGCCAAGCTTGCGCAGAGTGCCAAAAATATCCCCGGCACGCTTGTGCCACTGGGCCTTGTCGGGCATATCGGTCTCAATAAAGGCCAGGGCCTCGCTGTCGATCTTGTCGACATAGGTCATGTTCCATTCCTGAGGAGTAAGCTTTTTCTGCTTAGCCTCCTTTTTGATGAAATCGGCATAATCAAGACTGCCCTGCATGGAGCCCAGCATCAGAGCCAGCTGGGTCGCCTTAGCAAAAAGCGGCGCCTCGTGCTCATCGGCGTAAGAAACACCAAAATGGTTCATGGCATGATGCAACCCGGTAAAACCTATACCTATGGGCCTAAACTTAAGGGTATTGACTTTTATCCTTTCAATGGGCGGGAAACCGCCCAGGTCGAGAATCTCGTTACCGGCGACGGCCGCGAGCCGTGCTGCCTCGAAAACCGCGTCGAAGAATTTACCCTTGTCTTCCTGGAGGCACTTTGACAGACAGACCGTAAGCAGATTACAGGCCGTATCCTTGGTAGAAAGATATTCCCCACAGGGGTTGGAATATACCGGATTGTACTTGGCCGGCACCGGGGTATTGGCTATGCTCTTCTGGGTAAAAAGCAGGCCAGGGTCACCGGATTTCCAGATATACTCCGCCACCAAAGTAGTGAGTTCTTCATTATCCCAGAATTTTTCGTCGGTCACGTTGAGTGAGATGTTGCAGCCAGTGTACCGGCCGGGGTTATCCCCCTTGAAGGTGACGAATTCCTTGATATCCTTGATATCCCAATCCGCCTGGATCATCAGGGCGCCCCGCCGCTTGCCGCCCTGACTGATGCGCTCCGAGAGATGTGAAAACCCCTTGGCAAAGGAAACCGGACCGGAGGCAAGCCCCTGCCCGTTGTCAACAATAGTACCCTTGGGCCGGATTTTGGTCACGTCGATGCCGCCGCCGCCAGCATGCTGGAAGATGCTGACCAAATCACGCTCCATGTCAAAGATCGCATCGGTGGAGTCTTCCACATCGCCCAAGGGATAACAGGAATAAAATCCAGCCCTCCGGGTATAGGGGTTCCCGCCGTTCATCAGAAAGGGCGTGGCCGTAATAATGGTGCCATGGATCAACGCCTTGGCCACCGCAGGGTGTTTAAACTGCTTACTGATGCGCAACAGCACCTGGCCCATGTCTTTTTCCATGGGCACCCCGGTTTTATTGTTGCGGATAGCGTACCTGGCCTGGACCAGATACTCTTCAAAACGCTCCCACTCCTTCAGCGCTTCATCAAAACTGATTGGTAAATCCATCGGGCACCCCTCGGGTAAATGTCATGATTCTCACGGAAATAAAACACGATATGGCACATCATTTGTATGCACCACCACAATATATGGTACATCATACCCAAAGAGGGGCGCAGGAGGAAGCATTTTTTAAGATAAAAAAACAGAAGACAAAAGGGAGGACTACCCTGCTTTGTTGGAACCCCAGAGGAGGGGACACATGACCCCAGAGATTGAGAGCAAACGGATCAAAAAATAAGGGTTACTGCCGCTTGCGCTGAACAAGAGGCAATTGAACGATAAAAATCGAGCCCTCGCCGGGACTGCTTTTAGCGGTGATCCTCCCGCCGTGCCGAGCAACTATTTTTTCGCAGGTTGCCAAACCGATGCCGGTCCCTTCATATTCATGCCGACCATGCAACCGGACAAAGGGTTGAAAAATCCGCTCCGCGTATTTTTCATCAAAGCCAATACCGTTGTCCCGTACCGTAATTTCATAGATCTTTCCCGGTAGTTTTCTACCCTTCACCTCAACCACTGGGGGCAAATTTGCCTGCTGGTATTTCAGGGCGTTGCCAATGAGATTTTGGAAAAGTTGGCGGAACTGGGTTTTATCACCCTCAATAACCGCCAGAGAGCCCACACCGACATTTCCCTGTACCTGCCTGATCCTTTCTTCAAGATCTCCCATCACCTCCCGCAGGAGATCATCCAACGCAACCACCCCGAAAGGGTGCTCGCAGCTACGCACCCTGGAAAGCTGCAAGATATCGTCCACCAACACTTGCAACTGCCGGGCGGCCTTGAGGACACGCCCAAGATATTCACCCGCCTGACCATCGAATTTTTCCGGCCATTTGGCCAACAACCGTTCGGCAAAGGCAACGATCAACAAGAGCGGCTCTTTCATATCGTGGGAAGCCACATGAGCGAACTGTTCCAGCTCAGCATTGGAACGTCTGAGGCTTTCCGCCAGCCGTTCCAGCTCCTGTTGCGCCTGTTGCCGCTCAGCCACCTCCAGCAGAAGCTGCCGGTTCACCGCCTCGGCCTCCTGGGTTCTTTCATCCACCATCTCTTCCAGCCAGGCGCGGTACTCCTTCAGCTCATCTTCCATCTTCCGCAGCTTGGTGACATCGGAGAAAACCCCGGTGACTTGATCACCTGTCGCCTGGGCCCGGTCGTGCACCCAAATCCATTTCCCGCTCTTGTGACGCAAACGGTAATGAAGATTAAAATCCCGTCCCTTACTCAAAAGAAGCCCATAGCGCTTCCGAACCTCCGCGACATCCTCCGGATGAACGCGGGCAAACCGGCTTTCCCCGATCAGCTCTTCCGGCGCATAGGCGCAAAGCTTTTTCACCTTGGGACTGACATAGGCCAAGTTTCCCTCTGCATCCGCCCGCCAGACGATATCAGGAATATTCTCAACCAGGGTCCGAAACTGTTCCTCGCTTGCCTGCAAGGCCAGCTCCACCTCCCGTTGCGCGGTGATATCCTGCAACACCACGATGCCGCCGGAATCCTCCCCGTTCACAAAACCAAGAGAGGTGCCGCTCATCAGCACTGTCCGAGTCTCCCCCGTAACCGGAATACTGATCTCAATACTGGAAAAGGAACCCTGTTCGGACAGCGCTTTTTCCAGCAGACAGGCCTCACAGACCTGCTGACCGAGAACCACAGAACAGGATTTTCCGATCAGGGTCTCGCCGCGCACCTTGAAAAAATCCTCAAAGGCATCATTGACATCCACCAGACACCGTTGCCGATCCACGATAAAAGCCGGTTCAGCCATCCGCGAAAACACTGCGGCATATCGTCTTTTTTCATTAAGGATGAACTGCCGCGCCTTACGCAGCCGGCGCAGAACAGAACTACTCTCCTCCTTGGCCCACTGGCTGACAGCAACCGCTTCTAAGCGGTCAAAAAAAACCGCGGAACCCACCCAATCTTTCCCGGGCAAACGACCCAAAAAAGACTGGCGGACGCATTTCAACAGGGAGAAAAAAATAGCAAAAGACAGACCGAGCGGCCTGAAGGTACGTACGGCCTCAAAACCGGCGGCGGCTGGGAGATCGCTGGCGCGACCGCCTGACTGCGACGGACTGGCGGTTACTGCAGCAAGAAAATCGGCAAGATCTTTGGCAAGACAGACAAGATACAACTCCCAGGCCTTTTCCTGAGGGGCAAGATACGCGGCATAGCCGGATTCCTCGGCTAACGCGGCAAAAGCCGCGAACATGCCCTGCGGATCAGAACGCAAAGATCCATGCGTATTCCCCTCAGGTTTTTTCGCCATATTCCTTACGTTGCCGTTCCTTAAGGATAATCTTGATGGGGATGGAATCAAGCTTGAGTCCGGCCCGGAACTGGTTCAGCAGATAGCGGAGGTAGGAGAAATGCACCCCCTTGGGATAGTTGGTAAAAACGATAAAGGTCGGCGGCTTAGAGGAAATCTGAGTCGTGTAGTAGAATTTGAGGCGGCGGCCCTGGTGCATGGTCGGATTATGGCCCTCCAGCGCCGCCTGCAAGATTCGGTTGAGTTTGCCGGTTGAAAAGGTCCCGCAATACTGCTTGTATATCTTCGCCACCGTGGGCAGCAACTGCTTCACCCCGGCACCGGTAAGGGCGGAAATCTTAAGCACCGGAGCATATTCAACAAAACTCGTGGCCCGGGCAATCTCCTCCATCAGCTGTTTCTGCCGCTTCGCATCCCCCTGGAGCAAGTCCCACTTGTTCACCAAAATCAAACAGGCCCGGCCCCGTTCAAAGGCATAGCCAAGCACCTTGGTGTCCTGCTCGGTGATCCCCTCCCCGGCGTCAATCAAAATCAGCACGATGTCGCACCGTTCCAAAGCGCCCAGGGCCTGGAGCACACTGAACTTCTCCAGTTTCTCCTGTACCTTGCCCTTGCGCCTGATCCCCGCCGTATCGATGAGCAGAAACGGCTGCTTGCCAACGGTAAGCAGAGTATCCACGGAATCTCTGGTGGTGCCAGGGATATCAGAGACCACCATGCGCTCTTCGCCCAGCAACCGGTTGATTAGGGAAGACTTGCCCACATTGGGCCGCCCCAGACAGGCCAGATTAATGGTGTCCGGCGGAATATCTTCGGATTCTGGGAAAACTGGTAGAGTTTCGAGCAGTGTCTCAAAAAACGGCTTAACCCCATAGCCATGCGCTGCAGAAACTGGCCAGAGTTTATCCACCCCCAGTTCATAAAATTGAGGAAGCAGCTTTTGCTCAAGCTCCGGGCTATCCACCTTGTTGACCAGGAAATGCACCGGTTTTTCCGTGCGCCGCAAATAATCGGCCACTTCGTAATCTTCCGGCAGCACCCCTTCCTTGCCATCAAGCAAGAAAAGGATCACATCCGCCTCACGCATGGCCTGCATGGTCTGCTCACGGATCAAGCCAGCCATCTTTTCCCGCCCGTCGCCCTCAATGCCTCCGGTATCAACCAGAATGAAAGTCCGCTCTTCGATGGTCACCTGTTCATAATGACGGTCACGGGTTACACCGGGGGTGGGGTCAACAATGGCTTTGCGGTTCTTGGCGAATCTATTAAAAAGGCTTGATTTACCGACATTGGGTCGGCCAACCAGGGCAACGATGGGATATCGGGTCTGCATGGGAGTTATAGATTTCCGTATTGGTTATTGAAGGAAGCCGTGGTCACAAAACAATTACGTCATTCTGGTCGGCAGAAACGGCATAAGGAGCCGTAGCAGTATTAACGGCGACGAAACAGACTGAATAATAATTATTTCGTAACAGCTTCTAAATTTATCGCCTGCTCCACCACAACGCGCAGACAGGGGAAATCCCGCCCCTGCGGCGCAGCCAGATGTTCGTGGAGGGTGCGAGCAGCGGGTTTAATGAACTGCCGAAAAAAATGTTTCCCCCGGTTTTTCGAAAGAAAAGCAAACGCTCCGAGAATCTGCAGGTTGCGCTGTAGCGCCATGTAGTAATATCCCTCAATGAATCGTCCCCGGTCAAGGGGAATGTGAGAGGCGAGGGCATCTAGGTAACAACCAAGAAGGGCCTGCTGCTGGTTGAATGACAAACCGGCATAGGGATCGAGGAGCAGGGAGGCGGGATCATACCCCAACGGCCCAAATCTGGCACCCTGAAAATCAATAATTCTGATTTTTCCCTCATATACCATGAGATTGCGCGACTGAAAATCCCGGTGCAGAATAAAATCGGCGGGTTCCTGCATAGCCCGCTCCGCCAGAAAAACAAACTCCTGGTCAAGCCCTTGGGGAAAAACGGTCATCCCCAGGAAATCCTCACACAGAGCCTGCTGAAAATAGCCGGACTCCCTGGCCAGCATGAGAGAGCGGTCATACCTAGGGGTATCCCAACACCAATCCGACTGAAAACCTTGGCATGTTTCGGTCTGTAAATGGGCCAGGGCAGCGAGGGCCTGCCGATAGTATGCGTCGACCTCCGGCGCCTCTGAGCCATGCTGGAGGACCAGATCATGGAGCTTGGTATCGCCCAGATCCTCGCAGAGAATGAGACCGCAATCTTCAGCAAAACCGTAGATTCGAGGAACTGCGGCTCCATGTGTGAAAAAATGGCGGCCTATTGCATAGGCGGCTCGTGCTTCAGCCATGCCCAGAGGCTGGGCGACACTTGGTAAGACGGCCAACAGGGAAAGATCACCAACGGCAAACCGATAAAACTGCCGGTCGGAGCCATCCCCGGCCATCCGGTCCGCCACTTGAATCTCCAGGGGAAGGCCCTGCGCGGCCAGCAACCTGCCAAGAGCCTGCTTTTGCTGGTCCGTAAACACTTTAATCCCCCTCAATAATGATACTGTCAGTCACGATGACGCCGGGGGGAACCCTGGCCCCATCCCAAACCACAACCCGGGTAAGACTGGCCCCCTCACCAATGGTTGCCCCATGCCCTATGGCAACCCAATCTTGAAACGACACCCCAGTCCCGATGATAACGTCTTGCCCGAGACAAAAAGGATTTCCCCTATTCTCTACGAAAAATCCAGCCATTCTCCCTTTGCGCAAAATCTCCTCATGGAGCTTAAGGTAATCCGCCGGGGTGCCCATATCGGTCCAAAAATGGCTCGAGACGACCAAGGCAAGAATAGAGCCCCCACGCTTGAGCAATTCGGTATAGCAATCAATGATATTATAAAAAACGCCCTCTGGGATCAGAGATAATACTGCCGGGTTGATGACCTGTACCCCGGTGAAGGCCAGAAGGTGCTCACCCTCCCCCGCTGCCCCAGCAAAGCCAACGATCCTGCCCTCGCCATTGACCCGCACATTATTGAAACGCGGGCAGTCATGCAGCACCATGGTCACATCAGCACCTGAGGCGCAATGGCTCCGATAAGCTGCAGCAAGATCAAGGTCATGGACAATATCGCCATTGACCGCCAGAAAAGGGGCCTCGTCGAAATGGCTTTGCGCTAAACGAAGGCCGCCTCCGGTTCCCAGCTCAATATCTTCCATCTGGACATGGACATCCTCTTGCCCTTGGAGCATCACCCCAATCTGCTCTCGCAGATGATGGGCATTGACCACGACCTTCACGGCCCCGTTTTGGCGCAACTGGGAGAGGGTATGCGTCAGCAGAGGGGTGTCAAGTACCGGAAACATGGGCTTGGGGCGTTTCAGGGAATAAGGCCGCAGACGTGTCCCGAGGCCCGCAGCCAGAACCATGGCTTTCATGAGATGTAAATCCTGATGACTAAATAATCGGCACAAAAAAACGAGGCGCTATAACGACAATGTTCCGTCCGCCAACTCTTCCACCCCGACCACGACAATCCCCGCTCGGTTCGCCATTTCGATTACGGCCTCCCGGTCAAAGAGCAGGGCCTGACCGGTTTCCACCGCCAAGACAGCACCCTTGACCGCGGACATAGTCTCGATAGTTTTTCCGCCGATGGCCGGCAGATCGAAACGGAAATCCTGCTTCGGTTTTTTCACCTTGACGACCACAACCTTCTCTTTGCCCAGTGAGCCGCCCCGGGTGATAGCAGCATCCGTTCCCTCAATGGCCTCCACCGCCAGCACGGTTCGATTCCGGACTACAACACATTGCCCGATATCAAGGGCGCCAATGGCCCTGGCGGTCTGCCAGCCAAAGCGGATATCCTCCAACTGCTCGGCGGTGGGCTTTTTCTTGGAAAGAACCCCTTTAGGAAAGAGCAGATCCTTAAGGTACAGGGTGGATTCCAAAACGTGAATGCCTTCTTTTTCCAGGGCATCTGCCACCGCCCGCAAGATCGCATCGTCCTGCCGGACGTCTATTTTGTTCCACAGGGTCAGCCCCTTGAGGTCCGGCCAAACATCCTTGAAGATTTTGGTTTTGGTGATATCGCCCAAAAACACGGTCTCCGTAACGCCATGTTCTCGGAAGAAACTTATGATCCGGCCAAGCTGGCCGAGCTTTACCCAACAGAACCGATCGGCAATACCCTCAAGCTCAGGCCAGGATTCCCCCTGGTGGGCAACAATCACCACCTCACGCCCCGCTTTCTTGGCCGCCTCGGCAAAGAGTTTTGGGAACTGACCGCCGCCGGCGATGATGCCAATGCTATTCTTCGTCATCACCGGCCATACGCACTGCCCCACGTTTCGAGGTGGCAAAGAAATTCACCAGCTTGGCAACCGGCGCACAGTCGGGAATTTCCTCCAGGGTCTTGGCCAGTGCCTCCTGGAGCAACAAATCCGGGCTGCGAAAAATAATCTTGTAGGCCTGCCCCAGTTTTTTGATCTCATCCGCAGTAAAGCCTGACCGTCGCAGGCCAATGCGGTTAATGCCGGTCACCCGCATCTGGTTGCGGATACCAGCCATGATCACATAGGGAGGGACATCTTTGCTGAGCCCTGACATGCCACCGATATAGGCATACTCACCGATCCGAACGAACTGATGCACAGCAGTGAGACCGCCAATTATCACCCGATCCGCGACCTCAACATGTCCACCCAGGGTGGCGGCGTTGGCCATGATGACGTGATCCCCGACCACGCAGTCATGGGCGATGTGGGTGTAAGCCATCAACAGATTGCCGCTACCCACCGTGGTCACCCCATGCCCGCCCGGAGTTCCGCGGTGGATGGAAACATACTCCCGGATCTGATTATCATCGCCGATAACCAGCCGGGTGGGCTCGTTGTTGTATTTCAAATCCTGAGGCGGCCCACCGATATTGGCGAAAGAGCCAATGGTGTTGCGAGCGCCGATGGTAGTCAAGCCGGTAACCACGGCATGGGGGCAGATCACACAATCAGGGCCGATCACCACCCCTTTCTCAATAACGGCATAGGGGCCGACCGTGGTGGAGGCGTGGACCTTCGCCTCGGGATCAATAACTGCGGTAGGATGTATGTTCATTGCGCCTTCGC
>CALMMG010000175.1 GCA_937868185.1 uncultured Pseudomonadota bacterium
AGGTGATCACCGGGGTCATCCCGTTGGGGAGCAGGTGGCGGAACATGATGGTGATATTGCCCACGCCCAAAGCCTTGGCCGCTTTCACATAATCGAGGTTACGGCCTTTAAGAAACTCGGCCCGCACGTAATCGGCCAGCCCCATCCAGCCGAAGATCGAAAGGAGGATCAGGAGCAGGAGCACGCTGGGTTTGAAAATCGAGGCAAAGATGATCAGCAGGTATAACTCGGGCATGGCGCTCCAGATTTCGATAAACCGCTGCATGAACAGATCGGTGCGCCCGCCGAGATAGCCTTGCAAAGCCCCGGTGATGATGCCGATGACCGTGCCGATAATGGTGAGGATAAAGGCGAAGATCACCGAGAGACGAAAGCCGTAGAGCAGCCGGGCCAGGACATCACGGCCCCGGTCATCGGTGCCCAGGAAATTGGTGGAATCGGGCGGGGAGGGGACCGGTTGCCTGATCTGCAGGTTGATGGAGTCATAGCTGTGGGGGTTGGGCGGGAACAGGGCAAAATTTCCGCCGCTGCTGAGGTGTTGGCGGACAAAGGGATCCTGATAATCGGTTTCCGTTTCGAACACCCCGCCAAAGGTGGTTTCTGGGTACTCCCGGACTAAAGGGAAATAAAAGCTCCCCTGATAGGAGATGAGCAGCGGCTTGTCGTTGCTAAGAATCTCCGCGCCCAGGCTCAGGATAAAGCAGAGGGAAAAGAGGATCAGACTGTAATAGCCCCGCTTGTTGGCTTTGAAGCGTCGCCAGCGGCGGGAGGAGAGTTTTTGGGGCGTCGGCTGCATCTTTAGCGGGACTCCACACTTTCAAAGCTGATGCGCGGGTCCACCACCACATAACTGAGGTCTGACAACAAGCGGGAGATCAAGCCGATGATGGTGAAAAAGTAGAGAGTACCCAACACCACTGGATAATCGCGGTTGAGAATGGATTCGTAGGCCAGCAATCCCATACCGTCCAGGGAAAAAATGGTTTCGATGAGCAGGCTGCCAGTGAAAAAGGCGGTGATAAAGGAGCCGGGGAAACCGGTGATGATGGGGATGATGGCGTTGCGGAACACATGCCGATACAATACCTGGTTTTCGCTTAACCCCTTAGCCCTGGCAGTGAGAACGTACTGCTTGCGAATCTCTTCAAGAAAACTGTTTTTAGTCAGCAGGGTCATGACCGCCAGGCTACCCACCGCGCTGGAAAGCACGGGCAGAACCATGTGCCAGAGGTAATCCGCCACCTTGGCGGCAATCCCCATCTCAGCCCAGTTGTCGGAGACCAGCCCCCGCAACGGAAAGATGCTAAAAAAACTCCCGCCCCCGAAGAGAACGATCAGGGCAATGGCCAAGACAAACCCGGGGATGGCGTAGCCGATGAGGATTGCGGTGCTGGTGAGGACATCGAAGCGGGAGCCTTCCCGCATGGCCTTGGCAATGCCAAGCGGGATGCAGACTCCGTAGACGATGAGAAATGACCATAAGCCAAGGGACATGGAGACGGGCAGTTTGGAAATGACCAGGGCGACCACGCTGTTGTGGTGGTAATAGCTCTGGCCGAAATCAAAGACCAGATAGTTTTTCATCATGGTCAGGAAGCGCTCCACCGGAGGCTTGTCAAAGCCGTAGAGCTTGGTAAGCTGCGCCACCCGCTCCTCGTCGAGCCCCTTGTTGCCCTGATACAGGTCCATACTGCGGCTGGCGTGGACCTCACCGCCGGCACGATCTGATCCCTGTAACTGGGCAAGCATCCGCTCCACCGGCCCGCCCGGCACAAATTGGGTGACGGCAAAGGTGACCAGCATGATCCCAAAAATGGTAGGGATCATGAGCAGGAGACGTCTTATAATGTAGGCCGCCATCTCACGCCGACTTAGTTAACTGAACAAGGGTTTCTTCGATTATCCCGAGTAGTTCCTGCATGCGAAAGGGCTTGGAAAGATAGTTATCCATCCCCGCGTTGAGACATTCTTCCTTGTAGCCCGGCATGACATGGGCGGTTACGGCAATAATCGGTACATGCTTGCCGGTATCTTTTTCAAGTTCTCGGATGGTGGTGGTTGCCTCAAAACCGTTCATCCCAGGCATCTGTACATCCATCAGGATGAGGTCAATGTCCTCGCTCTGGTAGACGGCAATCGCCTCCTTGCCATCGGCAGTCACCCGCACATGGTGGCCATGCATCTCCAGCATGAGGCGCAACAGCTTCTGGTTTACCGGGTTATCTTCCGCGATAAGAATATTCATGACCTTCCTCATGCTGTCTTGAGCGATTGCCCCATCCGCGGATTCTGCCGTGCGTGTTCCCAAGGTCGCGGGGGGTACCCCTTCCTTAGCCACCGGCAGGTCCAGATCCACAAAAAAGGTGCTCCCCTTGCCTGGCTCGCTTTTCATGCCGATTTTCCCATGCATGAGTTCGATGAGCTGTTGGGAGAGTGTCAGGCCAATCCCGAGGCCGCCTATCTTTCTGTTCGCATAAGAATCAAACTGCTTAAACGACTCGAACATGGCACCTTGCTGTTCCAGAGGAATGCCGCATCCTGTGTCGGCCACCTCAAAACGGAGATTGATAACATGTTGATCCTCAATGGCCTTGAGACCAAGAGGGCGAACCCGCAGGGAGATCTCTCCATGTTCCGTAAATTTTATGGCGTTGTCCAGCAGGTTTTCCAGCACCTGAAAGATACGACCTTCGTCCCCGACAACCGTGGTTGGCACCGCCACCGGTTCCATATAAAAAAGGGTGAGTCCCTTCGCCTTGGCAGCGGGTTCATATTTTTTCTTCAGTCTACCAAGAATGGCATAGAGATCAAAGGGGACAGGAACAAGACTCATGGTCCCGCTTTCCAGGCGTGAAAAATCGAGAATACCATTGATGAGCTGGAGCAGGTTCTGGCCTGCATCCTTGATGGCTGCGACCTCTGGCTGCGGTTTGCCGGACGGGTTGTTATTCTCCAACAATTCAGTCATGCCCAAAACAATATTGAGTGGAGTTCGCAGCTCGTGACTGATCTTGGAAAGAAATTCTGTTTTGTGCTGGTCGGCAAGTTCGGCGTTCAGTCGAGCAGACGCTTCAGCCGCTAGGATATGCTTCTCCCGGTTGATAGCGACGCCAAGTTTTTCCGCCATGGTGTTGAAGGATTCTGCCAGATCGCCGATTTCGTCATGACCAGGGACAACCCGTTGCTCAAAATTGCCTTTGGCCATGGCGGAGCTGGCTTGGGAAATTTTCTGAATCGGAGAAGTGATGGACTGGGCAAGAAAAAAAGTGGAGATGCTCGCCAGGAAAAAAAGACCAAGAAAAAGGAGAATGGAAAAATTTCGAAACAACCTGGGCACCGCGGTGTATTGCTGGGAAGTCAGCACCGACATCGCCAGCCAGGGGGTGTTCGGGATCAGGGTAATGGCGAAATAACAATCCTCACCATTGAGCACTTCATGATGGATCTGCCCATGGGACTCTCCCGCGGCTTTGGCGAAAAGCTGGCCAATATTCTGGTTTGCGACAACCAGATTTTTCATTATGTTTTTTGACTCGAGATCGCCCAGAATCTTGCCGTCTGGCGCCACAATCCGGCAGTACCCTTTTTGGGAAGAAATACAACTGCCAGTGGGGGGGATAATCTGGGAGAGCGGCGTTTGTCCAAGGATCAGACCGCAGAATTGGTCACCAAAATAGTCTATTTTAGTGTAGGCAAACTGCAGTACATGGGTTTGTAAAATAGGGTCCCAGACAACCTCACCAAGAATTGCCTGATTCGGGGAGTCAAGGGAGGCCCGAATTACCTCCTGCCCAGCGAGATTATCGAGGGATTCAATGGTATGACCATCGACCAGGCGGAATTCTTGGTTCCCCTCCTTGTCAATATAGCTGAGACTCGGGAACTGCTCCTGATAACGGGCCAAATGTTTGGTAAGGAGGAGCTCCTGAAATTTCTGGGCATACAGAGCCACTTCCCTGGCTTCTGCTATTTCCTTGATCGTGGCTTTATGCTGGGCAATTTTGGTTGCGACCTTCAAGGCCGTTGACGAGGAGATTATCTGCAGCGTATTATTTTGGGCCTCGTTGTACAGTCGGACCATAAAAAAATAGCTGGCCAGGGAAATAACGCCGGAGGCGAAGATAATCAGGGCAAGCTGGCTGATGAAAATTTTCTTGAATATGGAGATGCGCATTGGTCAGATATTCTCATTCAACGGGGATGGCGCCATTTTCCAGCATGAGCTTTCTGGCGGCAGAACTTGAGAGGAAATCAAGAAAATCCTGAGCCAGTGGCGAGAGGGTGTCTTTCCACACCAAGGCGAGGGGGATAACAAACTGGTATTTTTTCTGTCGGACATTAACGGGAGAGGGGGCTACATCCTGGACACGCAACACCTTAATTCCAGCGCCGACCGCTGCGGGCATGGGCAGATAGCCGATGGTGTTTGGCGAGGCTATCAAAGTCTGCACAGCATCAGGGGTGGAATACACTATTGACCCGGCAGGGGCAGAAATCTCTTTAAAGCCTGGGATAAGGTTTTCGAGCACGGTGCGGGAAGAATCTCCCCCCTCCCTGTTCATTATATAAATCTTGCCGACGCCGCTCAAGGCAGCATCTACGGCATCCCACTGTTGGATTCTGCCTGAATATATCCCGACTATCTGCTCAAGGGAAAGGTTCTCCACCTCGACAAGCCCGGCATTGACTGCAAAAACAATGGGCGCTTGGGCAAAGATCCGGGAGCTGAGCCCTTGGGCGCTTTCTTTTTCCGTTAATGGGCGCGCCACCCTGGCAATCTCATTTTTTCCGGTGATGACAGATCGTATGCCCCCCCCGCTGCCAACGCTTTCCGGGATTTCCACGGTGATTCCGGCATGGTTTTTGGCATAGAGTTGGGCGAGTTTGTGCAAGAGAGCCTGGCTGTCCCCGGTGCCAGGGATCACCAGAAGCCTTGACTTCTGAGAGGGTTTCTGCCCCTCGGGCTGCTGAGCCTGGGTAGGGAAAGGAGAAAGGACAAGTAAGGCAAGGAGCGCC
Source organism: uncultured Pseudomonadota bacterium (assembly GCA_937868185.1). Lineage (GTDB taxonomy): Bacteria > Desulfobacterota > Desulfobulbia > Desulfobulbales > Desulfurivibrionaceae > Thiovibrio. The sequence goes on from CALMMG010000175.1 coordinate 5,017, forward strand.
AGGAGAATGTTTCTTTTCTTCATCGAATGGAAAATAAAGACCCTAACAAGGAGTGAATTGTAACCAATCGCCATTTTTGAATATTTTACCTCACCACCGCCCAATACGCTTTTAAAAAATGGCTAACGCTGCTGGCGGTTTTCCGGCTTAAGCCACCAGGTCATCAGGGCCTGAGAGGGTGAGTAATACAGGGGGAGGGTTTCAGGCCGAGCGAAGATGCTACGATAGGCGATCCGGTGCTGGGCCAAATACCAGTTGGGGACAACATAATACCCGTACCAGAGAACCCGGTCCAGGGCCTTGCAGGCGGCACTGAGTTCCTCTTGGGTCTGGGCGTAGATGATCCGGTCCACCAGGTGGTCCACTGCCGGATCGGCGATGCCGATGAGATTACGGGAACCTTTACGCTCAGCTGTTGAAGAATGCCAATAATTGCGCTGTTCATTGCCAGGGGATTGGGCCTGCCCGAAGACGGAAACCGTCATGTCAAAATCGAAATTGTCCATGCGACGGATATAGAGGGCTGGATCGATGACCCGCGAATGCACGCGCACCCCGATTTTTTTCAGGTTATTAATATAGGGCTCCATCACCCGCTCAAACCCTGTCCCGACTAAGAGGATTTCAAATTCCAGCGGTTGCCCTGCGCTGTTGGTGAGCACTCCATTTTTCACCACCCAACCCGCCTGGTCGAGAATCTTTTTTGCTTGGAGCAGATTACCGCGCAAACTGGCTGGAGGCTTGGTGCTGAAGGGGGCGGGCGGAATGGTGAATACCTCCTGAGGCAGGGTGGCACGGAACGGTTCAAGATAGGCGAGCTCAAGGCCTGTAGGCAGCCCCTGGGCTCGCATGGTCGAGTTACTAAAAAAGCTGTCGCACCGGGTGTATTGGCCAAAAAAGAGGGCGGCGTTGGTCCACTCGAAATCAAAGGCCAAGGAAAGGGCCTTACGGACCAGGCGATCCTTAAAAACAGGCTTGCGCAGGTTAAAGACAAAAGCCTGCATCCCGGCGTTATTCTTGTGGGGTAAGGTTTCTTTGATAAGTTCGCCGCGTTTGAACTTAGGCCCGTTCAAATCACGGGCCCATTGCTTGGCGATGTTGACCGGCATAAAATCGAATTCCCCGGCCTTGAAAGCTTCCACCGCAACGATTTGATCCTTGAAGTACTTGTAGGTGATGGTGTCGAAGTTGAACATCCCACGCCGCACATTGAGATCCTTGGCCCAATACTGTGGATTTCGGACATAGGTGATGGCTTTGCCGGGAATGATTTCCTTGACAAGATACGGGCCGGAACCGACAGGCGGGGTCATGTCTGGAGCATCAAAGGGGTGGGCGGTGTAGAATTTCTTGGAGAATACCGGCATCTGGCTCGCGATCATGTGCAGTTCGCGGTTGCGCTGGGAAAAATGAAAGCGGACGCGGTGCTGGTCAAGAATCTCGGCGGAACTGATGTCCTGAAAGTATATCTGGTATGAGGGGCTTGCCGCCTGGCTTTTAAGGGTGTCCAGTGAGAACTTCACATCTTCCGGGGTGATGGGGGTGCCGTCGGAAAACCGGGCCGCCTCATGGATGGTGAAGGTGACGGACAATTTATCTTCCGCCACGGCGATGTCCTTAGCGATCAGTCCGTAAGAGGCAAAGGGTTCATCCAGGCTCGGCACGGCAAGGGTCTCGAAAACCAGTTCGTCAAGCCCGGCCGGGGCAGTACCTTTCAGGGTATAGGGGTTAAGCTTGTCATAACTCCCCAGATCGTGGAGCACCAGATGACCACCCTTTTGCGCTTTGTCCGAGGCGTAGTCAAACTTGCTGAAACCGGGAGGGTATTTCACCTTGCCGTCGATGCTGATCCCCTGGGCGCCAAGGACGGAAGAGGGCAGAATTATGACGAGGGCGAGCAGGGCAGGGAAGAGAATTTTCATTGGCAAAGGACGCTCAATGGTTCGACTGGAGGCATAAAACACCAACCATGACATTGGCAAGCATATTGGCAAGGATAGCCAGGACATTCATGTCGTGCTGGGTGAAATTGTCGTCACTTTTATTCAGTGCTTCAACCGCGCCGATGCACTCGCCGTTCACATGCAGAGGCACGGCAAGGATGGAACGGGTTACAAAATCGATATTTTTGTCCATGCCCCGGTCAAAGCGGGCGTCGTCGCTGACATTGCTCACCCGCGCCGGCTGGCCGTTGCGATACACCCAGCCGGAAAGCCCTTTATCCATGGCAATCCCCTTGCCGTAGACCAGATTTTTTTTGGGGCCGGTGGGCAGGGCGACCAGCATCTCTTTTTCGTCAAGATCAGCGATAAGGATTGAACTGGCTTCACAATCGAGAATTTCGTTGGCCATCTCCAAAACCACCCCCAGAATCCATGGACCTTTACAGATATTCTGCAACAGGATAGCGGCTTGGAGCAGGAAGTGCAGCTCTCGGGGCGAAAGCTTCTCATACAGGGAATCTGGCAGCATCTGGGCCAACAATCCCTTGGCCAGAGATTTTGGCTCGACCGCCTGCATTTCCATAAGGATGTCGCCAAGGCAGCGTCCTTCCTGGGAACGGGCTGCAAACCAGGGCAGCAACTGCTCCCGGAGTAGGGCATTAAAGCTTTTTGAGGGATCTGTTTTTTTCTCGGTAAGGGTCTGCTGTTTGGCCAGAGCTTTGGTTATCTGTTCGTTGGAGGCCAGCCCCAGGTCGGTGAGGATATCGCCAAGCCGACGCCACTGGGAACGGACATCCATGAGATGGCCGGAAAGATTGGCGGCGATATTTTCCTGATACGGGTTTCTGCCGTCGCCGAAAAAGTTGGTCAGGTAGCGATCCATCCGGCCAAGCTTTGTAAGGGTCGGCACCACAAAATGCTCATAAAAGTCAATGGTACCGTCCTTGATCTCCTGCACCGTTTTGTAAACCTTGGTCCCTTTTTTTGCCAAAGCCTCACAGTTTTCAAACTCATAGACCTCCTTGAACTCGGCAAACAGGTCGTCGATTCGCTGGACATAGTCGGTATCCGCCATTTGGGCAACCAGATCGGCAGTGGCCACCATCTGCGCCATGGCTTTGATCCGGACGTCCGTAAACAAGGAGGCCAGATCCGACAATTTGGTATAATCGGTGATGGAGATCATTCGGCAGACAGTCTCCACCTCCTCAGAAGACCACTGTTTTCTGGTCAGGTATTCCCAGGCAATCTCCATGCTCCGCTCGACATGGACCAAGGTGAATTTGCCGCCGGACCCGGCATGGTCGCCCTTGTTCTTGATATACCCGGCGTCATGGAAAAGGGATGCGGCCATGCCAAGCAGGAAGTGGTTTTCATCCAGGGTCTGCGCTGACTCTGTCCGGTTCCAGCCGGAGAGCATGCGGGCTGAAGCAAGGCAGACATCCAGGGCATGACTAAAATTATGGTAAGTGACGGCGCAGGCTTCGTGGCTTGACCAACGACCATCGTAGAGACCTGCCACATCAGAAAAAAGCATGACAAGACGTGAAGGGATCTCTCCATATTCATCAAGAGAAATGGCAAGGATCATCCCAACAGTCTGTTGGTTTGCGGCTTGAGAAGGAGACAATTGCCGGTCAGATTTCCTGATATTTTTTCGTGCCATATGCATGCTTTATCCTGAAATGAATTTCGCGCACCCAGAGAGCAAAACAGCCCGTTTCGATGCATGATATACAGCATGGGAACTCCGGTCAAACGCAAAGTACGAAAAAACCATGTTTCCTTTTTTACCTGCCTGGGCCTCTTGGTATTTTTTAGGGTGGGGCTTGTCATTTATCGTGGCTAAGGGTTGCTGGTCTGTGGTAAAAACTTTTCTATCGTGGGCAATATCCCCGCAAAAAATATTCAGCCAATCCCCCCAGCACGGAGGCCTATGAACAATGGGTAAAACCATAGCAGAAAAGATTTTTGCCGCGCATCTGCGTGACACTCCCACCCCTGAAAATGTCATCCTCGATATCGACGTGGTCATGTGTCACGAAATCACTACGCCCATCGCCATCACCGATCTTGAGGCCCGTGGCATGGACCGGGTTTTTGACACCAGCAAGATCAAAGCGGTCATCGATCATGTGACGCCTTCCAAAGATACCAAGACCGCAACCCAGGGCAAGATCCTCCGCGACTGGGCCAGACGTCACAAGATCCAGGATTTCTTTGACATCGGCGCCAACGGCGTCTGCCATGCCCTCTTCCCGGAAAAGGGCTTTATCCGCCCAGGCAACACGGTGATCATGGGTGATTCGCATACCTGCACCCACGGAGCGTTCGGGGCCTTTGCTGCGGGTGTGGGCACCACCGATCTGGAGGTGGGGATCTTAAAAGGGGTTTGCTCTTTCCGTATTCCGGAAACCATGCGATTCACCATCACCGGCACATTGCAGGATGGCGTATCCGCCAAGGATGTGATCTTGCGTATCATTAAAGAGTTGACGGTGAACGGCGCTACTGACAAGGTCTTGGAATTTGTCGGACCGGTGGTTGAAGGGATGAGCATGGAAGCGAGGATGACCCTGTGCAACATGGCCATCGAAGCCGGAGCTACCTGCGGCATCTGCCTGCCCGACCGGGTGACGGCCAAATACCTCTGGCCGTTTATCAAGGATCAGTATGAGTCAATTGATCTGGCGGTTGAGGATTTTGTTCGATGGCATTCTGACCCCGACGCTATCTATGACCAGGAATTGACCATCGATGTCTCCAAACTTGTGCCCCAGGTGACTTTCGGCTACAAGCCAGACGAGGTGAAAGACGTTACCGAAATGGAGGGTACCCCGGTGGATCAGGTGTACATCGGCTCCTGCACCAATGGCCGCATCGAGGATCTCCGCTCCGCAGCCCGAATCCTGAAAGGGAAAAAAATCGCCGCCAATGTGCGCGGCATCCTTTCTCCGGCCACGCCCAAGGTATATTCTCAGGCATTGGAAGAGGGGCTCATTGCCATCTTCATGGAAGCAGGTTTTTGTGTGACCAACCCGACCTGCGGCGCCTGTCTGGGCATGAGCAATGGGGTTCTGGCTGAAGGCGAGATTTGCGCTTCCACCACCAACCGGAATTTCAATGGCCGGATGGGTAAGGGCGGCATCGTCCATCTGATGAGCCCGCTCACCGCTGCGGCCACCGCAGTGCAGGGCCATATCACCGACCCGCGGAAGCTCCTGTAAAGACAACCAATCCAACATCAATGGAGTGAACGATAATGAAAGAGTTTGGCGGCAAAGCGCTGTTTCTTGACAGAAACGACATCAATACCGATGAGATCATCCCGGCCAAATACCTGACCGAAAACACCAAGCTGGCCCTACAGCCCTTTATCCTGGAAGATCTCAAGCTCGGAGGTTTTGACCCGCGCAGGGACATCGAGGGCAAGGGGGTTATCATCACCCGGGCCAATTTTGGCTGTGGATCCTCCCGGGAGCATGCGGTTTGGGTTTTTGAGGTCAACGATATCAACGTGGTCATCGGCGAAAGCTTTGCCCGCATCTTCCGGCAGAACATGTACAACTGCGGCATGCTGGCCATCGAGTTACCCAAGAAAGATATCGAGACCCTTTTTGGCCTTGGTGATGCGGTCACGGTTAGCGTGGATCTGGCCGCCTGCACGCTCACTGCCCAGGGCAGCAAGAAGGCGGTTATTCCATTTAACCTAAACGAATTTGACAAAAATCTCGTGGAGGCAGGCGGTTGGCTCGCCTATGCTGACAAGAACTATTAGGTTGTAACGGGGAGGATATCCCCTAAAATGCCGGTATGGGGCAGTGGCCCTGTGACCGGCATTTTTTTATGGAGATGCCGATGACCACGTCCGTGGAATTCACGGTTGAGAAGGTAATCAAAGGAGGTCTGGGCCTGGGTCGGCTGGCGGATGGCCAGGTGGTCATGGTGCCCCGCGTGCTTCCTGGAGAGCTGGTGCGGGTACAACTGCGCCGTCACCACAAACAGTACCAGGAAGCAGACCTGCTCGAGGTGCTCCAGTCCTCGGACCAGCGGGTAATGCCGATTTGCCCAATGTATGACACCTGTGGTGGCTGCGATTTCCAGCACGCGGCGTACACCGAACAGCTTCGGTTGAAAAATGGTATCCTGACAGAGACGCTCTGCCGGGCCAGGTTGTGTCAGGAGAAGGAGCTTGCCACTCTTATGGGAGCGGCCCAGGCCTCGCCCAAACTCTTTGGCTATCGGCAACGGATCAGGTTGCAGGTATCACAGGGGAGGGCGGGGTATTTCGGTCGTCAAAGCCACGACCTGGTCCCGGTTTCCCGATGCCCCCTGGCCGGAGAGGGTATCAACTCGGTGCTTGCCGATCTTTCCGTCAGCAGGCAATTCCAGTCCCTTCTGTCCATGTCCTCGGCCATCGAGTTGCTCGAAAATCCCGCCCACAACTCCATCATTTTGCTCATTCACTACACCAGAAAAACCCGGCCTGGAGATCACCAAGCCGCCCGGCTTCTCTGTCAGGCCTTACCCCTGCTGGAAGCAGTGATTTTCAGCGTGGAAGGCCAGACCAAAGGTCCGTGTTTCAATGACACGGGCGAGATTCCTTTAAGCGGACTCTTGGTGGAATTTTCCCTGCCTGCCGGGCTGTGCAGGCAGTCACTCACCCTTGCTTTGGAGCCGGGGGGGTTTTGCCAGGTAAATCTCGGGCAGAACGAAAACTGCATCAGGCTCTTGCTGGACTGGACGCGAGAGATGAAGCCCACCAAGGCGTTGGATCTGTTCTGCGGCATGGGCAATTTTTCTCTTCCCCTGGCCATGCAGGGTTGGGAGATAACCGGTATGGACATGCAGCGCTCCACCATCCGCAGCGCCGTGCGCAATGCCGAGGCCGCCGGTCTAGCCGATCGCTGCCGATTCAGTCAGGAGAGCGCCACTAAGGCGGCCAGGCGTCTACTGGCCGAAAAGGCCACCTTTGACTGCCTCATCCTTGATCCGCCCCGTTCCGGCTGCGCCGAACTCATCCCCCTGCTACCTGGTCTTGAGGCCCGACAGATTATCTACATCTCCTGCGACCCGGCCACCCTAGCCCGCGATCTGGCCGGGCTTACCAAGACTGGCTATCGGCTGACTGAGGTTCGCCTGGTAGACATGTTCCCGCAGACTGCGCACCAGGAGACCATGGTGAGGCTCGAGCGGGAGTAGGAAAGAGGTCAAAAAAAAGGAGGCTACTAAAAAAGGAATTAAGTATGCTGTTCCCTGATTACTAAAAAGCTGAAAAGCAACAAGAGCTAACCATTGTTTGCCGCAGACGTCACGTTAACCATAAAAAAGGAGAAAGATGAAAGTCCAAATTGAATCAATCTTCCCGTCAAGTGAATCACCACGCTACATGTTCGGCAAAATCGGCAAGAAAAGTACTGATGAATATGTGGTATTTTCGCCGATAGATAATGGATCAGATTTTTGTTTCGATCTAAATGATATCGTTAAATTTGGCAAAGTAGCCCAAGGTCCAGTTGAAGCAATAAATGAGACCAAAAACAAAACAGCCCGGGTTGGCATCCACGATATTTGTATTAGCAAAGATGTAATCAGGGTGCGATATGATCCGCAATTCCCATAAGTTTTGCCTATAACAACCAAAAAACATGCGTCAATTCTTGCGTTTCCCTTTTGCATCGTGCATGGCGGCAAGCAGTTCCAGTACCTGATTCCTAGTGTTCTTCGGCTGATTGAGAATGAGTACAAAGCTGTCCAACCCGCGCTCTCCGGCAAAATATCCAGCATATCCGTACACCCCGGTCATGGTGCCGGACTTGCGCAGGCAGTTGTTCTCAAAGGGGAGCAGCCCGGCATGGGGCTTGAACGCCTCCAGGATGACGAGCATACCCTTGGGCGTCATCCTGTTCTGCCGGGAGAGACCGGAACCTTCGCGGATAACGATATCTTTATTCGTAAGCCCTAGCTCATTACGGTAAAAAGCGGTCATGGCCCGCTGGCCCTTGTCCCAAGTGGCTGGCCAGCCGTACTGTTTCGCACCTATAGCCAGGAAAATTTGGTTAGCGATGAAGTTATTGGAATACTTGAGCAGTTTGGTCAGCACCTCGTCCATGGACTTGCTTGAGGTATGCTCGTACACCGGCTTGAGCCCATCGGGCACCGGGCCGGGGATGATCGCACCGCTCACTGCAATCCCCTGTCTTTTGCACATGGTGACAAACAACTCTCCGACATAGCGTAGGCTCTGGTTGCCGCTGGCTGTGGCATTGATCCGATCGGTGCCGGGCGGCAGCCCTTGTGCCAGTTCCCGCATGAGCGGAAGGGTGGGGGTTTGCTCCTCGCCGGAGCGCACGCTGCCGTCGGCACCCTTAATGAGACTGATGGTATTGAAGTTCACTGCCAGACAGCTATTTTGGGCATCGTATGGATTTAAGGTGTTGCTGGCCCCATCGGTTGGGTTTTCAAGCTGGCAACCGCTGTCATCGAGATGGATGTTGCGGATCGCGGAAAGACCGCGCCCCTTCAGCGCCGTTACTATCTGAGCCACCTCTTCGGAAACCAGTAGGGGATCACCCAGGCCCCGAATATACAGATCGCGGTCACCGCTGAGATAAAAATGGGTGCTGAAGCGGTAATCCTTACCAAGAATCTGGATGGCGGCCAAGGCTGTCCCAATTTTCTGCACGCTGGCCGGCATGAACTGGCTGTCGGCGTTGTGTTCGTAGATGGTGGCCCCGTTTCTGGTGACGATGAGGCCGCCGTTTTCTACCAGATTTTCCAGCGACTGGCTTGCCCCGGCCCAGACCGACCCGGGCAAAGCGAGACAGAGACACAGGCTGAGAACAATAGCACTCTGCACACGTCTATGTTTCCAGAGCGAGGATATGGCAAGGGCCCTTTTTTTCATGGTGTGTTCCTTCTTTTTTGCGAATCATTTCACATGATGACAGCTCAACAGTCTGGCGGTATTGTGTGAAATCTGTTACGGATTTACCGTTGAATACGTTTCATTAAAAATCTTTTGCGCCAAAGACCACTATTGTTTTTTATGCCGCAGGCCTTTTTGGTCAGGCTAAGATAACCTACCATAAGAAAAAGGAGAATCCGTATGAGCAAGACCGAAAAGAATCTCTGGGAGGCCTTTGCCGGAGAATCGCAGGCAAACCGTAAGTATCTAGCTTTTGCTGACAAGGCCGACAAGGAAGGACACAAGCAGGTGGCAAGACTCTTTCGCGCCGCAGCCCACGCAGAAACCATCCACGCCCACGCCCATCTTCGCGCCCTTAAAGCCATCGGCGATACCGCCGCCAACCTGAAAGCAGCCATCGGTGGCGAGACCCATGAGTTTCAGCAAATGTATCCGGAAATGATTGCCGCAGCCAAGGAAGAAGGGCACAAAGCAGGCGAGCGCAGCTTTACCTACGCCAATGAGGTAGAAAAAATCCATGCCGCCCTGTACCAGAAAGCATTGGAGAGTCTGGGCAGTAAGGAAGAGACAGATTGCCATGTCTGCTCAGTGTGCGGCTACACCTGCGAGGGTGAGGCTCCTGAAAAATGTCCGGTGTGCGGGGCCAGTCAGCGAGCTTTTGATAAGGTAGCCTAACTGCAATGACTATTTCTCTGACCAAGCGGCTTGAACAGCTGGACGATCTTCCTTCTCTGCCCCAGAGCCTGCATCAGGTTTTAAGCGAACTTGAAACGGACGGAGCAACGGCATCCTCTTTGGAGTCTATTATCGGAGAAGATCCGATGCTTACCGCAAGAATACTCCGGGTAGCGAATTCTCCAGTCTACGGCTCCGCGAAAAAAATCAGCAGTGTTGCCAGGGCGGTTACGGTGCTGGGCTTTGATGAAGTGCGCAATCTGGTGGTGGCCTTGTCCCTGTCGGGTTCTTTTTCTTGTGATCTTGACACGGATACCTTTAATATCCGGCAACTCTGGCTGCATCTGGTTGCCACCGCCAGGGTTGCCCAGATTCTTGCCCAGCAGATTCCAACCCTCAAACCCGACGAGATGTTCACTGCCGGATTGATTCATGACCTGGGGCGGGTGCTGTCCTGTCTCTATCTCCAAGAAGAGATGCAACAGATTATCGAAACCTGCAGAAACGAAGGGCTTTCCATGCTGGCGTCGGAACAGAAGCTGGGTCTTTCCCATGCCGAGGTGGGGACCTTTCTTGCCACTAAATGGGGATTCAGCGATTTACTGGCCAATGTGGTCCGCTATCATCATGCCCCTGCCGGGGCGGGGAATCATGAGCAGGCTGCCGCGCTGGTGTTTCTTGCAGACGGCATTGCGAAAAAGCTGGGGATGGGCTGGGATCTGGCCGGAGATAACGACAAGGTGCTGATCCCACGATGCCTGGGGCTAAGCGGAGAGGCGGTCAAAGCTGCGGCAAAATGTCTGCACAACGAAAAAGAGGATCTGGTGACCAGATGGAGCCAAATCCTCTTTAACTAAAGCGGTTACGAGGCATAGAAATCAAGGATGCTTTCCACCAGTTCCGGAATGGTATAGGTCTTCGGCTGCACATCAATGCTCAGGCCAGCCTTTTCTGCAGTCCTGGCGGTGATTGGCCCAATAGTCGCCACCTTGACCCCGGCCAGCAGCGATTCACGATCCGGCCCCAGCATCTCAAGGAAGTTCGTCACTGTGGATGAGCTGGTGAAGGTGACCATGTCGATCCCGCCTTCGGCCAGTTCCTGGCGAACCAGGTCGTAATCCTTGGGCCGGACATTCTGATACACCGGCACCACAGTAACCTCGGCCCCATTCTCCTGAAGGATCTCAGGCAATACTTCCCGTGCCTTCTTGGCGCGGGGCAGCAGAATCTTGCAGCCTTGCACCCCTTGCGCCACCATGCTTGCCGCCAGCCCCTCACCGGTAAATTCTTCGGGCACCAGATCGGCAGCAAGCCCGTATTCTTTCAATATTTCTGCGGTGGAGGTACCGACCACGGCAATCTTTGGCCCGGCCAGGGCCCGGCAATCAAGACCCCGCTCAAAGAGCCTGGTAAAGAAGAAGCGGATAGCATTGATGCTGGTAAAAACCAACCACTGGTAGTCACCAAGCCGGTTCAGTTCCACGTCCAACGGCTCCCAGCTATCTGGGGGGGCAAGGGCGATGGTGGCGCCTTCCACGCAATCTGCACCCTGATCCTCCAAGAGGCGGACCAACTCGCTGGCCTGTTCCCGGGTCCGGGTTACCAGGATGCGTTTGCCAAACAGCGGCCTTTTCTCGAACCAGTTAATGGTGTCGCGCAGCTTGACTACCTCGCCCACCACGATGAGAGCAGGTGGTTTGATCTTTTCCTTTTTGACCACCTCGGCAATGGTGGAAAGCGTCCCGACCACCGAACGTTGAATCGGGGTGGAGGCCCAGCGCACCACGACCACCGGGGTTTCCGGATCGCGGCCATGCTTGATCAGATTCTCGGTGATAAAGGAGAGGTTTTTGATTCCCATGTAAAAAACCAGGGTGCCGATACCGGTGGAAATCTTGTCCCAAGCGATATTGGAGACTTCCTTGGTCGGATCTTCATGCCCGGTGATGAAGGCCACCGAGGCGGTGTAATCCCGGTGGGTGATGGGCACCCCCGCATAGGTAGCAGCGGCGGTGGCCGAGGTAACTCCCGGCACCACCTCAAAGGCAACCCCGTGTTTGGCCAGTTCTTCGATCTCCTCGCCGCCCCGGCCAAAGATAAAGGGGTCACCGCCTTTAAGGCGCACCACGATTTTTCCGGCGGAGGCATGATCCACCAGCATCTGGTTGATCTCCTCCTGGGTATGGGCGTGGCACTCGCCGCCCTTTTTCCCGGCGTAGATCAGCTCGGCGTCCTTGGGTACGTATTTAAGAAGCTTGGGGGTGGCCAGATAGTCATACACCACCACTTCGGCCCTTTTGATGAGTTCCAGCCCCTTCACCGTGATAAGGGTAGGGTCGCCTGGCCCTGCGCCGATGAGATACACCTTGCCTCTGGAACGTGTCGTCTTTTTGTCGCTGTGTGCTGTCATTATTTGTCTCAATAAAAAAACCGGCCAGGCCGGTTTGGTTGTGGCGCCCGGGTACTGGGAGCGTCTTATTCCATGGTGTGGCCGTAGACCTCGGAAAGAATCTCTCTGCCGCCTTCAGCCAGGAGCTTCTCCGCCAATTGCACCCCCAACCCCTCGGGATCGGTGGTGTCACCGTGCAATTCAAGCCGTACCGTTTGGTCTCCGGTCACTGAAGATACCAGGCCGGTCATCTGCAACCTGCCCTCGACGAGCGTGGCAAAACCGGCGATTGGCACCTGACAGCCACCCTGAAGCCGGTGGAGAAAGCCGCGTTCCGCCCGAACCGCCAAAGAGGTTTCCTGATGATCCATAAACATTAACCCCGCCAGCAACTCTGAATCGTTGGTGCGTAATTCGATGCCCACCGCGCCTTGGGCCACGGCAGGCAGCATCTCTGCTTCCGTGAAATACGACTTGGCCCGGTCGCTGAGCGACAAGCGATTGAGACCAGCAGCTGCCAGGATGATTGCATCGTACTGCCCCTCGTCGAGCTTACGCAGCCGGGTATCCAGATTGCCCCGCAGATCTTCAATGACAAGATCAGGCCGGATATTGGCCAGCTGGGATTTGCGCCGCAGGCTGCTGGTGCCCACCTTGGCGCCCTGGGGCAGCTCGCGACAGGTGTTGCATTTGTTTGAGATAAAGGCGTCAAACGGGTTTTCCCGTTTGGTGATGATGCCGATGTGCAACCCTTCGGGCAGCTCGGCCGGCACGTCCTTCATGCTGTGGACCGCGATGTCAACCTCGTTGACAAGCAAGGCCTCTTCAATCTCCTTGACGAACAACCCCTTGCCGCCCACCTTGGCCAAGGGCACGTCGAGAATTTTGTCGCCTTTGGTGATGATCTTCACCAATTCAACCGTGATTCCCGGATAACGGGCCTCAATCAGTCCTTTGATCCAGGTGGATTGGGTCAGGGCCAGCAGGCTTGCCCGGGTGCCGATTCTGATTATTTTCTGCATCAACTGTTCCCCTGATGTGGTTATCGAACAGACTGCCTACACTGGTTTAATGACAGGTGCTACAACTTCCGCCTGCACAGCCGGAACATTTGGCGCTGCCCGAGCTGCCGGAATCCCCCTTGGTGGTGGTACGACTGGCAAAGGTGGACATCTGCTTGGCCAACTCAGTACTGCCACATAGCGGACAGGTCGGCTGATCCTTGCCCATGACCAGGGCTTCGAATGCATGTCCGCAGGCGCGGCAGACAAAATCATGCAGTGGCATGGATTCGACTCCGTTCTTTATCTTTTTTCCGTAGATTGCGCAAGATAAGTCATCCGGCAGGTTCATTTTTCTTGGAGCCGATCGAGCAGGGTCGCAGCCAAAAGCGGAATCAAAAGCTCATGGTGGCCGATGATATTGTACCCCTTGCCGCCGCCCATGGTAGGCCGATTCACCACATTGGTCATGGTTCGGTAATGACGGATAAAATCAAAATTAGCCGTGGTGAAATTGTTCACCACATGCCCCAAGTTACGGGCTACGGTAAGGGCCTTTAAAAAGACCTCGGGCAGCAGCACGGCGGAACCAAAGTTGAGATAGGCCCCGCCTTCCAGATCGGCAACCAGGGAGCAGAAGAGCCGAAAATCCTGGTGACTGGTCTGGCCGATGGCCGCACCGTTGGCGGAAGGGTGGATATGGACGATATCCGTACCCATAGCCACATGCACGGTGAGCGGAATCCCCAGCCGCTTGGCCGTGGCCAGCAGGCTCATATTGTTGTATGGAAAATCCTGCGCCAACAAATATTCGCCCAGTCCCTCGCCCAAACCAAGTCCTTTCTCCGCGCCAAGGTTGATTCCGGCGTTGACCACTTCGCCGGTTTCCTTGGCCGCGCCAAAAGCGCCGCTGCCCAGCACGTCGCCTACTTCTTCCGAGGTGCGGCCCACCATGGCGATCTCAGTGTCATGGACGATGCCCGCGCCGTTGAGGGCAATGGCGTTGATGATCCCCCGCTCCATGAGGTCGATAAGGATGGGGTTCAAGCCCACCTTGATCACATGGGCGCCCATGCCGACGACGATAGGCCGACTGTTGAAGTGGCTTGCGGCCAGCCGTCCAACCAGCTCGGGAAAATCCAGACCCAGGAGCTGCTCAGGCAGGGAGGCGATGAACTCCTTGAGCGTGGAGCCAGGGGCCAGCGGCTTGGCGAAATTATCCACCGAGACCTTGCTGTAACGGCCATGGATCGAATAGGTGTTGAGGCCGGAAAAATTCAGGGGCTGGTATGTTTTCATGAAAAGTTATCCAGAGGGGAATCAGGCGGAAATGCCGCGGCCGTACAACGCCTCGTCCACGATCTGGCAGAGCAGATGCTCCACCCAGAGATGCGCTTCCTGAATGGCAGGGGTCACCGGCGAGGGCACATTGATGGTCAGGTCGGCCAGGCCGATGAGCCTGCCGCCGTCCTTGCCGGTGAGCACTGCGGTTTGCAACCCGAGACTCTTGGCCGCTTCCACTGCCTTGATGACATTGGGCGAGTTGCCGCTGGTGGAGATGCCCAGGGCCAGATCGCCTTCCTTGCCCAGGGCCAGGATCTGCTTGCTGAAGATATCATCAAAGGAAAAGTCGTTGCCGATGCTGGTCAGGATCGAGCTGTCCGTGGTCAGGGCGATGGCGGCCAAAGGCGGACGGTCAATCATAAAGCGGTTGACAAACTCGGCTGCCATATGCTGGGCATCGGCGGCGCTGCCGCCATTGCCGAAGATCATCAGCTTGTTGCCACGCTTGAGAGTGTTGATCATCCACTGGGCCAGTTGCTTGATTCCACCCATCTGGGTGGCGACCAGCGCTTCCTTGGCGGCAATGGAGTGTTTCAGGCTTTCCTTGATAAGCTGGTCCATGGGATCCTCTGGAAATGGTCAAAGTAAATGGTGGCAAAATAGTCCAGCAGCGTTTTTTTGTCAATACAAGCCGGGAGTAGGGAAGAGCAGCGCCGTGTCGGCTTGGATTCCCGCCCCATGCATCTCCAGTCTGCAAAACCGCAAACCGCTGATTGACAGCCAGGCCTAGAAACGCATATGATTGATCATTAGCACAAGCAGCTCTCGACAATCGCTACCCGGAAGGAAACACCATGCGCTGGATACCGGTCACACCGACAGGCAGTCTTCTTTTTCTTCTGCTGATTCTCTGGGGCTTAGTGCCCCCTTCTTCCTGCCCGGCTCATGAAGCGCCCAATGTCATCAAGTTCGCCGTCTATCCCTATCAATCGCCCAAGAGCGTGATTGAAGCGTTCGGCCCCATTGCCGCTCGGCTTGAGAAACGGCTGGGGAAAAAGGTGCAGCTCGTTTCCGCCCCGGACGCGCAAACCTTTCTCGCCAAGGGGTTGGCCGGGGAGTACGATCTAGCCCTCGCCGGGGTTACGGTTTATTATAAGATGCTGCCCGCTGGGTATACGCCCATAGCCAAAGGGGTTCCCAACTTCTGGGGCGGGGTTATCGTCCGTCAGGACAGTGAGATCAACACCATCGAACAGTGCCGGGGCAAGAAGATCGCCGCCATCGGTGAACACTCCTATGCCGGGTACATGTTCTTCAAGACCCTGCTTGATGAAAAGAAGATCGATGCGGCAAAGGATCTGGATATCCAGTTTCTCGGCAAGGTTGATACGGTCATCTACGGAGTCATCAATAAGAAATACGATGTCGGTCTGCTCAGGCTCGACATCCTTGAGACACCGGATTTTATCGCGTTCAAGGACCAGTTCCGGGTTATTGCCCGCTCCCCTGAGATTCCTCAGTTTCCCTTTGTGGTCAAAAAAGACATGGACCACCGCACCGTCGCCCTCATCCAAGAGGTGTTGACCAATCTTTCCCCGGACAAGCCGGAGGATCTGGCAATTCTGAAGAGCTTAAAGATCAAGAAGGTCATAGGCGCAACCAAGGGTGATTACGATCAGTTTTACGAAATCATCAAAAACAACGAATACTACAAGCATAACTGATGACCTCCTTCCGTCTGCGTACCCATTTGATCGTCTACTGCACTGCCGTCACCCTCTTGCTGACCGCCGCGTTAATCGTTCTCTATTCCCATCTGTTCAGGGATCACGCCATCGATAGCCTTACCGCCTACGGTAAGGCTATCACCCTCAACACCTCATTCTCCGTGGCCGACGACCTGATCACCGAGAACTATGCCCCCCTCCAGGAGTATGTGCGGGAACTTTCTTCCCGGGCCGATGTGGATGCCATTCAAATCGCGGACAGCCAGGGAAATATCCTGGCCGCCTCCGAGGTAAAGCTGCTCGGCTCAGCCATGGCAAGAGATCCTGCGGAACACAGCATTCTCAGTGAGCAGGAGATCTGCGTCCAGATTGACCACGATAAGGAACAACTGGTGGTCACCGCGCCCATTGCGGTCGGCAAGACGGTGCTGGGGATAACCAGGGTTTCCCTGTCCATGAAGCCGATTCTCGCCCATCTGCAAATGATCCAGCGAAACGCCGCGCTTACCGGCCTTGGTTTCTGGATTTTCGCTGTTCTTGTCGGCTCGTTCCTGGCTCAGCGCATGAGCGAGCCGGTCCGACGGTTCATGCTGGCAACTGACAGCATCAGCAAGGGCGATTTTAATGTGGAGATCCCAACGCCCTGGGGGGTGCTGGAACTGGAGCGTTTTTCCCACGCCCTGCACGTCATGGTCAGCACCATAGCCTCCAGGGAGATGGCCCTGCAAAACTCCGAAAAAAAATTCCGCCATCTGTTCGAGCGGGCCATGGAGGGGATCTTCGTGGCCAACGAAACAGGAGAACTCCTGGATGTGAATCCATCGTTCATCTCCATCCTGGGCGGAGATAAACGGGAGACCATGCTCGGCAGGAACCTGTTCGCCAGCATTTTCGAAAATGAGGCAGCTTTTTCTCGGTTTAAAGAGCAGATAGACAACCACGGTTTTGCCAAGGATTACGAGCTGACCCTTATCGCAAATAACAGCACCCCCATCATTGCCTCCTTGACCTGTCATGTGGTCCGGGGGGTTGACGGAGCGGTAACCAAATACGAGGGGATGATCCGTGATATCACCGAACAGAAGACCACGGAGCGCGAGATTGCACGGATTCGCAACTATCTGAACAACATTATCGAATCCATGCCCTCCATGCTCGTTACCCTGGACGCTGATTCCACGGTCACTCAATGGAATACCGCAGCCTGCAAACTCACCGGCATCTCCTCCCATCAGGCCATCGGCAAGAAGATCTATGATATTGCCCCGCTCTTCAACAAATACACCCAGCAGGTCGATGAGACCAACCGCAGCCGGGACACGGTGACCCTCCATCGGGAACAGGTGGGACAGGATACCAACCATCTATATAATCTTACCTTCTTCCCCCTGATTGCCAACGGCACCGCCGGGGTAGCCATCCGCCTTGATGACATCACCGAACTTGAGCACAAGGAGCAGCAACTCCGCCAGGCCCAGAAGATGGAATCTGTTGGCACCCTTGCCGGGGGGTTGGCCCATGATTTCAACAACGTTCTTGCCGGCATTCTGGGCAATCTCTCCTTGCTCCAGTACAAGCTCGAGCACAAAACGGAAGAGCTCTCCGTGCTGGAGATCCGCGGATATCTTGAGCGCATGGAAACCGCTGGACAGCGGGCCGTGGACATGGTGCGCCAGCTGCTCACCTTGTCACGCAGGCAACAGATCGACCTGGTACCTGTGGACCTGAACCTCTCCCTTAAGCATGTGCTAAAAATTGGGGAGAATACCTTTGACAAGTCCGTACAGGTGGTTGGACATCCGGCAGATGGACCGGCTTATGTGCTCGCGGACACCACCGAGATGGAGCAGGTTCTGCTTAACCTCTGCATCAACGCGGTGCACGCCATGACCATCATGCGAGAAAACGCAACCTGGGGCGGCACCCTCACGGTGGCCATTGAAAAGATCACAGTGGACCCGATCTTCCAGAAAAAACACCCCGAAGCAACCGGCAACGCCTACTGGCGGATCTCGGTGAGCGATACCGGGGTGGGCATGGATACCAAGACCGCGGCCAAGATTTTCGACCCGTTTTTCACCACCAAGGAGCAAGGCAAGGGCACCGGCCTCGGCCTGGCCATGGCCTACAACATTGTGCACCAGCAGCAGGGTTTCATCGATGTCTACTCGGAACCAGGGCTCGGCTCCACCTTCAATGTCTATCTGCCCCGACTGGTCCGCGAAAGGGAATACCTCCCGGCGGAGCAGAACCCCGCCATTGTCAGGGGAGAGGGATTAATCCTAGTGGTAGACGACGATGAACTCGTCCGGGCCATGGCGGAAGAGGTTTTGCATGCCGTGGGTTATACGGTAGTCACCGCAACTAACGGCCAGGAGGGGGTCGATCTCTACCGGCAACATCAGGCCCGGATCAAGGCGGTCCTGCTCGACATGGCCATGCCGGTCATGTCCGGACGGGAGGCTTTTCTCGAGATGCAAAAAATAAATCCGGGCGTGAAGGTGCTCCTTGTCTCGGGATTTCGCAAGGATAACCGTGTGGAAGAGATCCTCCAGCTCGGGGTCAAGGATTTCCTGCAAAAGCCCTACACCATTAGCAGCCTAGCTCTTGCCATCCGGAAGGTCATTGATTCCTGAAAACCGGTAGTTCTTAAACTATTTTTTTTAAAGGTAATACGGGGATGAAAAAGGAGTTGACTGCAGTTGCAGCCTTGGGGCTGGTGGTGGGGCTGACTCCAACGGCATCCGCCGTTGAGTTCAAAATAAGCGGCAAGCATCTGCTTGAGGGAGCTTATCTCTCCGCTGCCCGAGGCAATGGCCTTGATCTTACCGAGGCAGCAGGGGAGAATACCCCCTCCGATGCATACTTCCTGCATACCTTTGAAATCAAACCCGTCATGCAGGTAAGCGACAAGATCTCCATGTTTTCCACCATTCGCCTAGCAGATGATACCTTCTGGGGCAACCAGAGCGGCGGCGACACCGATGATCAGGGCACCACCAATAACGTCTATGTCCATACGCTGCATATGGATTATGAGTCGCCTTTGGGCAAGATTCGCCTTGGCCGTGGCTCGGTTAACCTGTACGGCACCGACTTTATGAATTTCGATAGCCGGGCCAACCAGATTATGTGGTGGCCCAGTTTTGTGGAAAAACCCTGGAGCATTCTGCTTTACACCCTGAAGAACACCGATAATTTCCAGGTGACTCCTGATGCCAGCGATACGGACAACGACGCCTATGTTGCCAGACTGTATTACAAAACAGACAGCCTGGATTCCGGTATCCACTATGGCTATCTCAACAATATGACCACCAGCACCAAAGCCGACCGGAAACAGGTTGTAATAGCCTATGGTAAGTACAAGACGGAAAACTGCTTTGTCAACGGCGAGGTTACCCATTTTTTCGGTTCGGTAAAACAGGACGTAGAGACCGTTGCTCTCAAGAACCGCGATTATGATTCCTGGGCTGGCATGCTCCAGGTCGGCGGCAAGGTTAAGGTGCTGACCCCCAGTCTTATGTATTTTTACGCTCAAGGGCAGGATCGAAATGCCACTGCTGGCAACGGCGGGGATATCGAAAACGCCCTCGGCAGCAACGGCACCGGCGACCAGTTCGAACCTCTGTACATCCTCACCGGTCGTCATACCGGCATGCTGAACAACGATATCTTCACCGGTCAGACTACAGCCATGAGCCGGGACGGCGTGCATGGTGTGGTGCTGGCAGCCGACTATACGGTCTCCAACCGCTTGAGCCTGCACGGTGCCGTTGGCTGGGCCAAGGCGGACAAAGTCAATATTGCCAATAAGGATGATGAATACGGCTGGGAGTACAACCTGGGGGCGGCCTACAAACTGCTGGATAACCTGACCTACGAGGCCCATTTCGGGTATCTTGACACCGGGGATTACTTCAAGAGCAACACCACCCTGAACGACAGTCAGACCGAGAATGTTTACATCCTGACCCACGCACTGAGCATGACCTTCTGAACCCTGCAGGGAACCTGTCCAGCAGTCCTTGTAAAATCACACGCTCAAACGCATGCTGATATCCATGGCCCTGGCGGAATGGGTGAGTGCCCCTACGGAAATGAGATCAACTCCGGTTTCGGCAATCTCCCGGACATTGGCCAGCTTCACCCCGCCGGAGGCCTCCACCAGAGCCCGGCCAGCAATCAGGGCCACGGCCTGGCGCATCAGGGCCGGGACCATATTATCGAGCATGATGATCTCTACCCCGCAGGCCAAGCATTCGGCAACCTGGCTGAGATTTTCGGTTTCAACCTCGATCTTCAAGGTGTGCGGCGCCTTGTCCCGAAGGATCTGCACCGCCTGGGCTATGGAACCGCAGGCCGCGATATGGTTGTCCTTAAGCAGGATCCCGTCGGCCAGACTGAAACGGTGATTGTGGCCGCCTCCGACCCGGACCGCGTATTTCTCCAGAGCCCGGAGGCCGGGAGTTGTCTTGCGGGTATCGAGAATTCTCACCGGCAACCCTTCGACCTGATGGACAAAAGCCGCAGTCAGGGTGGCAATCCCGCTCATCCGCTGTACCAGATTGAGTGCCAAGCGTTCGGCGCTGAGCAGGTCACGCACCGGCCCCTGTGCGGAAAAGATGGTATCCCCCAGACAGACGGTTTCGCCGTCTTTCTTCATCCCCTTACAGACAATGCGTGGGTTGCGCGTAGTAAAAACAAGGGGGGCGATTTCGTCAAGTCCGGCCACCACGAAGTCTTCCTTGGCGACAAAGATGGCTTGGCCTTCCTGCTGGGACGAGAATACAGAATCGGTGGTGATGTCGCCCAGGCCGATGTCTTCCTCAAGAAACTGCTGTAACTGCCTTGCCAGCTGTGTATCCATAACATCTCTCCCGGACTGCCTTTATTTTCTCTGCACGAAACCTCTTGATATCTGCCCGGTGTGCCCCATGTCAAGAGGAAATGGTCCCATCGGACGACTCAATGTTTGCTGGCATATTGGCTGGGCCTGTGGTACACAAAGATTCTGTAAGAGTAAAGTCAATGACTTCAGGAGGTTGGATGCAGGGTTTTTCTGTGCGCAATATTTTTCTACTGGTTCTTGGCGGGAGCTTAACCGGATTGATAAATACTCAGGCCGGAGGCGGCTCCTTTTTCAAGCCCTCCGCCATGCTGCTTATGTTTCAATAGCCATGTTCACCTTTCTCCATGCCGCAGATATCCATCTCGACAGCCCGCTGCGCGGCCTGGAGAGCTACGCTGACGCTCCGGTGGACCAGCTCCGCCAGGCGACGAGAAGAGCGTTTGACAATCTGGTTGCCCTGGCCATTGAAGAGCGGGTCGCCTTTGTCCTCCTGGTCGGCGACATCTACGATGGCGATTGGAAGGATTATAATACCGGGCTGTTCTTCATCGACCGCTTATCCCGGTTACGCAAGGAGAACATCCGGGTCTTCATGGTCTCTGGCAACCATGACGCGGCAAGCCAGATCAGCAAGGGAGTGCAGTTGCCCGATAATGTCCATCTCTTCTCCACGAAAAATCCCGAAACCATAGCCATCGACGCGTTCGGGGTTGCGGTGCATGGCCAGGGCTACCAGACCAGGGCCTTGGCCGATAATCTTGCCCGCAATTTCCCCCAACCCCTGCCGCATTATCTCAACATCGGCTTGCTCCACACCTCCCTCACCGGCAGACAGGACCATGAACCCTATGCACCGTGTTCCCTTGATGATCTCAAGGCCAGAGGCTATGACTACTGGGCCCTAGGCCACGTCCATAAGCGAGAAGAGGTGAGCCAGTCTCCCTGGATTGTTTTTCCCGGCAATATCCAGGGCAGACACATCCACGAGGGAGGAGCCAAAGGGGCCACCCTGGTACAGGTGGAGGAGGGGCGCATCAATGCAGTCGAGCACCGTGAACTTGATGTGCTGCGCTGGTCCCTGTGCCAGGTCGACCTCACGAACTGCGCCACCAAGGATCTGGTCATCGATGCGGTTCGCCAGGGGATGGAGGCTGAAGAGGCCCGCGCCGATGGACGGCCACTTGCTCTCCGTTTGCAACTCATAGGGGAAAGCCCGGCCCATGGCGTGCTCCACCGGGAATCTGCACCGCTGACCGAAGAATTTCGGAGTCTTGCCGTGGGGCTTGGGGAAATATGGCTGGAAAAGGTGGAGTTTGCCACCCGTCGCCCTGTGACGCTTACGGCCGACGGTATGGGGCTTGGCCCAGAAACCCCCTTGGCGGATCTGGTGCAGGCCATTGACCGCTTCGATTTCCAACCTGCGGCGATCAAGGAGCAGATCCCGGATATCGCGGAGCTGCTGAGCAAATTGCCGCCGGAGCTCCTCCATGCGGGAGGACTTGTTGCCGATGATTCCCCGGGCCGGACCGATTCCCTTCGCGAAGAGGTCAAGGAGTTGCTCATTGCCAGACTGCTGGGGCAGGAGGCAAGTCGATGAGGATTACCCGGCTCGAACTTAAGGCCTTTGGCCATTTTACCGGACGCACCCTAGAGTTAGGCCCTGGCCTGCACATCGTGCATGGCCCCAACGAGGCCGGAAAAAGCAGCACCCTCCGGGCGCTCAAGGCCTGGCTTTTCGGTTTCGATCCAAGAACCCGTGATAATTTCCTCCACGCCAACGACCAGCTCCTGGTGGGCGGCTGCCTCCAGGGCGAAGATGGGAGCGAGCTTGCCTTTTACCGCCGCAAAAAAAGAAAAGCCGACGTGCTCGACCCTGAAGGCAAGCCCCTGGAATCCGGGGCTCTTGCCGCTTTTTTACCCATAACCGAGCAGGCGGTGTTCGAATCTCTCTATGGCTTAAGCCATGAGGATCTTGTCAGGGGCGGGGAGGATATCCTGGCCCAAAAAGGCGAGATAGGCCAAGCCCTGTTTTCGGCAGGAACAGGGATTTCCTCCCTGCGCGGGGTTCTCGCCGGACTCGAAAGCGAGAGTGAGGCCCTTTTTTTAGCCCGCGGAAAACGGGAGATCAATGAGGCCCTGACCGCTTACAAGGAAACGCAACGGATCGTGCGGGACAACTCCCTTTCCAGCCGGGATTGGCACGAACTCAATGATGCCTTGCATAAAGCACAGGAAGCCCTGCAGGCCGTTGAAGAACAACGCAAAGCAAAGGATCGCCGTCTGCGCCAGTTGGAGCGGTTGCGGCAGCTCTTTCCCCAGCTTGCTCTGCGAAAAGAAATCCAGCTCCACCTTGCTGAGTTGGGTGAGGTGGTGGTGGTGCCGGATGATTTCCCCACCCGACGTCAGGAGACCGAAAGGGCGCTCCACACCCTGATGCGCCGCGAGGCCGACCTTGCTGCAAAGCTAGCCCAGCGCGAAAAAATGGACATCATCTCCCCCTATCAGACAGTGCTCGATGCGGCGGACGCCATTGAGTCTCTACAACAGGGGTTGGGCGGTTACAACAAAGCCAGAAAAGATCAGCCCAACCTCGAGGGGATGCGGATCAGCTGCAAGAGAGAAGCTGCGGAGTTTTTGCAGATGGTGCGCCAGGATATCTCCCTGGATCAGGTGGAGACGCTCCGTCCTGTTTCTGGGCGGAGAAAGATTATTGGAGATTTGGCCACTCGGTATAAAGGCTTGGAGCAGGGGATAGCTCAGACAGAAAAACAGTTACGTGATATCCAGCGGGAGATCACGATCCTCGACGGAGAAATCGCTCGGCTACCCGAGGCAAAAGATGCTTCACCCTTGACCGAGGCCTGTCGCCTTGCCAGAAAAGCAGGGGCAATCGATGCAGATCTGATTGCCAGGGCACGACTGGTGGAGGCCAAAAAACGTGATTGTCTTACCGCCATGGATCGGCTTCCTCTCTGGTCCGCAGGGGTCGAACATTTTCTACCCCTGCGCTTGCCCCTATTTGAAACGGTGCGCAAATACGAGTCTGTCTTCCAGGCCCATGATGAACAGCAGAGGGATACCCAAAAGGAAAGAATACGGCTACAGACAAGGCTGGCAAAATTGCAGGCCGACATCCAACAGCTTGAGGTTTCCGGGCACATCCCCACCGAAGAAGAGCTTATCACAATCCGGAGCCAACGCAACCTGGGCTGGGAGCTTCTCCGCCGACAATGGCTCAATGGGGAAGACCTTGGCGGGGAAGATGTCGCGTTCGCCAAGGATCTGCCGTTGCCGGAGGCCTATGAGAAAAAGGTGGTTCTGGCGGATACCGTAGCGGATCGCCTTCGGCGCGAGGCCGACCGGGTCCAGGCCTTCGCGGCCCTGCGTACAGAGCAGCAGAATCTAACCGAGGCTCTGGCCGATTTAGAGCAAGAGTCGAGCCAAAACACGCATGCTTTTACAGCTATTGAGGCGGAGTGGCACGCACTGTGGAAGCCCTGCGCCATGATCCCTCTCTCCCCAAAGGAGATGCTGGCCTGGCTCGTCGAGGCCGCGGCACTGAGAGACAGGGCTGAAGATCTTCAGGCCAGTGAGCGCGAATTGGAACAAAAGCTCGCGGAACGGCAGGAATTGCGCGCTACTTTGTCCAAGGAACTCATGGCGCTCTCCGAAAAAATTACCGCCGAAACCGACGAGCTTGAACCCCAGCTCCTTCAGGGAGAGGCACTCTTTACGCGGCTTGCGGAGATTGAGGAAAAGCGGAATAAACTCATCGAAAAAAAGGCGGATCTTCTGAAGGATGTCGCTTTAGCGGAGAGCAAGCATGCAGATTTTTGCCAAGAACTGGAGGACTGGCAACGGGAATGGCAGGAGGTTGCTGCCGAGCTTGGGGGCGACAGAAAAATCCACCCCGCCGAGGCCGGAGATCTTCTGGAAAATCTGCACAGCTGTTTTGCCAAGTTGAAAGAGGTGGAGGATCTACGTCGGCGCATCGATGGCATTTCCCGGGATAACGATCTCTTCGTGGAAGCTGCCCTGACCCTGGCCAAAAGGATTGCACCCGCAATCGTGAGCCAGTCGCCAGAAGAGATCGTGGTACAGCTTAAAGCACTTCTCAACCAAGCACGCACAGACAAAACTCTGCGGGATGGGTATCTCAAAAAAGAAAAGGCCGAGAATGATGAAGCCCGCCTCCTGGCTGAAGAACGTCA
>CALMMG010000176.1 GCA_937868185.1 uncultured Pseudomonadota bacterium
CTGTGTTGCCGGCTTTTGCAGCATCTCGTTTCGTTTCCGGACACATTTGCAGGAAATATCTCTCATGAAAGAAATCAAGGTTGGCTTGCTGGGCTTTGGCACCGTTGGCAGTGGTCTGGCAGAGGTTCTTTTGCTCCAGGCAGAGCGGTTGCGCCGGAAAACCGGCGCCTCCATCCGTCTGTGCCGCGTTGCGGATATCCGCATCGAAGCGTTGCCTCCGCAGTTTAAGGATGTGGAGCTTGTCCGGGATGCGGATCTGATTTTCAAGGATCCGGAGATCGACATCGTGGTTGAGCTCATCGGCGGCATCGAACCGGCGAAAACCTTTATTCTCAAGGCCATAGAGCATGGCAAGCATGTGGTCACCGCCAACAAGGCCCTCATCTCCCAGCACGGCATGGAGATCTTTGAGGCCGCGGCCAGGAAAAATGTCGAGGTAGGTTTCGAGGCCAGCGTCGGCGGCGGCATCCCGGTGATCAAGGCCCTGAAAGAGGGGCTGGTGGCCAACAAGATCCTCTCGATCATGGGCATCATGAACGGGACGGCCAATTATATCCTTAACAAGATGACCGATGAGGGCATGGCCTTTGCCGAGGTGCTGAAAGAGGCCCAGGCAAAAGGGTACGCCGAGGCCGATCCTACCTATGATGTCGAGGGCATTGATACCGCCCATAAGCTGGTGATTCTGATGACTATGGCCTACGGCATGCAGGTGAGTCTTGCCGATGTCAGCATCGAAGGAATCTCCCAGATTGAGCCCATCGATATTGATTTTGCTCGGGAGTTCGGCTATCGCATCAAGCTCCTGGCCATTAGCCGCAATCATGGTGATACCGTGGAGGCTAGAGTGCATCCTACCATGGTTCCGGAAAAAGACCTGTTGGCCAACATCGGTGGGGCCTATAACGGCATCCAGTTCACCGGCGACATGGTGGAGGATATCCTGTTGTATGGTCAGGGTGCAGGTAAAATGCCCACGGGCAGCGCGGTTGCCGCAGACGTGGTGGATATTGCCCGGAACATCCTCTGTAACAGCATTAACCGGGTGCCATGCCTTGCTTACTTGCCGGAAGAGATCAAGCCTCGGGGCATTACCCCTATGGAGAGTCTGCGCGGTTGTTATTATTTTAGGATGACCGCCATGGACAAGCCGGGCGTCCTCTCCTCTATCGCCGGGATTTTGGCGCGGCACAACATCAGCATCGAATCGGTTATCCAGAAAGGCAGGCAGAAAAAAGGCACCGTGCCTGTGGTTATGATGACTTACGAGGCGGAGGAAGCCTCGGTGCGTAAAGCCTTGGCCGAGATTGATGCCTTGGATATTTGTACCGATAAGACAGTGAAGATCCGGATCATGAAGGCCCATGCAGAGTAGCAACGGTATGAAATATATTATCCTGGTCGGTGATGGCATGGGGGATCTGCCCATTGCCGAATTGGGCGGTAAAACCCCTTTGGCTTATGCTAAAACTCCGGCCATGGATAGGATTGCCTGTGACGGAGAACTCTGTCTGGTTCGCACCGTGCCTGAGGGGTTCCCTCCAGGCAGCGATGTCGCTAACCTTTCTCTGCTCGGATACCTTCCGCATGAGTGCTACAGCGGCAGGGCCCCGTTGGAGGCCGCCAGTCTTGGTGTTGCCTTAGCGCCCGATGATATTGCCTTCCGCTGCAACCTAGTTACCCTGCGCTTTGAAGAAGACCGAGTATTCATGGAGGATTACAGCAGTGGCCATATCTCCAGCCCGGAGGCAAGAATTCTTATTGAAGGACTTGAGACGGTTGCCGGCACCAGTCGACTGCGTTTTTATCCTGGGGTAAGCTATCGTCATCTTCTTGTTCACTCCGGCGAGGTTGGGCCGTTGGTGACCGTGCCTCCTCATGATTATACTGGGCGGGAGGTAACCGAATTCTGGCAGAGGTATAACAGTATTCCCCATCTGCAAGAGGCCTTGGCCAAGGCCGTGGCCTATCTGTCCGACCATCCGGTTAATCGTGACCGGCAGGCACAACAGCGCAATCCTGCCAATGGTATCTGGCTTTGGGGTGAGGGGAAGGCTCCGTCCATGCCGACCATCAGGGAGCAGTTCGGTGTCGATGGGGCTTTGATTTCGGCGGTTGATCTGCTCAAGGGCATTGGTGTGTATGCCGGCCTGGAAATCATTGAGGTGGAGGGTGCGACAGGCTATCTGGACACCAATTATGCAGGTAAGGCGACTGCCGCCATTGAGGCTCTGAAAACAAAGGATCTGGTTTTTGTACATGTTGAAGCCCCGGACGAGGCAGGGCATCAGGGCAGTCTTCCGGACAAGCTCCAGGCCATCGAGGATTTTGATGGCAAGATCGTCAAGCCGATTTTTGAGGCTTTGACGGCCAGCGGCTATGACTTTCGTTTGGCCGTGGCCATGGATCATTTTACCCCACTTGCGGTAAGAACACACAGCGTTGACCCCGTGCCGGTGGCTATTTATGATTCGCGGGCAGGGCAATCTGGAAGCGGGCTGTCCTATGATGAGCAGAGCGCCATTCTGTCTGGGGAGTTGCTGGTGGATGGCGTGCAGTTTTTTAATCGGGTTCTCGGACGGGCGTGATGGCGGATAAGTCCATTGAGATGCACGAACCGTTGTATAGGCATCGTTGCCGGGTGATTTACGGCGATACTGATTCCGGCGGGGTCGTGTACTACGCTAATTACCTGCGCTATTTTGAGGCCGCACGCACTGAGTTCATGCGGGAGCGTGCGCTCTCCTATAAAGAGATCGAACAGCAGGGGTTTATTTTGCCGGTGGTGGAATGTCAGGTGCGTTATAAAGCCTCGGCTCGCTATGACGATCTGTTGCTGATTGAAACCAGTCTTTTTGAAGTGAAATCCAGAACCTGTCGTTTCAACTACCGGATTATTCGTGAAAATGATGGTAAATTGTTGGCCCAAGGATACACCACCCATGCGGTTGTGGATCTCACTGGCAGATTGACAAAATTTCCGACTGTGGTGCTTGGCATCTTGCGGGAACAGTCGGCGGACGTGTCTTAATCCCTTTATTTTCCTTGACATTCTCTCAGTAAAGAGTATTATGTCGCCACTGACGCGGGGTGGAGCAGTTCGGTAGCTCGTCGGGCTCATAACCCGAAGGTCGTAGGTTCAAATCCTGCCCCCGCTACCATGTAAATTTTAAGGACTTGGCGTATCTGCCGAGTCCTTTTTTTTGGTGCAGCGTCCTTGGTGGAAGTGTAAGCCTGATGCTGTTTTTCGCAGACCGTTTGGCTGATCGGTAATAAGGGGGGGGAATATGGCGGCAACCGTTGACGAGGTAACAATCAATTATGAAGAAGACGGGGTCGTGGTCGTCAAGGAAATCGAAAAGGTTATCCTGTCCAAGGGAGCTTGGGCTACCATCCTTTTTCGATACCAGCAGTGGGATCCCAAAAAGAATGAATATAGCCCGGATAAATACTCTATCCGTCGTTATCGCAAGGTGAACGGAGAATACAGCCAGCAGTCCAAATTCAATATTTCAAGTCCTGACCAGGCGCAAAAAATCGTCGAGGCCTTGCAAGGCTGGCTGTGATAAAGATGTGGCCTTGTAACAGGAGGGAATTGTTTATCCTTTACGAGCATTCCATTATGGGTGGTTTCTTTTGTTGAGAAAAGCTATATTTTATGTTGTATCCTCTTGATATTCTGCGCACAGACGGGTTGAGAGCATGAATATTGCAATCACGACACAAAGCATCGGCAACAAAGTAATGGTGCTTGTAACGGCTATACATCGTGTGCGCCCGACCACCTGCTTCGCTAAAAATTCGCTGAGTTTTTAGGCTAAGGGATGAATATTCCTCCTGCAAACGCCCCAAGGCAAAAACGTGTTTCCTTCGCTGTTCTTCTGCTTTTCATCCTTCTTGGTTGGTGGCTTTTTTTCGTTTACCAGCGACCGGTTCCTGCGCCTACAGTTGCCCTCATCCCAGTAACGGCGCGGGGAGATCTCGCGGCTGACGAGCAAAGCACCATCGCCCTGTTCCGTTCTGCCTCCCCAGCGGTTGTCTATATTACCAACATCGAGGTCCGACGGAATATCTTTAGCCTCAATATCCATGAGATTCCCAAAGGCACAGGTTCCGGTTTTATCTGGGATAAGCAGGGTCGGATCGTAACCAACTATCATGTTATCGAATCGGCCAGCCGGGTCGAGGTTACCTTGGCGGATCGTTCAACCTGGCAGGCCACCTTGGTGGGTATTGCTCCTGACAAGGATTTGGCAGTGCTACAGATCTTAGCGCCTACAGAGAAACTCACCCCGCTTCCTTTGGGGGAATCCCATAACTTGTTGGTAGGGCAGAAAGTTTTCGCCATTGGTAATCCCTTTGGTCTTGATCAGAGCCTCACTTCCGGCATTGTCAGCGCCTTGGGTCGGGAGATTCAATCGGCAACCGGCAGAACTATCCAGGGGGTTATCCAGACGGATGCCGCCATTAACCCTGGCAACTCGGGTGGGCCTCTCCTCGACAGCGCCGGACGTCTTATCGGGGTGAATACCGCTATTTACAGCCCTTCCGGAGGCAGCGCCGGTATTGGCTTTGCCGTGCCGGTGGACGTAGTGGCTAAGGTTATTCCGGAGATTATTCAGCATGGGCGATTGATTCGTCCTGGTCTCAGTATCTCCGTGGCGGATGATCAGATTGCCAAGCGGGTAGGGGTGATAGGGGTGCTGGTTATGAATATCCAGCCGGGTAGTGCCGCCGAAGCCGCAGGACTGCGGGGCACACGCCGTATTCAGGGGGAAATAGTTTTCGGCGATGTCATCGTCGCGGTTGATGGGCGCAAGGTTTTTTCCTACGATGACTTGCGCAATGCCATGGATCACTATAAAGTCGGGGATACGGTTACCCTGACCATCGAGCGAGAAGACCGGCAGATGCAACTGCCAGTGGTACTGGAAGAGGTAGGATAGCAATGTGACCTGGTGGACCCGCGCCCTTAAAAGTCTTATCTCTATAGACGAGCAGCGACTGGATCTGTTTCGGGTATTTCCCGGAATAAGACGGTTTCTGGCCGCCCGGCATCACTATGCCTATCTGCGGACTGCCGGTGATATCCTCTTTGCCCTGGTGGTTATTTCCGGTCTCTTCGGTCCTAGGGATGCGCGCAGCAATGTTGCGGTTTTTCTGTCTTGGGGTCTCATCTGGCCAAGTATTGTCCTGAGTTGGTTTTTTGTGGGGCGGATGTGGTGCGGAATCTGTCCCTTTCCAGGGCTTGGCGTCTTCTTGCAACGTCGGGGGATAACCCTTTCTTTAAATGTGCCGAAAATCCTGCAAAAATATGGGGTTTACGCCTCAGTTATTCTGCTGGCTCTTATCATCTGGACCGAGGTTGTTGTCGGACTTGACCGCTCGCCGGTCGGCACCTCATTTTTCGTATTGTCCATCGTTTTTGGCGCGGCTCTTCTCTCTGTTCTTTTTTCTGGGCAGGCCTGGTGCAGGCATCTCTGTCCATTGGGCCGCATCAGTGGCGCGGCGGCCACCCTTTCTATCACCGAGTTCAGGCCGGATCATGAAAAATGTCGCGGCTGCGAAACCTTTGCCTGCAAAAAAGGGCTTGATGGCAAGCAGGGTTGCCCAGTTTATCTTGGCGCTTACAATGTTCAAAATAATCTGCATTGTCTGGTCTGCGGTCATTGTTTGCCCTTTTGTGACCGGGATTCACCACAGCTGCTTTTGCGAAATCCTTATTCGGAGCTGATCCGTAACAAGGGCCGCTACATCACCTGTTCGTATATCGTGCCGTTTCTTATAGGTTCTCAGCTCGCCCGCTTCCTGCGAAAAAAAGAGATATATAGCCAGCTAGCCGCCTTTTCCGGCTTGCCGGATGCAGTGCTCTTTAGTCTGCTGTTATTGATCGGTTTTGGTTTAAGCCTAACGATTATTCGTTTTGGTGCCCGCCTGTTCGGGGTCAATGAGGACCCCATGTTCGGCAAGTTTTCGCCTATGGTTCCCATTTTGATCCCCATGGCCTTCACAGGGGAGCTTGTCTACCGGCTGGGATATTTTGCGGCGGGGGTTGGCGATTTCATCCCCACCATTGGGCGTCAGGCTGGAGTGGTGTTTCTGGAGAAATTTTTCTTTGCCATCCCGGATTTTCCGGTGCAGATACTCTCGGCATTCTTCATGCTTAACGGTTCCATTGCAGGGTGTTATATCCTTTGGCAGTTCTGTCTCAACGATTTTGAGGGGCACGTTCGTTTTCGGAATTTCCTCGGAATCAATCTATTGATCGTCGCGCTGCTCTTTTTCTATTTGACTGTTATTTTTTAGTTGAGACTGGGTCAGGAAAGAGAGGCGTTTGCGTTTGGCAAACTCCCGCATGTTGGTGGCCCGATCCGATTCATCAATGATCTCCCGGCCTACAATTTCTTCAATGATGTCCTCAAGGCTGACAACGCCTGTGACCGAGCCATACTCATCAACCACCACAAAGAGATGTTTACGGTGTTCGAAAAATTCGAGCATGACAGTGGTCAGACGTCCTGTCTCCGGGACAAAATGCACAGGCTGCATGAACTCGCGTAAGGTTTTCTCTTCGGCACCCTGAGCCGCCCAGCTGAACAGGTCCTTGCGCAGGATAATGCCGACCACTTCGTCCGTATTTTTTTCATAAACAGGGATCCTGCTGTGCATATTGAGCATCTCGTTGGCCTGCATGGCTTTGGCCACGGTCAGGTTGGCATCGAGCATGAAAGTGACGGTGAGTGGGGTCATGATTTGGCGAACGTTCTTATCCTTTAGATCAAGGATGTTGGTGATAACCCGCCGCTCCTGCAAGCTTATTTCTCCGGATCTGTGGCTTTGTCTTGCCAGAGCCTGAATTTCCTGGGCCGAGACCAGGAGGCCGTCGTCTTTGGCCGGGAGAAGCCGGGTGATGGCTTGGATTACCAGAATGAACGGGCTCAGCAGTTTCACCATCCAGTGGAGGGGGTACGCAATCCAAATGGCGAGTGGTCGGCTGTAGGAAACGCCGAGGGTCTTGGGGAGGATTTCTGAAAAGAGGAGAATGACCATGGTGAAAAGCGCAGAAAACCAGATCATGCTGTCGGCGCCAAACACCGCAGCGGCCGCAGCCCCGGAGACCGTGGCGCCTGCTGTGTTGGCGATGGTGTTCAAAGTGAGGACGGCGGTGATGGGTCGGTGGATATCTTTTTTCATGCCCATGAGGATACGGCCGATCCGCTTGTGGCTTTGGCTGATGATTTCAATATGACTTACCGGCACTGAGTAGAGCGCTGCTTCGCAGACGCTGCACAATGCGGCTATTATGATGGCAAGGCCAACGGACAGGCATAATAGCAGGATCAAGGTTTCCTCCCTGTTTTTCAGGTAAATTGGTTTAGAAATCTGTTTACGATAGCAGATAAGAATCTAATGCAATTAATTGATTTTATCATGCAATTATCGTTGCGTAAGGGATACTCGGTACTATATAAATATATATCTCCTTCAATTAACTCTATACAGGCAAGGGAAGCTGTACTAGAACAACCCCACCGAACTCCTTCAGTTTTTTTGAGATGGCGAAAACAGCTCCTGTTTTCTGAATGTGCCACCTTGCCTACGTGCAAAGAGGTCGGAAGGGGATTTGCAATCTATGGTTTGCTTGAAAAAATGTTCGATTTTTATTGTTGGTTCTGATCCATCACACGGGACCTCTTTTCAGGAATTGTTGGGGAGTTGGCCGCATCTGGTTTGCTATCCTAAAACCATCGAGGAATTCAAGCAACTTCTTGCCGGGATAGTGCCGGATATTGTTCTCTGCAATTTCAACCTGCCTGGTCTGCACGAGCAGGATTTTCTGCGATATGTCGCCAGCGTCTGCCCCCATACGGTCAGGATTGTTTTTTCGGAAAAGACAGAGGCCGATGTCTTGGTAAGGCTTGTTTCTACCGGGGCGGCGCACCGGGCGTTTTGCTTGCCCTTGAGTAAAGAAATGGGGCGCTTATTGGAGCATGACCTTACCGTGCTCTCGCGGATTCGGATTCGTAAATGCTGGGAGTTCCTGAATCATGGCCATGGGCTTCCCGTGCTTCCGCCTGTGGTGCATGAACTTGAAGTTATTCTCCAGAGTCCTGATTATGCCTTGACCCAGGTTGTCGAGGTTCTTGGCAAGGATCCGATTCTTGTCGCCCGACTCTTGCAGGTTGTCAATTCCGTGCATTTTTCCAGGGGGATGAAGATTGATGATCTCTATCGAGCCGTAAGTTATCTTGGGATCAGCAGAACTCGGAAAATGCTCTTTTTTATTTGTGCGCTCAACCACTTTCAGTATCCCAAAAAGTACCATCGCCATGCCCTGAATATCATTGATCATAGCATTCAGTGTGGTAAGCTGGCTGGGCTTATCGCCAAGAGGCTTGCTCCAGGGCAGGAGCGAGCTGCGGTTACTGCCGGGCTTCTGCATGATATTGGCAAACTGGTTTTTCTTGCCTCCCTTGATGAGACGCTGCACCATTCTCCCTCATTCATGCGGCGATATGGTCTGTTTGCCACTGAGATGGAAGAACAGATATTTGGCATCTCCCATTTGGAGTTGGGCAGCGCCTTACTCCTCTGGTGGAATCTTCCCTTGGTTATGGTTGAAGCAGCGGCAAATCACAGCCAACCACTTAACTCCCTGTATGGGGTGCCGTTATGTGTGGCCATTGCCGACCGGTGTCTGCTCAAGGCTGTTAATGGGGAGGCAATCACCACTGATTTTAATCTGCTTCCCCCGCATCTGCCGGTGGAGCACTGGCTGCAATGTGCCCGGACCATGACCATGGACAAAATTATGCCTATTGCCGCCTGATTGCTTCGCTTGGCCGCATTCGGTGTGTGCAATTCCAGCAATAAAGATTGAGGAGTACTTTCATGTTGCAGTTCAGTAAGGTTGGGCCGGAGTCATATGCTGGCGATCTTCTCGTCTATTTGGTGCGTCAGCCAGGCAAGGGTTCTTCTCGTTGCGCCAATGGGATGGTCGATGGCGTTATTCGGCGGGTGCATGCGCTCGGGGATTTTTTTGGAAAAGAGGGGGAGCACCTGCTTTTTTATCCAGCAGAAGGAATGCCAGGCATACCATCCGCAAAGCGGATACTGGTTGTTGGTCTGGGGAAAGAGGAACCGAACCGTGAGTTGTTTCGCAAAGCGGGCGGGACCATCGCTTCTCTTGCGATGAAGAGCAAGGTGCAGGAGCTGTTGCTTGTTCTGCCTGATCTTGCCTGTGACATGGTCGAAATGACCGAAGGAGTGTCTGAAGGCCTTGTGCTGGGTGCCTACCGCTTTAAGAAGTACAAAACAAAAAACGACCCGGATAGATCGGGAGAGATGCTGAAGCAGGCTGCCCTGTATACCTCAGACAGCAAGGGGCTAGGCAGGGCGCTCAAATTGGCTGAAATTGGTTCCCAGGCCGCCTGTGAGGCCCGTGATATGGCCAACGAGCCAGCCAGTCACTGGACGCCAGTCCATTTTTCCGAATATGGCAGACAGTTGGCCGCGGCCCACGGGATGACCTGCACGGTCCTGGATCAGGCCCGGTTGAAGAAACTTGGTTTGGGTGGGATTCTTGCTGTCAATCAGGGCTCGGCCTGCCCCCCTGAAATGGTAATCCTTGAGTATGCCGTAAAGCCAAGTGCGCCCACACTGTTGCTGGTCGGCAAGGGACTTACCTTTGATTCCGGCGGCATCTCGCTTAAGCCCAGCGCTGGCATGGAAGAGATGAAATACGATATGTGCGGGGGGGCTGCGGTCCTTTGCGCCATGCAGGCGATTGCCCAGGCAAAACTCAAAGGGTTGAATGTGGTGGCCATTGTTCCGGCCACGGAAAATCTGCCCGGTCCGGCCGCCCTGAAGCCAGGTGATGTGATCACCCAGTACGGCGGCAAAACCGTGGAGGTGGTCAACACCGATGCCGAGGGCCGTCTTATTCTGGCCGATGCCCTGGCCTACGGCATCAAAAAGTACAAGCCGGACATGGTGATTGACGTTGCCACCCTTACCGGCGCCGTTATCATCGGACTCGGTCATCATCGCACCGGGCTGTTGTCCAATAACGACGATCTCTGTGAACGGCTGCTGGCCGCAGGGGAACGCAGCGGCGAACCTCTGTGGCGGCTGCCCCTGGATGCGGAGTACACCAAACAGCTCAAGTCCGAGATCGCCGATCTGAAAAATGTCGGAAAAAAGGACGGCGGCACTATTACCGCCGCCGCCTTTCTTAAGGAATTTGTCGGGGAGACGCCTTGGGCCCATCTGGACATCGCCGGCACCGCCTGGGACTTTACCGAGAAATCCTATATTCCTAAAGGGCCTTCCGGGATAGCGGTGCGCACCCTATTTGATTTTATCAGGAACTGGAAGGGGTAGGGATGGGGAGTCGCCGGTTGCCGCTATATCCTTGACCTGCTTCATGGCCCGGATATAGACCTCGCAGTTGTCGCATTGCGCGAAATCCTTGGCGCAGGCGGTGCTGGCTCGTTGCCAGCAGGGGATGGTTCTATCGATATAGGCTGAGCAGCGGTCCCTTTTTTCCGGTGGGCACTTGGTGATTTCCCAGCAGGGGGTGAGTTCGAGCAGCATCTTGATGCCGGGGATGCTGATGCCTTTTTCGTGGATCAGGGTACGTAAGCAGGTGATCCACTCAATGTCGTTGTTTGAGAAATAGCGCTTGTTGCCTTGTCGGGCGGGCTTGATCAGATTCTCTTCTTCGTAAATCCGCAAGGTGCGTGGGTGAACAGAAAGAAGTTTTGCCGCAACACTGATTGGGTAAATCGGTTCGCTGTTATCAAGAGTCATCTGTCGCTCCGTGCGTATCCGTTTTGGGTGGATCGTTCTCTCGTGAACAGAGATTGGAGAAGGCCGCCCGGTAAGGGCAGCCTTTCTCAATATAGCACATCTCTTAGAGGCCGCGCAGTGTTTTCAAAACCTTGGGGGCCTCCTCGTCCTCGGCAAGAATGACATGACAGGTGTCACAGTTCATGGAGATGGTTTCCCCGGCCTTGGTCTCATGGCCGTCATCATGGCAGCGGAAACAGCCTGAATCATTCTTGTGACCAAGAAAATTTCTGTAGGTATTCCATTCTATCTTCATCTCCGGGAAAACATTTTCCGCATAGGCCGCCTGGATGCCAGCGATGGCTTTTTCCAGAAGCGGCATATTGTTGTTCACCAGTTTTGGATAATCCTTTCGGTACCGAGCCCGGATTTCAGTGGCGATGCTGTTTCTGGCCTCTTCCTGACTGGCATAGGTCTTCGTGATCAACTCCATGGCATTTTTCTTTATGAAGGGAAGGGAAGTAGGGATATTCCCGTGTAGCAGTTTTTGGTCCAGGGCTTCATCTGGGGAAAGGTAGATATGGGTCGGGCGATTGTGGCAGTCGATGCAGTCCATGGTCCGGACCTCTCCGACAGGCCCGGCTGTCGTTTCTGTCTCCTTGGTGAAAACAACCTGGGTGCCGTCCGGCTTGGAAAGTGTTACCTCACGGATCTTTTCTCGCTCCCTGTCTGTGTGTGTGTAGGTTATCTTGTTTTCCGGGGCCACGTGCCAGTGAATGCCGTGGGCATCACTGCCCCGGTAACCGCCTGAACCAACTTTAAGGAGAAGCACGGTTTGGAGATGGGTGTTATTTTCATCGGCTTTGAATTTATCTCGGATATAGAGCTTGTCCCCATGAAACAATTCAGGCCGATGACATTCTTCGCAAGTCTCCCGGGCCGGGCGCAGACCGTGGACTGGGGTTTGGATGGGCCTGCTGTAGGTGTTGAGAGCAACGGCAAAAAGTTGTCGTACCCCGGAAATCTTCGATTTTGCAAACCACTGGGCACCGGGGCCGATATGACACTCTAC
The DNA here is from genome assembly GCA_937868185.1 of uncultured Pseudomonadota bacterium. Classification (GTDB taxonomy): domain Bacteria; phylum Desulfobacterota; class Desulfobulbia; order Desulfobulbales; family Desulfurivibrionaceae; genus Thiovibrio. The sequence goes on from CALMMG010000176.1 coordinate 11,864, forward strand.
ACAGCGGACCCGTGAATGGGGAGAATTCTTGTAGGTGGTATACTCCGGCGCCATGACCGTATGGCAGAATTGCCCGCAGAAGCCGACGGATTCGGTATAGTGGTAGCCCGTGTAGGAAATGAGGGCGAGGATAAAAAGATTGAGCAGGGTAAGGGCGGTTGCCAGGAGAATGAGTTTTCGCACTTTGGCGAAACGGTTCGGGGCGGTGAATTGTTCTTTCAGATAGTCATAGGTGAAGATGCCGACCGCTTCCTTGCCCTTGAAGAAAAAAAGGCCCAGGAAAACAAGGACCAGCCCCACCATGAAGAGCGGCCCAAGAACCATATAGATAATAAACCCGAAATAAGCGTTTGCCACAATTCCCATGATATCGAGGAAAGCTGAAACCAGCAGGATCGGAAAGGTAAGAGTAGTTATAACGGCACCAACCAGGGAAACCTTGCTGCGTGCAATGCCATTGATAAATGTCTTGATGATGTCCGTGAATTTGACCAATGTTCATCCTCCTCATCTCGATATTTCTCATGGTTTCACATTCCGTGAAATGCTGCCTCCCTTGTAATCTATCACAGATAAGTATAAAGAAAAAACAAATAATTTTAGTATGTTACGTGTCAGTTCGAGGTGTTAGCATTGCAGGATTGAAGAACAGGCAGGATTAGTGGAAATAAAAAATGTCATTTTTTTGCTCAACCACGATATCGCAAAAATACGGGAAAAACCCCGCAAGGTTCCCTCTTTTTGGGGCTTCTGGTTTCAGTAGTAGTCGCCTGGTGAAGGCAGATGCGCGCAATGGCTGGCAGCCGGGCAGGTCATGCATTCGTGAACTTTGCCCTCGCTGGATTCTGTTGTTCCCGAACCCTGTTTTTTCTGGGAGCACTCGAAGATTATCTCCATCTCTTCCCGATCCAGGGTTTCTGTTTGCAGGAGAATTTCCGCAAGATGGCCTAAAAAATCTTTTTCTTGCAGCAGGATGGCGTATGCCCTCTGGTAGCTATCTTCCACCAATTTTCGTACCTCCATGTCGATATGCCGGGCGGTGGTTTCGCTATAGATCAGCTGGCTTGCCTGGTCTCCCAAAAAGCCTTCATCGGATTTGGCATAGGCCAGGGGTCCGACGACCTCATTCATCCCCCACTGGCACACCATCTTGGTAGCGATCTGGGTGGCGCGCAACAGGTCGTCCTCCGCGCCGGTGGTTTGCTGGTTGAGGCCGATTCTTTCCGCAGCCCGACCGCCCATGAGGATGGTGATTTTGGCCTGCAGGTATTCTTTGGTGTAGGCCTGGCGGTCGATAAGGCTTTGTTGTTGGGTGTGGCCCATGGCCCGGCCACGGGGGATAATGGTGATTTTCTGAATGGGGTCGGCCTCAGGAATATGGCGGGCGACAATGGCATGCCCGGCCTCATGGTAGGCCATTGTCCGTCGGTCATCCTTGCTGATCACGAAGCCTTTGCGCTCTACGCCGATGAGAATCCGGTCTTTTGCCTCGTTAAAATCGCTTGCTTCGATGCCTTCTTTGTTTTCCCGAGCCGCTATCAGGGCGGCTTCGTTCACAAGATTGGCCAGTTCTGCCCCGGTAAATCCGGGGGTATTTCTGGCAACCTCGGCCAGATCGACACCTTCAGAGATGGTTACGCGTTTGCTGTGCACCTGGATGATTTTCAATCTCCCTTTCACATCGGGGGGTAGGATGGTGATCTGCCGGTCAAAGCGGCCCGGGCGTCGAAGAGCCGGATCAAGGATGTCCGGACGGTTGGTGGCGGCTAGGACGATGATGGTATCGTCACGGCTGAAGCCATCCATCTCGACAAGTAGGGCGTTTAGGGTCTGGCTCCGTTCATCCTGGCCGCCCACAGATCCTCCTCCGCTGCGGCGTGCGCCCACCGCATCAATTTCGTCGATAAAGATGATGCAGGGGGCATTTTTCTTGGCTTCCCGGAAAAGATCCCGAACCCTGGAGGCGCCGACCCCCACGAACATTTCTACGAAGTCAGAGCCGCTGAAGCTGTAAAATGGAACCCCGGCCTCGCCGGCAATGGCCTTGGCGAGAAGGGTTTTGCCTGTGCCGGGAAGTCCTTGCAACAGGACGCCCTTGGGTAGGCTGGCGCCGAGACGGCTGAATTTTTTTGGTTCTTTGAGGAAATTGACAATCTCTTTGAGTTCTTCCTTTGCCTCGGGGATGCCGGCAACATCGTCAAAGGTTATGGGGATATTGTTTTTGTCGAAATGAATCGCTTTGTTTTTGGCAAATTCCGGCTCCTCTTCGCCACTCCGCAGCTGGTTGTGCATCAATAGCAGCCATCCGATTAAGATGACACCGATTGGTAGGGTGACGGTAAAGAGATTCCAAAATGGCGAGGGGCGGTCGTCTTCCGCAGTGATGGCAATCTTCTTTTTGGCAAGTTTGCCCATGAGATCGCCCACATCGGGAGAAAAGGTTGAAAAATCTCGGCCGTAAATATCCTTTATCTTGATGTTGCCGCCCTTGAGGTGTACCTCGGCAATCTCGTTGTTTTCAAGGTTGGTCAAGAAGTCGTTGTATTTCAGTGGCGGGCTGGTGTTTTCCAGCCTCCAGAAAAGAGCGGTGGCAAGGCCAATAACCCCGAGCACGGTGACGAGGAAGAGTGTGTAGAAAAGTTTGGTCATGGCAACCTCTTTTTGTTCGCGATGTGCTTGTCCGCGAAGGCTTTGCGCTGTAAGATTTTTCAGTATATCTCCCTGATATTTTTTATTGTACCGGAAGCAGTATCCTGCTGCCAATCATAAATAAAAAAAGCCCGGGACGTACGCAAGGTACGCCCGGGCCTGTCTTTGTGCGGGTGTTGCTCTCTGGATTGTTGGATGATATTCCTTTCGAAGATTTTGCGATTATATGCCGGTGAAGGCGGTAAGCCAGCCCTTAACAAACCCTGTAATTCCGCCATATTTTATAAGACCTCCGACCAACAAAAAAAAGCCGCTCAACCCTATGATTGCTCCGGTGCAAAGAATAACCCCTAGACCAACCATGGAAACCTCACGGCCAACATCGATGTTGTGATCAGGTCTTCCAAGCAAAGCATGGCATTTTTTTCTTACTTTTACCTTGGTTATGGCGAACTCATTGTGCATTGAAGCTCTCTCCATCGTGGCTGCTGAGATGTTTTTGTTTCTCATCCGCCGGTTACCGCAGAAATCCACGTTCTCGCCAGAGCAATGGGGCCACCGGTGGAGAGCAATGCACCGATAAAGCAGGCTACTGCCCATGGACCCATCAAGGTTGAAATCGTGCCAAATGTTGCCAGGGCTCCGGTGGAAATTTTGCTGTCTGTGGTTTCTTTCGCCACAACTCTGGTCCGATTTATGCTTTTTGCCAACGATGCATGTGTCATTGTTCGTTCCCCTCTCGTAGGACGAATATTCCCAAGTGACAGTTGCTCTTTTTAAAGAGAATATGCTTTTTTATGGAAAAGTCAACCGTAAAAGTTGTGTTATTCCAGTATGTTATATGTAAATTCCAGGTGTGATGATTCGAGGCCTGTGGCGTGCTAGTATCCGGTGAACATGAAGTTTACGATAATTTTGACAACTGTGAATTGCAGGTGCGAGTTGGGGCAGAAGGACGATAGGCACGGGGAAATGCTCCCGTGCCTATCGTTGTGGGGAGTCTTACTTCGCGGGTGAGTGCGGCATATTCATCTGCATGTGCATTCCACCCATGAGCGGTTTGATAGTGTTCATGTTGATGTTTACATAGGTTTCGATGGTTCCGCCGTTGGCCTTTTGGAATTCTTCCGCTGCGGCGCGGGTGGCAAAGGGAATAAGCTCCTTGCCCATGGGACCCAATTCCTTGCTGTCTATCACATAGTGAGCTGTCTTGCCGTCAAGCCATTTGCCGGTTTTAAAATCTTTGACCCAGATGGCGGCTATCTGGTCAGGATGGCGCTCCGGTGCGAATTTCTGCATATTCAGAAGAAAGCGGAACATGCACTTGTTGCCATCAAAGGCGGCCATGGCGCCATCCGTGAAGATAATCTGGGTCTGCCATTGAGGGTAGCGCTGCGGATACATGCCACAGGCTGCGCAACTCATCCCTTCGGTGATTGGCTGGGGTTCCGGGCCAGCTGCTAGGGCCAGGCCACAGGTCAGTAGCATTACTACGCTCAAAATTACGAGGGAAAGCCGGGTTCTGTAAGTGTTGCCAGTCTGTGCGGTGTGCATGCTTATCTCCTTGTGTGTGGATTGCTGTCATTATTTGCTGGGAGGATATTTTTGCAGCTTTCGTTGCAGGGTTCTTCGGTGCAGGTCGAGTTTTTTGGCAGCCAGGGAAATGTTGCCGTCGCAGTCGGTGAGCACGCGATTGATGTGTTCCCATTCGGCTCGGGCCAGGGACGGGGCCGTGAACTCATCTTGGTCGACCTCCAGCGCAAGCTCAGGGTTTCTGGCAAAAGCGCCGAGAATATCGTCCACATCCGCCGGTTTGGGCAGGTAATAGAGCGCTCCCAGGCGGACCGCCTCTGTAGCTGTGGCGATGCTACCGTAGCCGGTGAGTACGACCATCTGCATGTCCGGGTTGATCTCCCTGGCTACGGCGATGAGTTCCAGTCCCGACCTGCCGGGCATTTTTAGGTCAATCACCCCCATGGCTGGTCTCTGTTCGTCAATGACCCGCAAGGCTTCATCGAAATTTCCGGCCGTGAAAACCGTGAACTCTCGCTGGCTAAAAGCCTTTGCCAACCGGTCCCGGAACAGCTCCTCATCGTCGACCAGAAGAATCGTTTTATCCATGAAATACCTCCGGCGTACCGGTCTTGATCTGTTGTAAGGTAAAGAAAAGCGTTACCTTCGAGCCCTTGCCTGGTTCAGAAATCAGGGTCAGTCCACCGCCAAACCTGTCGGCAAATGATTTGGCAAGAAAGAGGCCAAGCCCCAACCCCTTGCCAGGCTCCTTGGTGGTAAAAAATGGTTCTGTTGCCCGGGCGGCAATGTCCGGGGCCATGCCGGAGCCCCTGTCCGTGACTTCAATATAGAGCCGCGTTGCGTCCTGTCGGCATTCCACCAGAACAGGTGCGCTCGGGGCAGCATCGAAAGCATTCTTGATGAGGCCCCGGACAATGCGGCGTAGGGTGCGAAGCGGCATCCTGACAAATAGCCCGTCCGTTTTGTCGGTATAGTGTACCTGATTCTTGAGTGGATCGGGAAAGGAATTGATCAGCGTTTCCATGAGATCTTTAAGGGGGAAATCGGTGAAAGCTTCACCCATCTGGTCTCCGGCATCGGCGGCCAAGTGGAAGAGGATATCCTTGCAACGATTGACCTGATCGCGGATCAGGCTGACATCGGCAAGAAGCTCAGGAAAGTCTGCGTCGTTGTTTTTTTTCAGGGCATAAAACATCTCGCCTGCAGCCACGGCAATGGTTGACAAAGGAGTGGAGAATTCATGTGCTGCCCCAGCGGCCAGGGTGGCGAGAGAAGCCATCTTTTCGCTTTTTGTTTTCTCTTCTTGCAGGTCCGCCAGGGTTTTTTGGTGTCTGGCCAGGGCCAGCTGAATCCGGCTAACAAAAAAAACAATAAAAAACGCGGTGATGGCAAAGGCGACCCACATGCCCTGGAGATGAATCTTTAGGGGGTCGCTCAGGGTTGCAAGCATCCCTGGTTCTGGGTGACAAGATTGATTCAAGCCTCCCTCGGCAGGCAGAAAAAAAAGGGCAGCATAGCAGCCGGTGGTGAAACCGACCAAGCTCCATGACCAGACTGGCGGCATGAGGATGGCGCCCAAGGTGATGTGCACCAGATAAAGAAAGGTGAACGGGTTCATGGGGCCGCCGGAATAGTGGATAAGGCCGGTGAGCAGTGCGGTGTCAAGAAACATAACCAAAGCGAAGATCTGATCGGCCATGGCTATTTCTTTCTTTTTCAGGAAACCGAACAGGAGGTTGGTGATGATCTCAAAGGCCAAGATGCCGGAAATAACCCGGTAAGGGAGAATAATCTTAAGAAAGAAAAGGGCGATCAGCACCAGAAGAACCTGGGCCGCCACCGCGCCCCAGCGCAAATGCAGCAACCAGGCGAAGGCGATTTTGGCCGAGGCGGTGTTTTTTTCATCCCCGGTCTGATTGTTGTGTTGGACAACAGTATGCACAGTATAGCCCCACTCTTTGATTAGAAAGCAACGCCTGATGCATACCATTATTCGGCAGGAAGTTGAAGCGCAACCTGGACCCCCGTTGCAAATGCGACAATTTGTCGCATTTGCAACGGGGGGGCCTTGTGTTATAGCTTTTTATATTCTCTTTCCTCTCCTTGTAAACGCTCATCGGATGGGAACCTTTTCTCTGTTGCTTGCGGCTCGTCGATGTGATGGGTCAGCATCCGGTGGGCGTATTTTTTAAACGATATTTATTTTGTCCCCAAGTGAGGCTATGACCCAATCCACTTCGATTAACATGACGGAAATCTACCGCTTTCTCGCCCAGTCCATGCGATATCCCAGCCCCGACTGGATGCAGGCGGATTATTTTTCCGCACTCGATACCTTTCTTGTCGAGCTTGGTTGGGATGCTGAGGCGCAGGCCATTCGGCAGTCAATTTCTGAAAGTGCTGACTGGCTTGAGCCCTTGCAGGTGGAGCACACCCGGCTATTCGTCAACGCGATTCCCACAGTGGTCGCCCCGCCATACGGTTCGGTCTATCTCAGTGCCGACGGCATGCTCTATGGTCCCAGTGCCGAGAAAACAAAGCAATTTTACCGCGAGCAGGGCTTCGACCTGGTGGGCGAAGCAGATATCCCCGATCATCTTTCTTTTGAGCTGGAATTTCTGGCCCTACTTGCGGAGGAAGGTAAGAACGATGAGGAAGAGCGGTTTCTTTCCGAACATTTCAGGCCGTGGTTCCCAAAGTTTCAGGCACGGGTTGTCCAAGAGGTGCGTCACCCTTTTTACAGGGTTTTAGTAAATCTCATTGATTTTTTCACACGGGAGGAATTGTAAAATGGCTTTGAATCTGACGAGACGTAAATTTCTGCAGACGGCATCCCTTGCGGCAGCCACGGCAGCGATGTCCGGCTGCTTTGCCAGGCAGGCAAACGCGAGTACACCGTTTGTCAAGAAGCCCTTCACCGCGCCCGGCAGCTTTGCTGGCACTACGACTGCGGTGGGTGGTGTCTGCGAAATGTGCTTCTGGCGCTGTCAGTTGGTAGGCAAAGTGCGGGACGGCAAGCTGGTAAAGCTTGAAGGCAACCCCAAGAGCATCGACAACGGCCAAAGCATCTGCGCCCGCGGCAACGCTGGAGTTAAGCTGCTCTACGATCCGGATCGCCTGAAATTCCCCATGAAAAACGTGGGTAAGCGCGGCGCCCCCCAGTGGAAGCGTATTTCCTGGGACGAGGCTCTTGACGAGTGCGCTACCAAGCTCAAGGCGGTGGTCGACAAGCACGGCCCCCAGGGAATCGCCATTTTCCCGCACGGTTCTTCCGCTAAATATCCGATGACTTTTTTCGAGGATGTTGTCGGCACCCCGAATAACTCCGAGGCCTCTTTCTTTCAGTGCCGGGGTATACGGGATACCGCTTATGTGGCCACCCTTGGCGTTGCTCCTAACGAGAATGTCGATATGGCCAATGCCAAGGCGATTTTTCTCCTCGGCGGCCACTTCGGCGAGAACGTGCATGTCTCTCATCTGAAGCGTTATCTGAAGGGGCTTGAGAACGGCGCCAAGCTGATCGTGGTTGATCCCCGTTTTTCCGCCTCTGTTTCCAAGGCAGACATTTGGGTCAAGATCAAGCCCGGCACCGATACCGCCTTTCTGCTGGCGATCATGAACTACTTGGTCAAAGAAGGCAAATACGACAAGAAATACGTTACGGACCACGGCAAGGGATTTGATGAATTCTCCAAGGGTATTGCCCATGCCACCCTCAAGTGGGCGGCAAAGACCTGTGACGTGCCGGAAAAACAGATCAAGCAGGTTGCCGACATGCTGGCCGCCAATGCTCCCAATGTTTCTGTACATCCGGGCCGTCACGTGAGTTGGCACGGCAACGACTTCCAGCGCGAGCGGGCCCTAGCTTGTCTGACCGGTCTTCTGGGCGCCATCGGTGTTAAGGGCGGTTTTGTTCCGGGTAAAGGACCCAAACTCGGTAAGGCCGGCTGGCCGAAGCCCATGGCCGAACATGCTGAACAGTTTGCCCTCCATAAGATGGCAAAGCTCTATAAGCAGTCTCCTCCGGGCACACCCACTGACCTGATCCGTAATGCTGCAGTCACCGGTAAGCCGTACGCAATCAAGGGCTTTGTCGCTTGGGGCCAAAATCCCATCCAGACCATCCCGGATCAGGCTTTGACCATTAAGATGTTGGAGCAGATGGATTTTGTCATGGTTTGTGATGTTATGCCCACCGATATCACCATGTATGCCGATATCTTGCTGCCCGAGTCATCCTATCTGGAGCGCTACGATCATATCCAGACCGGTACCCAGTGGAACTTTGCTGATCCCCATCAGCAGTTCATCGCTCCCCGGATGCCGCTGGTTTCTCCTACCGCTGCCGACCATGAGCGTAAAGAGTCTGTCTGGATTGTCAACGAGCTTGCCAAGCGTATGGGCTACGGCCAACATATCAAGGTCAAGTCCGCCGAGGATATGATCAATACTATGTTGGCTGGGGCAAACCTTACTATCGAACAGCTGGTCAAGGAAGACGGGATTCATCTTCAGCCTGGTGCTGATCCATATGGCAAGGCCCTGGATGTCGAATTCCATAATGCAGAACTGGCTGAGCAGGGTTATCCGGCCATCCCCACCTATATTGCGGTACCCGAGCCGCCCAAGGGTTTTGCCCGGTTGGTATACGGTCGTGCACCGGTCCATACCTTCAACCGTTCGCAGAACAATACCTGGTTGAACAACGAGATGCCGATCAACCCGGTTTGGCTCAATGACGAATCAGCCAAGAAGATGGGGCTGAAAGACGGCGACACCATCGAGCTGGTCAACCAGGACGGCGTGAAGTCCAGGACCTCTTCCGTGGTTAAGGTTACCCCCGGCATCCGCAAGGATACCGTATATACGGCCCATGGTTATGGCACGATGAACAAGGCTATGACCGTTGCTGTTGGCAAGGGCATTGACGATCAAAGTCTGATCACCAAGCTGGCGGTTGATCCTGAAACCGGCGCGCATGGCATGCGGAACAACTTCGTCAAGTTCATCAAGAATGGCAAGGTACTGAGCATTTCCGCATAAGCGGCGGTTACCTAACTGATGATGGTCCACAGAAATTAACTATTTTGTTTTGGAGGAACTGCCGTGAGTCAATACGGAATGATTATAGATCTTGAGAAATGTGTGGGCTGCCATGCCTGCGCCATCGCTTGTCGGGCCGAGTGGGAGGTTCCCGTAGGCAAGGATTCAGCGGAAAGAGAACGCCGGAGAAACTGGGTAAAACGTCTTGGCCCGAGCAAGACTCCCCAGGGGATGGCTTCCACCTATTATCCCGGTCTGTGCAACCACTGCGACAAGCCTGCCTGCGTGGCGGTTTGTCCGGCGGACAAGGTAGAGGCCACTTTTACTGATCCGAAGAGCGGAGCGACTAAGAAGATGGAAGTGGCCGCCACCTGGAAGGACCCCTTCAATGGGACGGTGCAGATTGACAAGGAGCGTTGCCTCGGTTGTGGCGCCTGTGCCGATGCCTGCCCATACAGCGCTCGTTATGTGAATGAGGAAGAGGGCGATCCCAAGGCCGATAAATGCACCTTTTGCGTGGAGCGTTTGGCCCAGGGGCTGGAGCCTGCCTGTGTGCAGACCTGCCTGGCCCGCGCCCGAATATTTGGCGATCTGAATGATCCCAATTCCGAGGTTGCCAAGTATGTGAAGAAAGGTGCAGCCAAACTGGAAAGCGCCAAGGTGAAGATCGGTCCCAATGTTCGTTATTACGGCAACAAAAAGGACATGCACCTGCTGACCACTACCTCAACCCCGCAGGCCATGCCTCAAGCCAATCTGCGTCGGACCATTATGGCCCATATGCTGAAGCCGGCAATGGATAAGGCTAAGAGCCTCGGCATGCTTGGTTTAGCAGGCGCGATGCTTGTTAAGGGATTGAGCGAGGACGAAAAGGAATAAGTCGTCTCGCGTTTTTTCTGTTTATGAAAAGCCCCCGGTGCCGACAGGTGTCGGGGGCTTTTTTATGGTTCCCATCTTTTCTTGCTAAGTGCTACATGAAAACTGGGCTCCGTTCGCTACTTTTCTCGTTTATCTGGGATGGCAAAGACAGATTCAATTTTCAGGTAAAGGGTCTCGGCTGTGAATGGTTTTACGATATATTGATTTACCCCTGCCTTGATGGCGCCTATGATATTTTCTTTTTCTGCCTCAGCTGTGATCATAATGAAGGGAATCTTGGCAAGTTTTGGTGTCGCCCGAATTTTTTGTAACAGCTCAAGTCCGGTCATGATTGGCATCATCCAGTCGCAGATGATTAGGTCGATCTGAGTCTCTTTTAAGATGTCAAAAGCCTCGCGCCCGTTGGCCGCCTCCAGAATGTTGTTATGACTCTCATAGCTCAGGTCATGGAGCATATTTCTGATAACCATTCTTGGAAATTCAAGGTCATCGACAATGAGAATTTTTATTCGTTTCTTGATGGTGTCGTTTTGTTTTTTCATTTTCAATTTTTCAAGTTCTCGCAGGAAAGAAATTTATGCCGTGTAGGTTGGGGCAAGCTTCGAGGAACTTAAGGCTTGAAAAAGGTGTAAAGAAATAGCCTGTGCTTGTCAAAGAATTTTGTGTCGAGCCTGGTGGTAATCTAGATTGGGTTCGTGATTTGGAGACAGAGGCGTTTGACAAAAGGGCCCGTGAGGGGTAGTCATATCGCAAAGTTCTTAGTTCAATCTACCACAGAAACAGCGCCGGATGACGGAGATTATGTCCCCTTTTGATTTTAAAGAATTTTTGCCAGGCGTTCCCTTGAAGCCCGGGGTCTATCTGATGAAGAGCCGGGGGGGCGAGGTGCTCTATGTCGGCAAGGCCAGGGAGCTCCGCAAACGGCTGTCCTCCTATGCCCGCATCGATCAGGCCCAGCACGGTAAAACTGCGATGCTGCTCTCCCAGGTACGCGGGATTGAGACCATTGTCACCAATACGGAAAAAGAGGCCCTCATCCTCGAATCCTCACTGATCAAGCAATACCGACCCAAGTACAACGTTATTCTCCGCGACGACAAGAGTTACCCGCTTCTCAAGGTGACGGTGCAGGAGGAGTGGCCCAGGCTGGTGATGACCCGGCGTCGCCAGAAGGACGGTGCCCGGTATTTCGGGCCATTTTCATCTCCTTCGGCCATGTGGGAAACCATCCGCTATCTCAACTCGCTGTTCCCGCTGCGTCGCTGCAAGGAAAAGAACCTCAAACTCAAGGCTCGGCCCTGCCTCAATCACCAGATGGGCCGCTGTCTTGCCCCTTGTGCGGAGAAAGTCGGCCGTGAGGAGTATCAGGAGCTGGTGCGCAATGTCTTGCTGGTATTGGAGGGGAAGAACCAGCAGTTGGTTAAGGAGTTGTCTCGCAAGATGGAGCTGGCCGCGGGAGCTCTTAATTTTGAGGCGGCGGCGGAACTGCGGGATCGGATCGCCTCCCTAAGCAAGACTCTGGAAAAGCAGCAGGTGGTGGCAGCCCATGGCAAGGATCAGGATGTGTTGGGCTTTGCGCGCCAAGGCGCTTCCGTGGCCGTGGCTCTGCTGTTTGTCCGCAAGGGGGTGATTAGCGGCCAACAGGCCTTCTTTTTCGCCGAGCCGTTGGGTTCCGATGCGGAGGTGCTGACCGAGGTTCTCTCCCGTTTTTATGGCGAAGAGGGACAGTATCTTCCCCAGGAGATATTGCTGCCGTTTGCCGGAAGTGATGATCCGCTGCTGGCAGAATGGCTGAGTGAACTAAAAGGCGCTACAGTGACTCTTTCCTGTCCGCAGCGGGGGGACAGGGTACGGTTGTTAGAGATGGTCGAGACCAATGCTCAGCAGGTTTTAGTTGCAAGAAAAACAAGGCAGGGTTCCTGGCAGGTGCTGGCAGAAGCACTGCAAAAAAGCCTCAGCTTAGCAAGGCTGCCGGAGCGGATTGAGTGCCTCGATATCTCCAATCTGGGCGGCCAGCAAGCAGTGGGTTCTCTGGTCTGCTTTGTCGCTGGGGAGATGGCCAAGGATCGGTATCGACATTATGGAATTCATACCGTGGATGGGCCGGACGATTACGCCATGATGGCCGAGGTGTTGGCGCGGCGTTTTGCCAAAGGGGTAGCGAATAAGGATCTTCCCGATCTTCTCTTGGTTGACGGCGGCAAGGGCCAGCTTGGTGTGGCCATGCACGCATTGGCGGAGTCGGGCATTTCCGATACGCTTGAGCTGGCTGGGATTGCCAAAGAGAAGGCAGGGGAAGGGGAAAAACTCTATCGGCCAGGGCGGAAGAACCCGATCATTCTGGACCGGCATTCCCCGGTACTCCTCTATCTCATGCGGATCAGGGACGAGGCGCATCGGTATGGCATAACCTTGCATCGGAAATTGCGGGCAAAAGAGAGTTTGAGTTCTTCCCTTGAACAGATCCCAGGGGTGGGCAAGGGACGCAAGGAGTTGTTACTGCGGGAGCTTGGCAGTATGCATCGCCTTGTCCAGGCAAGTGAGGCGGTGCTTGCTGCAGTGCCGGGCATTGGTCCGGCACTGGCGGCCCAGATCTGGCACCATCTACATGGCGAGGAGGGTGCAGATTCGGCAGGGCGGTGAAAGGCCTAAGGCGGAAGATCTCGGATTATTGTTGCTTTTTGGACCCTGAAAAACTAAATTACTTAGTTCCGTAATGAACAGTTTGCAAGCTGGTTGCGGAGATTGTCTTGCTGGCTCACGATGAACTTGGATGGTATGTGCGTGTGGGGGGTGTTTTGCCGCCGCGCAACTTGCTTCTTTTGCTTTGATTGCCTGGAGAAAATGCTATGTGGGAATATACGGACAAGGTTCGGGATCATTTCATGAATCCCCGGAATGTGGGCGAGATTGAGAATGCGGACGGGATCGGCGAGGTCGGCTCCCTTGCCTGCGGCGATGCCTTGACCCTCTATTTTAAGCTGGATGAGACCGGTCGGATTGCCGATGCCAAGTTCAAGACCTTTGGCTGCGCTAGCGCCATCGCTTCCTCTTCGGCGCTTACCGAGATGATCAAGGGCATCCCCCTTGAGGAGGCGGAGAAGATTACCAACCAGGACATTGCCGAGTATTTGGGCGGCCTGCCCAAGGAGAAGATGCACTGTTCGGTCATGGGCCGCGAGGCTCTGGAAGCAGCGATTGCCTACTATCGCGGCATTCCCCTGCCCATGGCGGAAGGGGAGGTGGTCTGCGAATGCTTCGGAGTCACCGACCTTGAGGTGAAGCGGGCTATCGAGGAAAATAAGCTCCAGACCGTGGAGGAAATCACCAACTTCACCAAGGCGGGCGGCGGCTGCGGCAAATGCATCCCCCGCCTGGAAGAGATCCTGCGGGAGGTCCGGCATGAGGCGAAGCCGCTGATCCTTGACCAACGGCCAGGCCGGCTTACCACCCTCCAGAAGATCAAGCGGATCGAAGAGGTGCTCGAACGGGAGGTCCGGCCTGCACTGCGCAAGGATGGCGGCGATATCGAACTGATCGATGTGGACGGCGATTTCGTCATCGTCTCCCTGCGCGGCGCCTGCGTTTCCTGCAAGAAATCGCAGACCACCCTCAAGGAATATGTGGAAAAGAAGCTGCGCGAACAGGTGCTGGACACCTTGATCGTTGAGGAGGGGAAATAATGAACACGGTGTATATGGACAATAATGCCACCACCCGGGTTGCTCCGGAGGTGGTCGATGTCATGCTCCCCTATTATTCCGACCTGTACGGCAATCCTTCCAGCATGCACACCTTTGGCGGCCAGGTGGGCAGGGCGGTTGAAGTGGCCCGGGGCAAGATTGCCTCGCTGCTTGGCGCCCAGCCCGATGAGCTGATCTTTACCAGCTGCGGCACGGAAAGTGATTCCACCGCCATTCTCTCCGCCCTGCAGTCCTTTCCGGAAAAGCGGCACATCGTCACCACCCGGGTCGAGCATCCGGCGGTGAAAAATCTCTGCGAGAGCCTGGATAAACTCACCGGCCACAAGCACCGGATCACCCAGCTGCCGGTGAACAGCGACGGCACCCTCGATCTCAAACTCTACGAAGAGAGCCTCAGCGACGAAACCGCCATTGTCAGCGCCATGTGGGCCAACAACGAGACCGGAGTCATCTTTCCCATCAAGGAAATGGCGGAGATCGCCAAGAGCCGGGGAATCTTGTTTCACACCGACGCGGTGCAGGCGGTGGGAAAAATTCCCATCGACCTGTCACAAGTACCGATTGATTTCCTTTCGCTTTCCGGGCATAAACTACATGCCCCCAAGGGGATCGGCGTTCTCTATGTTCGCAAGGGTACGCCTTTTGTGCCCTTTATTATCGGCGGGCATCAGGAACACGGCCGCCGGGGCGGCACGGAAAACGTCGCCGCCATCGTCGGCCTGGGCAAGGCCTGCGAGATGGCAGCCCAGCAGATGCAGGATGAAAATACCAGGGTGAAGGCGCTGCGGGACAAGCTGGAGGATGGCTTGCTCGCTAGTATTCCACACTCCCTGCTCAATGGGCACAAGACCCTGCGTTTGCCCAATACGACCAATATCAGCTTTGAGTATGTGGAGGGCGAGGCGATTTTGCTCCATCTCGACCGCTTCGGGATCTGTGCTTCCTCAGGGTCTGCCTGCACCTCCGGGTCGTTGGAGCCTTCGCATGTCATGCGGGCCATGGGTGTGCCATTTACCGCGGCGCACGGCTCGATCCGCTTGAGCCTCAGCGTGTACAACACCGAGGCCGAGGTGGACTTTGTGTTGGAGAAATTGCCCCCGGTCATTGCCCAGCTCCGCGAGATGTCGCCGTTTTGGAAGAGCGAGCATAAGGGCAAGGTCGGCTCCAGTCAATGCAAGTGCAGCTGTTCCTAATAGAAGCTCGATAAGGATAACACCATGAAGGTTATACCTGCTTCGTTTGAGATACTGGAAGAACTGGACCGCCAGTCCCTGGCTGTGCGCATCGAGGCGTGCGGCCGCCTGTGCTACAAATCCGAGGACAAGATCACCGAGGCCTCGGCTGAGCCTTTTATAAAGGGGATTGTCAAACATGGCCACAATTCGGTCATGGAGATGGCGGCTCTGACCCTGCGGGTTGAGATCGACAGCGAATCCCTGGTTGCCCAGTTTTTGAGCGTTATCCCGAAATACATTCAGTTTGATCGGCTTGAGAAAAAGGTACTGCTCATCACCGGCACGATCCGGGCCTTCCGGGAACTGGCCCGCGATTACGGCAAGGTCAAGTTGATCAAGGGGATGGCCGGCTATCTTGCCGAAATGTATCCGCTCTTCTTCTTTGATCTGGCGCCGAAACGCGGCTGGCTCCCCCAGGACGGGGTGGTAGTCACCGGGCTATCGCTGGACGAGGTCGATGGTTTTTCCGCGGATCTTTTGGCAAAACACCGCCATGTGGCGGTGCGGATTATAACCAACCGGGCGGTGACCCATGAGATCGTCCGGCACCGGCCCTGTTCCTATTTGCAGGAAAGCCAGCGCTATTGCCGGTATGCCGATGACAAGTTCGGCAACGAGGTCACCTTTATCGCCCCGATGTTTTTTACCGAGGGGAGCAAGGAATACAAGCTCTGGGAAAAAGCCATGCTGGACACGGAGAAGATCTATCTCAAGCTCCTGGCCACCTCTTCGCCCCAGGCCGCCCGCACCGTGCTGCCCAACTCCTGCAAGACCGAGATCATTGTTTTTGCCAATCTGCTGGAGTGGCTGCACATCTTTAAGCTGCGCACCCCCAAGAATGCCGAGCCCTCCATGCGCGAGGTAATGATCCCGCTGGCCAAGGCTTTCCAGGAGCGATTTCCGGCTGTTTTTGCGGATGCCTCCTTTGCCACGGAATAGGGTAAGGATAGAAAAATCCGGGGCGCGGGCTGGAGCTTGGCGCCCCATGTTTTTGTTGATACAGAGAAATCGAGAACAACTTACTGAAGAAGGAGAGAGAGATGGCTTTTGATGCGGTGAATATGGCGGATTGGCAGATTTCCGAGGCTGCCGAAAAGAACATGCCCACCCCTGAGGAGTGGCGAGACAAATTGGGACTCGAGAAAGACGAAATTCTCCCCATGGGCAGGTTGGCCAAGCTCGATTTCCTTAAAATTATGAATCGTCTCAAAAACAAGCCGGACGGCAAGTACATCGAGGTTACCGCGATTACCCCGACGCCTCTGGGCGAAGGGAAAAGCACTACTTCTTGCGGCTTGATGGAAGGGTTGGGCAAGCGCGGTATGAACGTTGGTGGCGCCCTGCGTCAGCCTTCCGGCGGCCCGACCATGAACGTCAAGGGAACCGCGGCAGGCGGCGGCAACTCTCTGTTGATCCCGATGACCGAGTTCTCCCTGGGCCTCACCGGCGATATCAACGACATTATGAACGCCCACAACCTGGGTATGGTGGCCATGACCGCCCGCATGCAGCATGAGCGGAACTACAACGATGAGCAGCTGGCCAGATTGACCGGCATGCGGCGGCTTGACATCGACCCCACCCGGGTGGAATTCGGCTGGATTATCGACTTCTGCGCCCAGGCGCTGCGCAATATCGTCATCGGTCTCGGCGGCCGTACGGATGGGTACACCATGCAGTCCAAGTTCGGCATTGCCGTAGGTTCGGAGCTCATGGCCATTCTTTCCATCGCCACCGACCTGGCTGACCTTAAGGAACGGATCAACAACATCACGGTGGCCTTTGACAAGAGCGGCAAGCCGGTTACCTGTCGCGACCTGGAAGTCGGCAACGCCATGGCCGCGTTCATGCGTAACACCATCAACCCGACCTTGATGTGCACCGCCGAGTACAACCCCTGCCTGGTCCACGCCGGACCTTTCGCCAACATCGCCGTCGGTCAGTCTTCCATCATCGCCGACCGGGTTGCCCTGAAACTCTTTGATTACAACATCACCGAATCCGGCTTTGCCGCCGACATCGGCTTTGAGAAATTCTGGAACGTCAAGTGCCGCTACTCCGGCCTTAAGCCGCATGTTTCGGTCCTCACCGCCACGATTCGCGCCCTGAAGATGCACGGCGGCGGACCGAAGGTTGTTCCGGGCAAGCCTCTGGATGATGCCTATACCAAGGAGAACGTTGGGCTGGTCGAGAAGGGCTGCGAGAACATGGTCCACCTGATCAATGTCATCCGCAAAGCCGGGATCAACCCGGTTGTCTGCATCAACCGCTTCTATTCGGACACCGACGAAGAGTGTAGGGTTGTTCGCCGGATCGCCGAGGCTGCTGGTGCTCGTTGCGCCGAATCCAAACATTGGGAACTGGGCGGCGACGGGGCGCTTGAGTTCGCCGACACGGTTATCGATGCCTGCAACGAAGAGAACGACTTCAAGTTCCTCTATCCTCTGGAGATGAAACTGCGCGACCGGGTTGAGATGATCACCAAGGAAGTGTATGGCGGTGATGGTGTTGATTGGTCACCTGAGGCTAATGCCAAGGCTGAGATGCTGGAGAAAGATCCCCAGTATGCCGATTATGCCACCATGATGGTCAAGAGCCACCTGAGCCTGAGCCATGATCCTACCTTGAAAGGTGTGCCCAAGGGATGGCGCCTGCCTGTTCGGGACATCCTGATCTATTCCGGTGCCAAGTTCCTCTGCCCGTGTGCGGGATCGATCAGTCTGATGCCCGGCACCAGCTCGAATCCGGCTTTCCGCCGTATTGATGTTGACCCGGAAACAGGTAAGGTTTCAGGGCTGTTTTAGTAACTGTTTGCACCTCTTTTCATCCAGCACTGGTCAAAGGACGTATGTCTTTTGACCAGTGCTTTTTTTTTGCAGTGTTGGCAGAAAAACGGGAATTGCTTGCAGCTGGCCCTTACATGCCATGGCGCCGTCCTGATCCAGGTATCCTTTTTTGTTGGAGAAGAACGGATATGCTTGTCACTTCGCAGCATGATATAGTATCTAATATTCAGATGGATTTTTTTAGCATATTACAATAACTCAGGGGTAGTCTCGCATCCATGGCCGAAGACAGTAAATCAAATCTGCGATCCACGGTAAAGGATCAATCTGGAGCCGGAAAGATCAAGATCGGCGAACTGCTGCGCAAGGCCGGGCAGATCAGCAGCTACCAGCTCGATGATGCCCTGGCCGCCCAGAAGAAATCCGGTGGTCGCCTGAGCAGTATCCTTCTGCGGCTTGGCCATATTGAAGAATCCACCATTCTCAACTTTTTAAGCCGACTGCACAACTATCAATCCGTTGTCATTAGCAGAGAACCGCCTAAGCCCGAGGCCCTGAAGCTTCTGCCCTACGAGATTGCCAAAAAATATTTGGCTTTTCCTTTGCGGCAAATCGGAAAATCTCTCCAGGTCGCCATGGCCGAGCCCACGGATACCGGGGCGGTGGAAAGCCTGCAGGCCGCAGTTAAAATGCCGCTGACCGTTTGTGTCGCCACCGAAAAGGACATCGTTGATGCATATAAGATCTATTACAAAATCAGCGATGAGGAGCATCAGTCTTTTTTTACTTCGGTTGGCGCTGATGAAAAAAACGAGGAACCTGTTACCCAGATCGAGGACTTCGGCACCCTGGCCTCCGAGGCGGCCGATGGGATGGAAATTGCCTCGCTGGAAGATGAGTCGGGTGGTGATCAGTATTCCGCCTCGGACGCCCCCATCATCAAGCTGGTAAACGGGATCCTGCTCAAGGCAGTCAACGATGGGGTGAGCGATATCCATATCGAGCCCTACGAAAAAACGCTTCAGGTGCGCTACCGTATGGATGGCTCCCTGTACAAGTCCATGAATCTGCCCCTTTCGATCAAGAATGCCCTGAATTCCAGGATAAAAATCATGTCCCAGCTCGATATCACCGAGCGTCGGATACCCCAGGACGGTCGTATCCGGATCAAACTGGGGCGGAACCGTGCCGTTGATTTTCGGGTTTCCACCCTCCCCACCCTGTTTGGGGAGAGTATTGTTTTGCGTATCCTCGATAAGAGCAGCCTCAATGTCGATCTCACCAAGCTCGGTTTTGAGAAGGAAACCTTTGCCACCCTCCAGCGCTGTATCGAGCGGCCCCAGGGTCTGCTGCTCGTCACCGGCCCCACGGGCAGCGGTAAGACGGTAACCCTCTATTCGGTGTTGAATTCGCTCAACAGCGAAGACACCAAGATCCTCACCGCCGAAGATCCGGTTGAGTTCAACTTCAAGGGGATCAATCAGGTCAATGTGAAGAAAGAAGTGGGGATGACCTTCCCCGCGGCACTCAAGGCCTTTCTCCGGCAAGACCCGGACATCATTATGGTCGGCGAGATCCGGGATATGGAAACGGCGGAGATTGCTATTAAGGCGGCCATGACCGGGCATCTTGTTCTCAGTACACTCCACACCAACGACTGTCCCGCCACCATCGGTCGTCTGGTTGATATCGGCATTCCGCCCTTCATGCTGGCTTCGGCGGTTACTATGGTGCTTTCTCAGCGGCTGGCCAGAAAGCTCTGCGTCCATTGCAAGGAGGAGGTGCCCAGGCCGCCCAAGGAAGAACTCCTTGCTCTGGGTTTTACAGAGTATGATTTTGAAAAAGAGTTTGTTATCTATGGCCCCAAGGGGTGCCAGAAATGCAACGGTGGCGGCTATAAGGGAAGGGTTGGTCTTTTCGAGTTGATGGAGATCACCGATGAGGTGGCCAAGGCGATCAGTGCGGAAGTTCCGGAAGATCAGCTCCGCAAGATCGCCGTCCAGGAGGGAATGACTCCCCTGCGGCGGGCCGGGGTGAAGAAGGTTATCGAAGGCGTCACCAGCATAGAAGAGATCCTGCGGCGAACCGTTATCACCGAAGAGAGCCTGCCCGCCTATCTGGTCCATCCCGATATCGAGGAGTACGAGGATGGGGATTTCATCATCCGCCAAAACAACAACGATAGTGATTTCTTTAAACTGGTCATCGGCGCTGTATCCGTGATCAAGGACGGCAAGAAGATCGCCGAGATCACCGAGCCGGGCGAGTATTTTGGCGAGATGAGCGCCATCTCCGGTGAGCCACGTTCCGCCTCTATCACCTCAAAGGGGCGCTCCAAGGTAAAACGTTTTCCTGGCGACAAGCTCCAGGAGGTTATTCAGAAATATCCCGATGTAGCCAACCACCTTTTTAAAACCGTGGTCAACCGCTTGGGCCAGGCGAACAATATCATTGTGAAACTGGCAAGCGACCGGGCAAAAAAAACGGAATGATCAGTCGATAGATCCATTTTCTTCCATCTTCATCACAATTATTCATTTCCTCCCGTTTTTTTCTTCTATTTTCTGTCGAAAAATGTATAGTACAGGGCTTTTTGCAAGTATATCTACCTATTGAAATGTCGTGTTAAATTGGGTAGTTTTGTAAGCTCTGATCCCCATTTATGCCTTGCTGGGGCCATCATCCGAGGTGAGGTCTATCTGGGAGATGAGGCGGCAGGCCTTTTTATGGCGTTAGGCGCATTGATCGAGATATCCATTACTTTTTGATATAAGGAGAAAATAAATGAGTGCCAAGATTATCAGCGGGACGGAAGTTGCAAAAGCCATTCGGGAAGAGTTGAAAACCGAGGTCGCGGAGCTTAAGGAAAAGCATGATATTGTTCCCGGTCTGGTGACGATCCTGGTGGGGGAAGATCCGGCCTCACAATCTTATGTGAGCGCCAAAAACAAGACCGCCCATGCCCTTGGCATTCATTCCGAGCAGGTAACCCTTGCCGCTGACACCAGTGAGCAGGATCTTCTTGCCATTGTTGAGAAATATAACAAGGACAAGAAGATCCACGGTATTCTCGTGCAGTTGCCCTTGCCTAAACATATCAATGAGACCAATGTGCTGTATGCTATTGATCCGGCCAAGGATGTTGATGGTTTTCATCCGGTGAATGTGGGTAAGATGGTGGTGGGCGAGGAGTGCTTCTTGCCCTGCACGCCCCACGGCATCCTCGAGTTGCTCACCCGCAGCGGTGTGGAAACCAGCGGCGCCGAAGTGGTGGTCATCGGTCGTAGCAACATTGTTGGCAAGCCCATTGCCAATCTGATGCTCCAGAAACGTAAAGGCGGCAACGCCACGGTCACCCTGTGCCATACCCGCACCAAGGACATGGCCGCCCATTGCAAGCGGGCCGATATCATCATCGCCGCGGTCGGCGTGCCGAAAATGGTAACCGCAGACATGGTGAAAGACGGGGTGGTGATCATCGATGTCGGCGTGAATCGTATCGGCAAAACTGCAGAAGGGAAGGCCATTCTTGCCGGCGATGTGGATTTTGATGCGGTAAAGGAAAAAGCCTCGTATATTACCCCTGTTCCGGGTGGGGTCGGACCCATGACCATCACCATGCTCATGAAAAATACCGTACAGGCGGCCAGACAGACTGCAGGCCTGAAGTAAGCAGCTGCCGAAGGCAATAAAGTAATCAGAGGGCATCTGCTTTTCTGTTACATAGCGAACCCAAGATGCTGAGGACATACGATGGCGATCAAACGAAATGGATGTGAAGGATGCACGGATATTACCTGCGTCTCCACGCAACAGGTTCTCTCTCAGGATGTAGCCAAGAACGTCCGGACTGCCTATGACCGCGTAAAAGCGCGGGGGATGTCAGCTTGTCTTTTTGGCTCTGGCGGAACCTGTTGCCGCAACTGCAATATGGGGCCTTGCCAGATCATTGACGGGGTGGAAGATATGCTTGGCGTCTGCGGCGCCACCGCTGATACCGTGGCGGCCAGAAATTTCGCCCGTACCGTGGCTGCCGGCTCTGCCGCGCACACCGATCATGCCCGGGAGATGGTCAAAGGGTTCATCGAGGCTGCCAAGGGTGAAGGGCTGCACCAAATCAAGGATGTGGCCAAGCTGAAAAATTTGGCTGAGGTCTTTGGGATCGTCACCGAAGAGCGTGAGGTGAAAGACATCGCTCTTGAGCTTGGGGAAAAAGCCCTGGCTGAATTCGGCAAGCAGGATGACACTCCTCTTTCCATGTTGAAACGGGCGACACCGAAGCGCCAGGCTCTTTGGAGCAAGCTCGGGATCGCGCCCCGCGGCATCGACCGTGAGGTGGTTGAGATGATGCACCGCACTCACATGGGTGTTGATCAAGAATACCATAACCTCATGCTCCAGGCCTCGCGCACCGCCTTGTCCGATGGTTGGGGTGCTTCCATGCTTTCCACCGAGTTGACCGACATCATGTTCGGCACTCCGGTGCCCCGTCGTGCCATTGTTGATCTCGGGGTGCTGAAGCTCGATCAGGTCAATATCACCGTGCACGGGCATGAGCCTTTGCTGGCAGAGGCCTTGTGCATCGCGGCCCAGGATCCGGAAATGTTGGAGTTGGCCAAGAAGCAGGGCGCCAAGGGAATCAACCTTGCCGGTGTCTGCTGCACAGGTAACGAGATTCTCATGCGCCGCGGGATTCCGGTGGCCGGAGGTTTTGTCCAGCAGGAGATTGTCCTGGCCACCGGTGCGGTGGAGGCGATGGTGGTTGATGTCCAGTGTGTTATGCAGTCTGTGGCCGAGGTGGCCAAGAATTTTCACACCGACATCATCACTACCAACTATCGGGCCAAGATGCCTGGCGGTATCCATATTCAGTTTGAGGAGCACGAGGCGCTCAATTCCGCCAAGCAGATCCTGACCCACGCCATCAAGAACTTCAAGAAGCGCGGCAAGTGCTTTATCCCCCAAGAAACCAAGATGGACGTGGTGGTGGGCTTCAGTCACGAAACCATCAATACCATGCTGGGCGGACGGTTCCGCGCCAGTTACCGGCCGCTTAACGACAATATCATCAATGGTCGTATCCGTGGGGTGGCTGCCATTGTTGGTTGTGACAACTTTAAGCTGGCGGACGACACCCATGAAACCATTGTCCGGGAGTTGTTGAAAAACAATATCCTGGTTCTGGCCACGGGTTGTGCCGCAACCTCCCTCGGCAAGGCTGGCCTGCTTAACCCTGAGGCGGCTCGGTTTTGTGGAGATAGCCTGCGGGAGGTTTGCGAAACGGTGGGCATGCCGCCGGTTCTCCACATGGGTTCCTGCGTTGATAACTCTCGGATCCTTATCGCCGCCACCGAAATGGTACGTCAAGGTGGTCTGGGTGATGATATCTCCGACCTGCCCGCCATCGGTACTGCTCCTCTTTGGATGAGCGAAAAGGCCGTGGCCATCGGCCAGTACTTTGTGGCCAGCGGTGCCCAGGTTGTCTTCCAGAATCTTCCCATCACCGGGGCAAAGAATTTCAATAAGTATCTCACCGAAGGTTTGATGGGCGAGGTGGGTGCCCACTGGAATATCGCGTCTGAGCCCTTGGAGATCGCCAGGATCATGATCGAGAAGATCGAGGAAAAACGTGACGCCCTGGGAATCAACAAGAAGAAAGAGCGTGTCCTTTTCGACATGAACATGCGTCGAGACCTTGGCGGCGGCGGTCTGACGGACGTTGGCTGCCATGGCCCGAGCGCCTCTTGATTTTTTTTATAAGCAAGAATTAAGGATAAGGATCATAACCGATGAAATCGGGAAGCCGTTTAGAACGGATCTTAACATCAGGAGAGTTCGCAGTCACTGGCGAGCTTGGACCACCCAAGAACGGTAATGCCGAACTGGTGCGGGAAAAGGCTCGTCTGCTCAAAGGGAGTGTTGACGCCGTCAACATCACCGACTGCCAGACCGCCATTGTCCGTATGTCCAGCATCAGCGCTGGTCTGTTGACTTTGGCTGAAGGGGTGGAACCGGTCATTCAAATGACCTGCCGTGACCGGAACCGGATTGGGATGCAGAGTGATATCCTCGGTGCTGCCGCCCTAGGGCTAAAAAACCTGCTCTGTCTGACGGGCGACCATCAGAAGTTTGGTAATCATCCTGGATCCAAGGGGGTCTTTGACATGGACTCCATCCAGCTGCTCGGTATGGTCAAGACCATGCGGGATGATAAAAAATTCCAGTGCGGTGAACTGATCAAGTCGCACGAGCCCAAGCTTTTTCTCGGCGCGGCGGCAAACCCTTTTGCCGGGCCTTCCGAGCAGTTCCGGGCCGCCCGGCTGGCAAAAAAGGTCGCCAATGGCGCTGATTTTGTCCAAACCCAGATCATCTACAATGTTGAGCGTTTTGCTAAGTTCATGCAGGCGGTCCGCGATCTCGGCTTGCATAAAAAAGTTCACATTCTGGCCGGGGTAACCCCACCGAAATCCGTGGGTATGGCTCGTTACATGAAGAGCTCTGTGCCCGGCATGGATGTCACCGATGAGGTGATCAAGCGGATGCAGGGCGCTAAAGACAAGGAAGACGAGGGCATTAACATCTGCGTTGATATCATCCGTCAGGTCCGGGAGATTGAAGGGGTGGCTGGCGTCCATATCATGGCCATCGAATGGGAGAGTGCTGTCCCGGAGATCGTCAGTCGGGCAGGACTTGCCACTCGTCCGGTGTTTGCCGAGGAGCCTGTTGCTCTGGCTGCGGCAAGACCAGAGGCCCCAATCGAGGTTCGGTCCGTAGTGGCCGAAGAAAAGGAAAGTGATGTTGTCCTGGCGGCAGCCAAGGCTGAGGCAGAAAAGATTATTGCCGCAGCTAAGGCAGAAGCCGCTCAGTTCCGGGCATCAGCCAGCAGCGTCAGCGGCGCTGTGACGGTTGATCAGGCAAGGATTGAAATAGATGAAGCAGGAGAGGATGCGATGAACGAAAAAGAACGTCAAATGGCGCTAGAGTCGGTACGCCTCGGTCTTGATGCGCTGAAAAAGGCCTATGGCTTGTCGGACGATCAATTTGATGCACTGACGAAATTCGCTGGTGCTGAGGCTATTCTCAAGCGCGAGCCGGTACTCGCTGCTCCTGCTGTTTCTGCGGCTGCACCTGCTGCTCCGGTTGCGCCTGCCCCAGTTAAAGATGAGAGCGCAGGGAAGAAAGCTGCCGAAGCTGCGGCAGTGGAAGAGGCCAAGAAGCTTGAGGCTGCGAAAAAAGCTGCCGAGGCCAAGGCTGCGGAAGAGGCCAAGTCTGCAAAAAAGGCTGCCGAGGCTGCAGCTGCAGAAGAGGCCAAGAAGATTGAGGCTGCCAAGAAAGCCGTCGAGGCAAAGGCTGCGGAAGCCACCAAGAAGCCCGTCGCTTCTACCGAAAAGAAAGCGCCAGCCGCTGCTGCGCCGGTTTCTGCAGCAGTTGGCGCGGCTGAGCTTGCTCTTGAGAAGACCCCGTTGTCTGAAAGGGCTGCCAAGGTGCCAGAGGCCTCTTACAAACAGGCTTACACCGGCGCCATTCGTCAGACCGTATTGGGCGATGCCGCGAGCGGCATCAAGGTGGGAGGTGAAAGCACTCTGCCGTTCCATCTTTTTGAAGGGGCTATGCCCAACAAGCCCATGATTGCCTTTGATGTCCTTGACGTAAAACCCGACGAGTGGCCCGATTCTCTGGCCCGTCATTATCAGGACGTTATGGACAATCCCCTGGCTTGGGCCCAGAAATGTGTGAAGGAATACGGCGCAGATGCCATTTGTCTCTCCATGATCAGCACCGATCCCAACGGGTTGAACCGGCCCGCCGGCGAGGCTGCAAAAGCAGCGGCCGAGGTAGTGAAAAACATCGAAGTGCCGGTAATTGTCTGGGGTTGCGGCAACGGTGAAAAGGATACGGAAACCCTGCGGGAGATCACCTCTCTTATTGGTGATAAGAAGGTGTGCCTGGCACCGCTCTCCGACAGCAACTATCGGGCCATCGGCGCCACTGCCATGGCCTTCCAGTATCCAATGGTTGCTGCCTCGCCCATCGATGTCAACCTGGCCAAGCAGCTGAATATTCTTCTTGAGAATCTCGGGGTCTCTCTGGATTCCGTTTTGATCGATCCCTCCATTGGTGCCCTCGGTTACGGCATCGAATATACTTACTCGGTTATGGAGCGGATTCGTCTTGCCGCCCTGACCCAGAAAGACGAGAAGCTTCAGGTTCCCTTTATCTGCAACCTGGGCCGCGAGGTCTGGAAAGCCAAGGAATGCCGGTTGCCCTCCGACGAGATGATTGGTGATCAAGAAACCCGTGGCATCCTCATGGAGGCTATTACCGCTTCCTGTATGTTGATGGCAGGTGGCGAGCTGATGATCATGCGGCATCCGAGAGCTGTTTCTCTGACCAAGTCGCTGATTAGTGGGCTCATGGATTAACTTACTGAAATTGTCCATTATTACTGTCGTAATATTGAAAAGCCTCACAGAGTAAAGAGGAGAAAAACAAAATGTCTAAGATCATCTGTTCGGCCGCCATCCGTGGGGCTCATAAGATAGTTGATATGGCGGAAGCTAAGTTTGAGGAAGCCATCAAGAAATACGGCCCTGAACATGAGGTTTCTTTTCCAAACACCGCTTACTTTCTGCCGATTATTTACAGTATGCTGGGCGCCAAGGTGCAGAATTTGGGCGATATGAAGGATATTTTTAAAGAATGCCGCACCTTGCTACCGGAACAGGTGAGTAGCAACATCTGGCTGCCGTATCTTGCTCCGGCTCTTGATGCCGGGATGGCCACCTTTTTTGCCGAAGAGATGTACGAGGCCATCCGTTATCTCGATGCTCCCGATTTCTATACGAAAACCGAAGATCCGCTGGAGAACAATATCTGGCTTGGTGCCGCCGATGACGTTATCTTCCGGAAGCGCGGCGTTGAGTTCGTTGATGGCACCGCGCCTGGTTTTGCCGCCATCATGGGTACCCCGGATGACAGTGAGGTTGCCTCAAGGATTGCTCTCGAACTCCAGGAGAAAAACCTCTATATCTTCATGCACGATCAGACCAATGGCAAGAACATGGCCGAGCGTCTGGTGGAGAATAAGGTTCAGGTTGGCTGGAATACCCGCCTGGTGCCCTTTGGCAAGAGTTACACCTCGGCGGTTTTTGCCATCGGCTTTGCTTGCCGGGTGGCCATGGCCTTCGGCGGCATCAAGCCCGGCGACTACAAGGGCAACCTGATCTACAACAAGGACCGGACCTTTGCCTTTGTCATGGCCTTTGGCCCGGTTTCCGATGAGTGGTACGCCAACGCGGCCGGCGCCATCAACTGGGGTTTTCCCACCATTTCCGATTACGACATTCCTGAGGTGCTGCCCACTGGTATCTGCACCTACGAGCATGTGGTCAGCCGGGTGCCCCACGACGAGATCGTGCAAAAAGCCATCGAGGTCCGCGGCCTCAAGGTCAACGTTACCAAGATCGACATCCCCTTGTCCTTTGGTCCAGCCTTTGAGGGAGAGCGTATCCGTAAGGACGATCTCTTCATGGAATGCGGTGGCGGTCGGACCTCGGGGGTTGAGGTTCTCGTTTCCAAGGATATGTCCGAGGTTGAGGACGGCAAGGTCACCATCGAAGGTCCGGACATCAAGGACATCCAAGTGGGTCAGAATCTGCCCCTCGGCATCTTGGTCGAGGTTGCCGGGCGTGGCATGCAGTCGGACTTCGAGCCCATCCTTGAGCGTCAGTTCCATCACCTGATCAATTATATCCAAGGCATCATGCACATGGGCCAGCGGAACATTATGTGGCTCCGGATCGGCAAGGCTGCGGTGGAAAAGGGTTTTTCCCTCACCCATATTGGCAAGGTGCTGCACGGTAAACTGCATCAGGAATTCGGTGCCATTGTTGACAAGATTCAGGTCAAGATCTACACCGAGTTGGACAAGGTGGAAGAGGTACAGGAGCTTGCCCGCAAGGTTTACGCAGAGCGCGATGAGCGTTTGGGCTCCATGACCGACGAGACCGAAGAGGTCTTCTACTCCTGCACCCTGTGCCAATCCTTTGCCCCGAGTCATGTCTGCGTTATCACCCCGGAGCGGATCGGCATGTGCGGCGCTTACAACTGGCTGGACGGCAAGGCCTCCTACCAGATCAACCCCACCGGCCCCAACCAGCCGATCCAGAAAGGTGACTGCTTGGATGAGAAGCTCGGCCGCTTCAAGGGGATCAACGATTTTGTTGATCAAACCTCCCGCGGGGCCGTAACCGATCTTGCTTTGTACTCTCTGATGAACAGCCCGATGACCGCTTGCGGTTGTTTCGAAGCCATTGCCGCCATGCTGCCTCAGTGCAACGGGATCATGGTGGTCAACCGCGACTACAGTGGTATGACGCCTTCCGGGATGAAGTTTACTTCTTTGGCCGGTATGGCTGGCGGTGGCGCGCAGACTCCTGGCTTTATCGGGGTTTCCAAGCATTTCATGACCAGTCCCAAGCTTTTTGTTGCCGAAGGCGGTCTCAAGCGCATGGTTTGGCTGCCTAAGATGATGAAAGAAGAGATCAAGGACAAACTCATGGAGCGTTGCAAGGAAATCGGCATGCCAGAGTTTTACGACATGATTGCTACTGAGGAAAACGGTACCACGGAAGAGGAAATCTTCGCCTTCATGAAGAAGGTCGGTCATCCGGCTCTTGAGATGGAAGCGATTGTTTGATTTGAGATATTAGCTGTCAGCTATTAGCGATACGATTCAAGATTACTATTCAAGCCTAAAGCGCTTAGCTTGCAGCTTGCCTTATACGGGAGGAACAGACAGATGGCTTTAACAGGTATTCAAATCCTCAAAATGCTTCCCAAGAAGAACTGTGGGGAGTGCGGTATTCCGACCTGTCTTGCTTTTGCCATGAAGGTGGCTGCGGGGCAGATGGAAATCGGTGAATGTCCGTATGTGAGCGATGAGGTCAAGGAGCAAATCGGTGAGGCTTCTGCTCCTCCGATCCGGACTGTTAAAATCGGTTCCGGGGACAGCGCCTATACCACCGGCGGTGAGACCTGTCTGTTCCGCCATGAAAAACGCTTTGAGAACCCCACCGGGATCGCGGTGCTGGTCACCACCGATATGAGCGTGGCCGATGTAGAGGGCCGGATCAACCGGTTCAAGAACCTCCGCTACGAGCGGGTTGGCGTCCTGCTCAAGGCCGATCTTATCGCAATCAAGGATACCAAAGGCGATGGTGGTGCCTTTACCGCCCTGACTAAGAAGGTGCTGGACGGCGCTCCCGATGCCGGTATCATCCTGATGAGCGACAAGGCCGATAACCTCAAGGCTGCCGCAGCTGTCTGCGGGGAGCGCAAGCCCTTGCTCTATGGTGCCACCGCAGACAATGCTGAGGCCATGGCTGCTCTTGCCAAAGAAACCGGATGCCCTCTGGTTGCCAAGGGAACAAACCTTGACGATACCGTGGCTATTTCTGAAAAACTTCTCGCGGGCGGGCTTAAGGATTTGATGCTCGACTCCGGAGCCCGCACGATCCGGGCCGCCTTGGAAGACAGCGTGGTGGGACGGCGTTCCGCCATCCGCGCCAAATTCAAACCCCTGGGCTTTCCGACCATCACCTTTCCCTGCGAGATCTCTGCTGATCCGTTGATGGAGGCCATGGTCGCTTCGGTGCTTATTGCTAAATACGCTGGCATTGTTGTTCTTTCCGACCTTCAGGGTGATATTCTCTTCCCGTTGCTGTTGGAGCGGTTGAACATCTTCACCGATCCGCAGCGGCCTATGGTGGTTCAGGAAGATGTTTACAACATCAATGGTCCCACCGAGGATTCTCCTGTTCTGATTACCTGCAACTTCTCCCTTACTTACTTTATCGTTTCCGGGGAGATCGAGGGCAGCAAGGTCCCCAGCTGGCTGTTGATCAAGGACACGGAAGGTCTTTCGGTTCTCACCGCTTGGGCGGCTGGCAAGTTCGGCGCGGATATGATCGCGGCATTTATGAAAAAATCTGGGATTGAGTCCAAGGTCAAACATCGGGAGCTCATTATCCCTGGCTACCTTGCTTCCATGAAGGGGGAGCTTGAGGAAGAGTTGGCCGGTTGGACCATTACTATCGGTCCTCGTGAAGCGGGACATCTGCCCGCCTTCTTGAAAGAATGGAAACCTGCGGCATAACGGAAAAGTTGCATATTCATCGGCTTACAGAGTCTTTTTTCTTCGTGCGGCCGTAACGTAACCATACACAGCGACTTGAACTGGCTATGAATATCACAATTAACGGTTATGAAATTGTTGCCGAAGAAGGGATTACCATCCTGGAAGCGGCAAAACGCGCGGATATCCATATCCCGACCCTCTGCTACGTGAACAAGGGAACCTCGGACATCCCGTGTGAGATCTGTGTTGTTAGCGTGGAAGGGGTGGAGGCTCCGGTGCGCTCCTGCATAACCCCGGTTGCTGAAGGGATGCAGATTACCACCGAGTCCAAGGAGCTGCAGGCCAAACGCACCGAGCGCATGACCCTCCTGATGGAGACCCATTTTGGCGACTGCAAGGCTCCCTGCAATCTCACCTGTCCCGGGCAGATCAATGTCCAAGGCTATATCGCCCATGTGGCGAAAGGGCAATATGAAGAGGCCCTGCGCCTGGTTATGGAGCGCAACCCTTTTCCCTTTTCCGTGGGGAGGGTGTGCCCCCGGTTCTGTGAGACCCGCTGTCGCCGGATTCTTGTTGATGAGCCGGTGTCCATCAACCATCTGAAGCGTTTTGTCGCCGATTGGTGCATGGCCCACAAGATTGAACTGCGTATTCCTCGCGATGCTCCCACTGGCAAAAAAATAGCGGTTATCGGTGGTGGGCCTTCCGGCCTGACCGGCGCTTATTATCTTGCCCGTAAAGGTCACGATGTCACGGTTTTCGAGTCCGCACCAAAGCTTGGGGGCATGTTGCGCTACGGCATCCCCGATTACAAGATTCCCCAGGATGTACTTGATTACGAGATCAGCACCATCCTGCGCATGGGGATCAATGTTCGCCTGAGTCAGAAGTGGGGCGAGGATTTTACCCTGCAATCCCTTAAGGATCAAGGCTATGAGTCTATCCTCATCGCTACTGGCACCCCGGTGGATGAGAGCTTGGATGTCCCGGGCTGTGCCTTGCCTAAGGTGATCCCGGCTACGAAATTCCTCCGAGACATGTCCGAGGGCAAGGGTGGCAATTACGGGAGTTCTGCGGTGGTTTTCGGTGGTAACAATGTTGCCATGGAGGTTGCCCGTTCCCTGTTGCGCAACGAAGTTGGTCAGGTCACCATTATTTATCCCCGGGCCCAGACCGAAATGCCGGCCAACCAGCGGAATATCCGGGTGGCTGAAAAAGAGGGCGTCCAGTTTCTGCTCATGGCCTCGCCGGTGAATTTCAGCGACACCAGCAACGGTATCGCGGTGCAATTGATCCGGACCAAGCTCGGCGAGCCCGACGAGAAAGGCATCCGCTATCCTGAGGCGATCCCTGGTTCCACGGTGAACATTAATGCCGATACTGTTATTGTCGCCCAAGGCTTGAGCGCTTGCCGCGATAAATTCGAGGGAGGGGAGTTGGAAGCGACCCTGGAGCTGACCCCGAAATGTAATATCAAGGCTAATCCGAGAACCTCGCTGAGCAACCATCCCGGCATCTACGCGGCCGGAGATGTGACCAGTGGCCCCCGTTCGGTGATCCAGGCCGTGGTCGCAGCCAGGCGGGCGGCGGAAAATATCCATGCCCAGGTCATGGGGATTACCAAGACCGTGGTTGAAAGTCGGTTCAATTTCAGTCGGGGTAAGGGCTTTGATGATGTGGATCTCCGTAATTTTGAAGGGGTCAACATCAAGCTTCGGGAAAAGATGCCAACCCGACCACCCCAGATCGCCACCCAGGATTTCAGCGAGATCAAGCTCGGCTTTTCGGAACAGATGGCGATCACCGAGGCCAAACGCTGCCTGTCTTGCGGTTGTCGCGCCTTTGATCGTTGTGATTTGAAAAAAATCGCCATGGATTTTGGACTTGATCCAAGTCGGACCGGGATGGCTGCACAACCGACTTACACGGAAAAAATAGATCACCCTGTTATTTTGGTGGACCTGAACAAGTGCATCTACTGCAAGCGCTGCCAGAACAGCTGCGAATACGATGCCCTGGAAATCAGCGCCGATTCTGTCGATGACAAGGGCCGTCCGGTTGGGCTCCATTTTCGGTTCAAGGAAAACTGTGTCAACTGCGGAGCCTGTGTTGACAATTGTTCCACTGGAGCGCTGAACAAAAAAGACGTGCTAGTGCCGGTGGTTAATGAGGACATGCGTGAGGTTCGCTCCACCTGCCCATACTGTGGGGCCGGCTGCCAGATCATTCTCAAGGTAAAAGGCAATACCTTAATGGAGGTCACTGCGGATCCGGACTTAGCACCCAATTACGGTGCCCTGTGTGTTAAGGGAAGGTTCGGTCATAATTTTGTCCAGCACAAGGACCGACTGACTATGCCCTTGGTGCGTCGGGGTTCTCAGTTGGTGGAAACAAGCTGGGAAGATGCCCTCAATGTGGTGGCCAAGAGATTCTTCGATATCAAAGCCATGTACGGAGCTGATTCCATTTCCGGTTTTAGCTGTGCCCGGGCCAGTAACGAAGAAAATTATTTGATGCAAAAATTTATGCGGACAGCGATCGGAACGAATAATATCGATCACTGTGCCCGACTCTGACACGCTCCCACGGTGGCCAGTTTGGCCCTCACATTCGGCAGCGGCGCAATGACCAACTCCATTGCGGATACAAAGAAGACCGATCTTTTTTTCATGGTCGGCAGCAACCCGGATACCAGTCATCCGACCATTGGCTTGCGCATTCACCAGGCCGTGGATCGCGGGGCAAAGCTGGTGGTGGTGGACCCCCGCCGTACCAGGCTGGCCGAGCGAGCAGATCTCTGGCTGCGTATCTTGCCGGGGACCGATGTTGCTTTTTTAAACGGGATGATGCAGGTCATTCTCGAGGAAGATCTCTGGGACAAGAAGTTTGTCGAGGAGCGCACCGAGGATTTTGATGAACTTGTTAGGCTGGTCAAGAAATATACTCCGGATATGGTGGAGAAGATTACCGGTATCAACGAAGCCCAGCTTCGCCAGGCCGCCCGGATGTATGCGGCCGAAGGCAGGCATGCCGCTTTCTGGGGTATGGGGATCACTCATTATGTTACCGGCACCGACCGGGTGAAGTCCATTGCCAACCTGACCATGCTCTGCGGCAAGGTTGGCAAGGAAGGCACCGGCTGTAATCCGTTGCGTGGCCAGAACAACGTACAGGGCGCCTGCGATATGGGCGCATTGTTCAATACCCTGCCCGGCTATGGTGGTTTGGAAAATGACAATCTCTTTGATAACTATGAAAAGCTGTGGGGTATCAAGCTGCCCCGGCGTCCGGGCAAACCGGCCACCGAGGTCTGGGAAAACGTATTCAAAGGCAATATCCGCGGCCTTTATATCTTCGGGGAAGACCCGGCCGTGGCCGACGCCAATATTGCCCATGTCCAGGCAGCCTTGGAAAAGGTCGATTTCTTGGTGGTTCAGGATCTCTTCCTGACCGATACCGCAAAGATGGCGGATGTAGTCTTGCCTGGCGCCTGCTACGCGGAAAAAGACGGCACCTTTACCTGCACCGAGCGTAGGGTCCAGAGGATTCGCAAAGCGGTTGAGCCGCCGGGCGAGGCGAAGCCGGACTGGCAGATCATCTCCCTGCTTTCCCAGCGGATGGGCTATCCCATGCATTATAATTCCGCTTCTGAAATATTTGATGAGATCTGCCAGCTCTTGCCGCAGTACAAGGGACTTTCCTATGAGCGGTTGGAAAAAGTCGGCCTGCAGTGGCCGGTTCCTGACCAGAATCATCCCGGCACTGCAGTGTTGCATACGGAAAAATTTACCCGCGGAAAGGGGCTGTTCATTCCAGAGGATTATATCCCCCCGGTGGAACTGCCCGATGAGGAATATCCGCTGCTCTTTACCACCGGCCGCGATATTGCACGCTATAACTTCAGCAGCATGACCGGCAAGACTCCGGAGATCGATGAGATCAGCCCGGAATGTTTTGCTGAGGTGCATCCTCGCGATGCAGAGCGTCTGGGCCTCAAGGAGAAGAACTGGGTGCGTCTCACCTCGCGACGTGGTTCGGTGCAAATGCGGGCAATTATTACCGACAAGACCCAGGAGGGCACCATTTTCAGCACCTATAACCATTTGAAGGCCCTGGTGAACATGCTGACCCTTGATGCCTTGGATCGTCTTTCCAGATCACCGGAGTATAAGCTGTGCGCCATCAAGGTTGAGGTGCTGGGCGATGAGTTGCCGGGTTGACCTTTAAATTGGTCTTTCTCGGCAAGCAACTGAAGTTTAAAAATAAACGTAACATTGGAATGCCTTGACCGGCATAAGGAGCCGCAACGCAATGGCCATGATTCTGGCTGTTTCGCAGTGGCCCCTAACTTTTTTAATTTGAGTGGAGTTACACGATGGGACAAGCAAAAGATAAAAAATCAGGGACAGTAATGGTCGTCGGCGGCGGTATCGCCGGGGTCCAGGCGGCCCTTGATTTAACCGAGCTTGGCTACTATGTCTATCTGGTAGAAAAGTCCGCGGCCATTGGCGGCGCCATGGCCCAGCTGGATAAAACCTTTCCTACCAACGACTGTTCGCTTTGAATACTCGCGCCTAAGCTGGTAGAGGCCGGTCGGTCTCCCAATATCGAAATTCTGAGCAACGCTGATTTTCTTTCTCTCGACGGAAAGCCAGGCAATTTCACCGCCAAGCTGCGGATGCGCCCGCGCTATATCGACGCTGATAAGTGCACGGCCTGCGGGCTCTGTACCAAGTACTGTCCCAAGCATTTGGTGGATCCCTACAATGAGGGCTTGGCAGTTACGCGGCCGATCCACATTGATTATGCCCAGGCTGTGCCCGCCACCTATTATATCGATCCGGAGGCGTGTTTGTACTTGCAACATGGGGTCTGCCAGATCTGCGTCTGCACTTGCCAGAGTAAGGCCATTGATTTCAGCCAGAAGGCAACGGAAAAGGAGTTGCAGATCGGCGCGGTGATCATGGCCCCGGGCTTTGGTCGTGTTCCCGATGCAACCCTGGCCAAGTACAGCTATGGACAGCACCCTGATGTTATGACCAGCCTGGAGTTCGAGCGGTTGCTCTGCGCCTCTGGCCCCTTTGAGGGTGAGGTGAAATGCCTTTCCGATCGTCGGCATCCCAAACGGATCGCCTTTATCCAGTGCGTAGGCTCTCGCGATCTCGGCTGCAACAACGGTTATTGCTCTTCGGTTTGCTGTATGTATGCCATCAAAGAGGCCATGGTTGCCAAGGAGCATGACCCTGAGGTAGAGATCACTATCTACTACATGGACATGCGTACTCAGGGCAAGGGCTTTGATGCCGCCCAGAAGAAGGCGGAAGCCATGGGGATCAAGTTTGTCCGTGCTCGGGTGGCCGATGTTATGCCGTGGGACAAAAACTTGAAGTTGACCTATTCCACCATGGACGGAACGCACGGCTTTGAACCCTACGATATCGTCGTGCTTTCCGTGGGGCTAGATGCTCCGGCCGATGCCAAGAACCTTGGCGAGATTGCCGGCTTTGCCCTCAACGAGTACGATTTCTGTAAGACCGATACCTTTGCTCCGTTACTCACCACCAAGCCTGGCGTTTTTGTCGCCGGTGCTTTTCAGGGCCCCAAGGATATTCCGGAAAGTGTCACCCAGTCCAGTGCTGCCGCTGGCCTCGCTGCCGGGCTTATCGCCAAGGATCGTGGCAAGGCTTTGGTGCACAAGACCTATCCTAAAGAGCAGAAAACCGGCAAGGATGAAGAGGTCCGCATCGGTGTTTTTGTCTGCCATTGCGGGATCAACATCTCCAGCGTGGTTGATGTGGCCTCGGTTGAACAGTACACCGAGGGCATGGAAGGCGTGGTTTACCATGCCCAGAGCCTGTATAGCTGTTCCCAGGATGCCCAGGAAGTGCTCAAGGCCAAGATCAAGGAGCACAATCTGAACCGCGTGGTTATTGCGGCCTGTTCCCCGAGAACCCATGAGCCGCTTTTCCAGGAAACGTTGAAGGACGCAGGCCTGAACCGTTGTCTGTTTGAGATGGTTAATATCCGTGACCACTGCTCCTGGGTCCATGCCAACGAGCCCGTGGCCGCAACGCAAAAGTCCAAAGATCTGGTGCGGATGGGGATTGCCAAGGCCCGTCACATCCAACCCCTGCCCGAGCAGACCGTGCCGGTTACCAACAAGGCCCTGATTCTTGGTGGCGGGGTGGCAGGGCTTACCGCCGCTTTGACCATTGCCGACCAAGGCTTCCATTCCTATGTGATCGAGAAGGAAGAGAAGCTTGGCGGTCATCTTCAGCATCTCTCCTACACCTTGCAGGGCGAGACGGTGAGCACGGTTTTGAGTGAGCTGACCGACAAGGTGAAAAAGAATAAGAAGATCGAGGTGCTGACCAATACCGAATTGACTCAGGTCAGCGGATTTGTCGGTAACTTCAGCTCGGTGCTTACCACCAAGGGTAAGAAGGGTACGGAAACCACCATCGACCATGGGGTGATTATTATCGCCACCGGTGGCCGTGAACATCGTCCGGAAGTGGTACTGGGCAATCCGGTGAAGTATTCCGAGAGTGTGGTTACCCAACGTGAGCTGGAGCATCGTCTGTCTGGCAAGGGCAAGAATCTGGCGCCCAAGTCGGTGGTCATGGTGCAGTGCGCCGGTTCCCGGGGTGATGATCTCAACTATTGCAGTAAGGTCTGTTGTAACCATGCGGTCAAAAACGCCCTCAAGATCAAAGCGCTTGATCCTGCTTCTCAGGTGGTGGTGCTTTACCGCGATATGCGGACCTACGGCTTTGCCGAAGATGCTTACCGTCAGGCCAGGGAAAAAGGGGTGGTCTTTATCCCCTACACCATGGACAGCAAGCCTGCGTTCAAGAGCAGCGGCAAGAAGATGAGCGTCACCTTTCATGATCCGATCCTGCGGGACGAGGTCACCATGACCCCCGAGGTGCTGGTCTTGAGTGTTGGCATTGTTGCCGATGGCACCGAAAACCTCAGCAAGCTGCTCAAGATTCCGGTGAACGAAGACAAGTTCTTCCTTGAGGCCCATGTCAAGCTGCGGCCGGTGGAATTGCCGGTGAGCGGGGTCTATGTCTGTGGTCTGGCCCATTCGCCTAAACCGGTTGAGGAGATCATCGTGCAGGCGCAGGCGGCGGCGGCCAAGGCATCCATTCCGCTCTGTAAGGGCTTTGTTTCGGTTGAGCCCACCATTTCCTGTGTTGATAAGGAGTCCTGCATCGGTTGCGGTCTCTGTGAGTCGCTCTGCCCGTATCAGTCCATTCGGATCATCAAGGACGAAAACGGCAAGCGCAAGGCCGAGACCATCACTGCCTCATGTAAGGGGTGTGGCATCTGCGCCTCGCATTGCCCGGTATTTGCCATCTCCATGGGCGGATACACCGACGAACAGATAAACGCGCAAATCACCGCCTTTGGTGCAAAATAGAGGAGTAGTGGTTATGAGTCAGAAAGATTTCAACCCGAAGATCTTGGGCTTTCTCTGCAACTGGTGCTGCTATGCTGCAGCGGACAGTGCCGGGGTATCCCGTTACCAGTATCCGCCGAATTTGCGGACCATCCGGGTAATGTGTACCGGGCGTCTTGATCCGGCCTTTGTTCTGCGCGGGTTTGCCGAAGGTGCCGACGCCATCTTCTCGGGTGGCTGACAACTCGGCGAATGCCATTACCAGGTTGGTAATTACGACGCGATGGGTATGAGTGCATTGGTGAAAAAGGTTCTGGCCGAGGTCGGGATCAAACCGGAACGGTTTGGTCTGCAGTGGGCTTCAGCGGCGGAGGCGCCGCGCTTTGTCAAACTGATTACCGATTTTACTATGAAGACCAAGGAGCTTGGGCCCATCGGCCAGGCCGAAGGGTTGACTCCCGAGGAAGTGAAGGTACGGATCGACAAGGCCCTTGCCCTGGTGAGTGACCGCAAGCTGCGGATTGCTCTGGGCAACGCCACCAAGACTATCCGCAAAGAGGCGATTTTTACCCAGGACGGTATCACCGCTCTGATCGAAGAAAAGCTGGCGAAAACCATTACCGCTGGTCTGGAAAGTGGTGGGGCGGAGGTTGCAGTTAAGAAGTAAACGCGGTACGCAGTATTGAAGAAGATGGTTCAACGGGAGGTGCGAACAGTTGTTCGTGCCTCCCGTTTTTTTTTATTGATCATTCTATGTTGACATTTTGTCGCACTTTCCCGCATCATAAAAAGATAATAAGACAGGAAGGTCAGGTGTCGCCTCGCTTGTTGCATAACTTTTTCGTGAGGGTGAGAAATGAAGAAAAAGACGATTTTTTCGATCAGTTTTCTGGCGTTTGTTCTGCTGCTGGCCGTTGTTGCTTATGGTGCGGAAATGGCTGGCAAATGCTCCTTGTGCGGGATGAATTTCGCAGGCAACGAGAACACCGCCTATGAAATCACCATGAAGGACGGCAAGCAGGCAACCTATTGTTGTCCCCACTGCGGACTGTATGTTCACGCCACGGAAACCGCGAAGGTGAAAACGGCCCGCGCCCGGGATTTCATCAGCGGCGAGTGGATGAATCCGGCCGAAATGACTTTTCTCTTTAAGAGCAGTGCTGTACCCGCCTGTGCTCCGAGTTGGATAGCCTTTGGCAAAAAGGATGAGGCGGAAAAGTTTCAGAAGGGGTTCGGCGGCACCATCTACACCTTTGATGAGGCGCTCAAGGAAAGAGCCAAGATGCCCAAAGGCATGCAAATGTAGAGAGTGGTTGTGGGATTACCGGAAGCCCAGGCGGCACCTGAACAGCCTTCCGGTTGAATCGTGAATCACACCGGGAAAAATGACTGTTGGACTGGCAAGACGCTCTTTTCGTTACTGGAGATAAAAGATATTATGCTACGCAATGGTAGGCGTATCTGGTTGTTTTTCCTGGTTTTCATGCTGATTGGAGTCCCTTTGCTTTTCGCGGCATCTCCCCGGCCGGAGTGCAAAATCTGTGGAATGTGGATCGACCAGTACCGCCACACCAGACATGCCTTTACCTCCAAGGAGGGGAGTCAGGTCATGTTTTGCAGCCTGACCTGTGCGGCCCGGTATCTGAAAAGCCACGGGACAGAGATGAAGCTGCTGCAGGTTGCCGATTATCTCAGCACCGAACTGATCGATACGACCCAAGCCGTCTATCTGGCAGGAAGCGATGCCCCCCCGGTGATGAGCAACACCAGTATCATCGCCTTTTCTAGCAGAGCGCGGGCGGAAAAATTCCAGAAAGAACATGGGGGCCGCATCCTGACCTACCACCAGGCCCTGACCCTAGAGTAAAAATAATACAGCAGATAAGCGGCTCTCAAAAGTGAACGTTTGACAGGGAATGGAAGCGGTGGTCATTCTCCCTTAGAATCAAGAGCAAGAAGCCATCTTTCACCTTTCTCGTAGTCCCTGAATACCATGAGTTTTTGAGAAATTGTTTCATTTTCCGATAATGCTTCAAACATGCGGCTCATCCCGTATTCCAGGTCACTGGATGCAATGAGAGCCACCTTCACATGCTCTCGTTCGCGATGTTGCTCGCGCCTCTCCAGGATTTTTTTAAAAAAAGTTCTATCGGCACTTTGAAGATCTGCTTTTCTTAGATCCCACAGGGCCGAGACATTCGGCGGATATTCAGGGGAGTGCGTAATTCTCTGAATTGTAGCGACATATTCTTCAAGTGACAATGGCCCAACTACAGTTAGATAAAGGATCTTTTTTTGAGGGTTGTATGTGAGAGTGACCGGCATGGAGACCTCTTTGATTTATTTTTGTATATGATTATGAGGTGAGGATCCATCTTGGCCAAGGACTTTCTTTGGGAAAAAACGCTCACTCAGTCAGCTCCATAATCTTTAAGTGCCGCAGTTCGGCCAGGCTGAAAACCGGGCCGTCCACGCAGGCCAGTTTGCCGTCCATGTGGCAATGACGGCAGATACCCACCCCGCATTTCATGTGGCGCTCCATGGTGGTGAGCACCTGATGGTCACTAAAGCCCATACTGGTCAGTCTGCCGAGCACTGCCTTAAACATCAGGGGCGGGCCGCAGATTAGGGCGGTGCTGCGGCTCAGATTCGGGGCTATGCCGTCCAGCAGGGCGGTGACTAGTCCTACCGAACCAGTCCAACCTGTTTGCGTCGCATCCACGGTGAGGCGGCAATCCACTCCTTTTTCTCGCCACAGTTCAAGATCACCTTGAAAGGCGATATCCGAGGGGGTGCGGCTTCCGTAGAGTACGGTGAATGCCCCGTATCGTTCCCGCTGGTCCAGGCAGGTGTTGAGTACTCCCTTAAGCGGCGCAAGACCGATACCGCCCGCCACGAACAACAGGTCCTGGCCCGTAAGCTGCTCCATGGGAAAGGGACGTCCGTACGGGCCGCGCAATCCGATGGTGTCGCTGACCTGTAGTCCGTGCATGGCGGTGGTGAGCTTTCCGGCTCGGCGGACGCTGAGGTGGATACACCCAGGTCGGGTGGCTGTGGAGGAAATGGAGATTGGTGCCTCTCCGCAATGGGGCATGGAGACCATCATGAACTGGCCGGGTTGGTAGCGAAAGGCGTTGTTGTAACCTCGGTCACTGAAGGCGAGGACAAAGGTGGAGATTTGGGAGTTTTCGACTATGATCTGCTCCACCCGTGCCTGCCTGGGCAGATAGATATCGGTGATGGTCTGGGGCATGGTATTTTCCGGTTGAGTTGAT
The DNA here is from genome assembly GCA_937868185.1 of uncultured Pseudomonadota bacterium. Lineage (GTDB taxonomy): Bacteria > Desulfobacterota > Desulfobulbia > Desulfobulbales > Desulfurivibrionaceae > Thiovibrio. Next base: position 52,512 of record CALMMG010000176.1, read on the forward strand.
GGTTACAGGCTGCCCTGGCAGGCCCGCTCCACGAAACGGACGATATCGGTGCTACCGAAGCAGATCCCCACGCAACGGCCGCATCCCACACAGCTCGGGCGGCCATTGCGGCGCACATCGTCGCGGAGCTTGTGCGTAAAGCGCTGGCGGATGGCACCGGTTTTGGCCTGTACCGGGTTGTGGCCGCCGGCCATACCGGTGAAGCCGGCAAAGGTGCAGGCATCCCAGCTCCGCAGCCGTTGGCCGCTGGTGGCGTCCAGCCGCTGGTCGCTGATGGTGAAGCAGGTGCAGGTGGGGCAGAGATAGGCGCAGCCGCCGCAATCCTGGCAGCGCAGCGACAGCTCTGCCCAGACCTCTTCCGGCACGGTGCCCGCCTCCAGTCGCCGGATGGCCTGTTCCACATGCACCTGGCGGCTGAAGCGGCCGCGTGCTTCCAAGAATGTTTGGTAGTGGGCGTCGCGCTCCTTGTCGGTGGAGGGGGAGAAAAAGCCCTGCCAGCGCTCGATCAGGGAATGACCCGAGGTCCGGCCGGCCTCCACCAGAAAGCGGTCGCCCAGATCGGTGAGCTGCAGGTCGCTGCCTATCTCCAAAAAAGGGCCGGAGCCGGTGGCGTTGCAGAAACAGTTCGGGGCAGGGGAGTTGCAGTTGATCCCGATGAGCACCGAGCCCTGGCGGCGGCGGAGGTAGAAGGAATCGCGTTGCTGGCGGGAGAAGACCACATCCATGTAGAGCACGGCGGAGAGATCACAAGGATGCACCCCGAAATAGACGGTGGGCGGGATGGCTGCCTGAGTGGGCTGGAAATCATAGCCTTCCGGGGTGATGGTATAGGTGGAGAGCTGCTCCTGCTGGGGCAGAAAGAACTGTTTGAGTGAATTCTGCGGCGGCTCGCTCAGCTCGATTTCCATTGTATCCAGGTCGTCGATCACTGTGAACAGCACATCGCCGTGGCGGTTTCGTTCCGGCGCCACCAGGCGGTACTCCTTGGCCAGTTTGCGCAGGAAGCCCTTCAGGTGATCCTTTTTCAGAAGATGGCTGGAGGTGGTGGCGGATGTGTGGGGCATGGGTATTCCTTTTCTCTTACTTTCGCTCAGGGGCTGATCTTTTCCACCCGCACTGCGCAGACCTTGTATTCGGGGCAGCCAGAGCCGGTGTCAAAGGCATCGTTGGTGAGCAGGTTGATGGGCGCTTCGTGGAAATGGAAGGTGGTGTAGACCATGCCCAAGGCTACCTGATCGCTGATGGATGCGGCCAGGGTAATTTCTCCGCGCTGGGAGGACAGCCGTAGCGTTTCGCCCTGGCGCAGGCCGAGGAGCTTGGCATCCTCCGGGTTGATCTGGAGTACTGCGTGGTCACACTCCCTGTTCAGCCGTTCGCTTTTGCGACTCATGGTACCGGTGTGGTAGTGGTGGTAGATCCGGCCGGTTATCAGTAGCAACGGGTATTCCGGGTCTGGCAACTCGTCGGGCGGGGTGTGGCTGGCTGGCATGAAATGGCCCCGTCCGCGGGTAAAGTAATACTTGTGCAGGAAGGGGGTGCCCGGGTGGCTCCGGTCCCAGCAGGGCCATTGTAATCCCCAGCCTTGCTCCAACCGGTCGTGGTGCATGCCGCCGTAGATGGGGGAGAGCAGGGCGATCTCCTCCATGACCTCGGCGCTGGAATCGTATTCCATGCAATAACCCAAGCGGCTGGAAAGCTCGATAATGATCTCGCTGTCGGCCCGGCACTGGCCTGGAGGAGCCACGGCCTGGCGCACCATCTGTACCCGGCGCTCCGAGTTGGTGAAGGTCCCGATCTTTTCGGCAAAGCAGGCGGCCGGGAAAACCACCTGGGCCATTCGCGCCGTCTCGGTGAGGAAGATATCGCTCACTACCAGGAAATCCAGGCCGCGCAGGGTTTCTTCCACCTTGTTCAGGGTGGGATCGCTGAGCATGGGGTTTTCGCCCATGATGTACATGGCTCGGATCGACCCTTGCCCGCCACCGTGGGTCATCTCAACCAAGGTTTTTCCCGGGGCCTCCGGTAGAGTCATTCCCCAGGCCCGTTCGAATTTTTCCCGATAATCCTGGTTGGCCACAGCCTGGTAGCTGGGCAGCATGTTGGGCAGCGCCCCCATATCGCAGGCGCCCTGCACGTTGTTTTGGCCCCGGAGCGGATCGACCCCGGTGTCTTCCTTTTCGATATGCCCGGCCAGCATGGCCAGATTGGCGATGGTTTGCACGTTTTCGGTGCCGCAGACATGCTGGGTGACGCCCAGGCAGTAGCAGACCACCGCCTTGCGGGCTCGGCCATAGAGCTGGGCCGCCTGGCTGATCAGGGGCAGAGGCACTCCGGTAAGTCCGGCGGTTGCTTCAAGATCCAGGCGGTTGAGCATGTCACGCAGGGCCAGGAAGTTTTCGGTGCGCATCTCGATGAACAGGTCGTCAGCCAACCCCTCGTCTAGCAGTACCCGCATCATGGCGTTGAGCAGGGGGATGTCGGTGCCGGGCCGCAGGGCTAGGTGGAGATGGCTGCACTCGGCCAGACGGGTGCGGCGCGGGTCGATGACGATCAGCCTGGCACCGCGATCCACCGCATCCAGTATGCGGCGGGCCACCTGGGGGTGGGCCTCGGTGGTGTTGGAGCCGGAAACCAGGATCACCTCCGCATTTTCGATCTCGTTGATGGAGTTGGTCATGGCCCCGCTGCCGAAGGTGGTGGCAAGACCTGCCACCGTGGGCGCGTGTCAGAGTCGGGCGCAGTGGTCCACGTTGTTGGTATTCAGCGCGGTGCGGGCGAACTTTTGCAGCAGGTAGTTTTCCTCGTTGGTGCATTTGGCCGAGGCCAACACGCCGATGGCCTTGCCCCCGTGCTGGTCGCGGATGCGGCCAAGTTCTTGCGCGGTAAAATCGAGGGTCTCTTCCCAGGTGGCTGGGGTGAGAACGCCATTTTTTCGGATCAGCGGGGTGGTGAGCCGGTCGGGATGGTTGATGGATTCGTGGATGTGCCAGCCCTTGACGCAGAGATTGTCTCGGGAGACCGGGTGATGCCTACTGGGCTGGCTGCCGCAGACTTGGCCATCCTCCACGTGCAGATACAGGCCGCAGCCGCAGCCGCAGTAAACACAGGTGGTCAGCACATCATACATTGCCATTTCTCCTGTTTGTTGGAGGTCGGGACACGGATGCGTCCGGTCAGCCTGCACCAATTGTAGCAGAGAAACAGCGGGGGAGCCTAAGGGATAATGTCTTGGGTGCTTGTAGCAGGGGAGAGTCAGCCTGGCTGTCGGTTCAGCATGGGAGGTCTGCTGTGCCGGGATGGTTATTCATTGTCTGGTTTGTCGTCGCATCGTCGTTTAAAAGGGAGATGCGGCGGGTGCACCCCTTCGCGCAGCATGAGGAAGCTGGTTTCGAGAAGTTCGACCCCGGTCAGCACCCCAACCGTAAGCACGGCCAAGACCACGCCGGCATGCTCATAACCTAGGCCGATGACTGAGCCGATGGCAGCCAGCATCCAGATTACCGCCGCCGAGGTTACACCCTGCAACAGGCCCTCCTTGGCCATGATCACGCCCGCGCCGAGAAAGCCAATACCGGTGACCACCTGACCCACCACCCGGCTGGGGTCAGTGCCCGTGTCCGCGGTGATCAGAGCGCCCAAGGCGACAAAGACCTCGGTGCCGAGGCAGATGAGGATGCTGGTGCGGATGCCCGCCGGTTTGCCGCGCAGCTGGCGCTCCAGGCCGATGATGCCGCCGCAGACAATGGCCACGCCGATGCGTTGCCAGAAGATCGGGGTGTACGGGTCGAACACGGGCATGGCGAAAGGCTCCATTGGGAGTATTGCAGTGAAGTTCCCCCCGTGGGGGAAAAGTAGTATTGTTCTTATATTAATTTATTGCTGAAATCGCAATGTGTCAATCGGGCTCATGCTCCGGCAAGCCCCGAATGCTGAAAAGCGGATCGTTAATCGCCTCGTTGCGGCAGACCGGACATTTTCCGGGCGACGTCATCCGGTCGCGCTTGGCAAAAACGAAACCACAGCTCCGGCATTCGGGCGGGGTTACCTCAAGCACCGCGCCAGTGGCGTGCAGGCTGCGGCGGATATGCTCGAGATGGGAGCATACCTCTTTTTCGGGGAGGTGAACTGCCACCGAAATATCCTTGGCCGAGACGGGCCCTTCGCCGAGAAGGGTCATAATGGCATGTCGGGCTGTGTTCTGGGCCGTGCGGGGAGCCACCGGTTTTTTCTTTCTGACACTTTTCATGAATTTGAGTGTACGTCACGCAAACAACAACGTCCTCTTTTTTTTTGAAAGTGGTATAATCATTTTTCATAAAATCCCAATAAGAGGAGATCCAAATATGAAACGTTTTCTTATTGCAGCGGCGATTGCCGCTGCCACCATAGCTAGCCCGGCACTCGCTGCCGACGTTGGTGTTTCGGTCAGTATAGGCCAACCCGGTTTTTATGGCCACCTTGACATCGGTGACTTCCCGCAGCCACGAGTGATCTACCGTCGTCCGATCGTCGTTGAGCGCGGGGTACGGATGGACCGACCGCCGATATATCTGCGCGTCCCACCGGGCCATGCGAAACATTGGAGCAAGCATTGTCGCGAGTACAACGCCTGCGGCGAGCGGGTTTTCTTTGTCCATGACGACTGGTACGAGCAGGAGTATGTTCCGCGTTATCAGGAAAGACATGGTGATCGCCGAGATGACCGCAGGGATGATCGTCGGGATGAGCGCCGTGACGAGGGCAGGAATGATGATCGTGGCAACGGCAAAGGTCACGATAAAGGTCGCGGCCACGGTGGTGATCGTTAACGCATTGGTGTAATCCTTTCCCTGCTCAGGCCTGTTACTTCTCTCTTGATGCGGCCTTGAGCGGGGAATTTTTATGTAGCCGTTATAATGGAAAATCAAGTGAGTTCGTCCGCTGCAAGCGCTCAGCCGCCCGCTGAGAAAACCGCCTTCATCATCCTGATCATCATCAGTGTCTGCCATCTGCTCAACGACATGATGCAGACCCTGTTGTCCGCGATCTATCCGCTGCTCCAGAGCAACTATGGCCTGAGCTTTGCCCAGATCGGCATGATCACCCTTACCTTCCAGGGCACAGCCTCGATCCTCCAGCCCATGGTCGGTTTTTTCATCGACCGCAATCCCCGGCCCTATTCCCTTGCCATGGGCATGGGCTTAACCCTCACCGGGTTGGTGCTGTTTTCCCAGGCCGGGAGTTATCCGGTGCTCTTGCTGGCCGCCGCCTTGGTGGGCACCGGCTCGTCGGTGTTTCATCCCGAATCTTCACGGGTGGCGCGGATGGCTTCCGGGGGGCGGCACGGCCTGGCGCAGTCGCTGTTTCAGGTGGGGGGCAATGCCGGTTCGGCCATCGGCCCCTTGCTGGCCGCGCTCATCGTCTTGCGTCACGGGCAAACAAGTCTGGCCTGGTTTTCCCTCGCGGCCCTGCTGGGCATCTATCTTCTGATTCGGGTCGGTCACTGGTACAAGGTCCATGGACTGATGCGACTTATGTCCCGCGATGCCACCGCGGTGTCCCAGATGGAACTGCCCTGCGGTAGGGTGGCGCTTACTCTGGCAGTACTGCTTGCCTTGATGTTCTCCAAGTTTTTTTACATGGCCAGTATCTCCAGCTACTACATCTTTTATTTGATGGATAGGTTCCATCTCCCTGTGCAGAGTGCGCAGCTCCATCTCTTTGTCTTTTTCGGCGCGGTGGCGACCGGCACCCTGGTCGGCGGGCCGATTGGCGATCGCTTTGGCCGCAAGGTGGTGATTTGGGTCTCGATTCTGGGGGTGCTGCCCTTTACCCTGGCCCTCCCGTATGCCAACCTGTTCTGGACTGGGGTGCTCAGCGTATTCATCGGGGTGATTCTTGCCTCCGCCTTTCCGGCCATAGTGGTCTATGCCCAGGAGCTGCTCCCGGCCAGGGTCGGCATGGTGGCCGGGATGTCGTTTGGTTTTGCCTTCGGCATGGGAGGGATCGGGGCTGCGGTGCTCGGGCATCTTGCCGATGCAACCAGCCTTGGCTACGTGTATCACCTCTGCTCGTATCTGCCGGCTATAGGTTTCTTTGCTATTTTCCTGCCCCCATTGGAAACGGAAACCAGGCAACGGAGGCGATTGGCTCGTGGTGGGGTGCAGTGATTATTGCGGGGCGGGGAGTAACAGTTGCCAAGCAGATTTCTTGCAAAGAAGAGTCGTAACCGCTATCGGGTTATTTTCTTGGCAGTATTGGGCATCGCTGGTTAGTCGCGAAAGATGAAGAGTCCGACACACAGTGCACAGCCGATACCATAAAGCAACCACGTTTGCGAAACGAAATATGGGTACACCATCAGCGTCGCGCCAATGGCCATTGGCGTCCAGAGCATATCTTTTTTTCCGTATCGAAAAGCCACAAAGCCGATGGTGCCGAAGATGAGCGCGGCAAAAAGCACGGCAGGTGTTGGCATGGCGGGTCATCTCCTGGTCTCGGTATTTTACAATGGCGCTTTGCCGGAGTTCACGTTGATGACGAACATGAGTCGTTTTGTGTGTTAGAGCTTGTTGCGCAGATCAACCATGAGAAGGGGGTGGGGGTTCGTTTGGGCAGACTCACGGGTGAAATTCTCTTCCAGGCCGGTTTTTAAAGTGGTCAGGAGCGCCTTGGTCGCTTCAATAAATTCAGCAACATGTCCAATCCTGTTGATGGTGGCATGCAGGACAATCTTTTCGGGGTAAGGGGGATACCCGGTGGTTACGGTCCAGGCTAAGGCGTTCGGGCAGTCCGGTACGGAAAAACGAACCCCGCCCATAACATCTTCCTGTCGAAGGTGAAACCTCCCCCAGTGGCGGAAGTAAATGACCCTCCCCAACTCCTCTGCTGCATCCACCTCCTCAATATCCTCGCAAAACAAAGGGAGAGTGTCGATGGAGACCTTGTTTCTGATCTCCTCCAAGGTTGTCATGACGTTGGCGAACTCGAAAAATTCCATAAGAAAATTTTTGCGTTGAGTTTTGAGCCAAAATGACTCACGCCATTTTGGCTCATCATTTTTCCCCCGCTTTATTTTCCAAGCAGGGAAGAAATTTAAAGACTGATAACCGTTGCATCACACGAAAGAGTAATAAGCTCGGCGGCTGTCGCTAACCTGGCTCCATCAATTAGATCCTGCTCGGTAATTTGTCTTGCCTTGGCGCAAGGCGTACATGCTAGAATGGGGACTTCATTGGCCTGTAAATATGTCATCAGATCATCGGCTATATCACCGGTTGCCGCACGCAGATGAGCTATAAGCCCTTGTTTCGCCAAATAAACAGCCTCGTCCAGCAAGAACAGGGTCGTTTTTTTTCCTTGCTTGTGCGCTATTGTGGCAAGGTGGATAGCCCGTGTCGCCCGGTTCGGATTATCTGTCCCACAGGAAACAATTACTACAACATTGTTGGTCATTTTGAACCCTCCATATCATGAAAAATAATTCAATAGGACAATTCCCATAGTTTTGTCATTGTCGTTTATTTCCAACGGGCTGGATTAAGGAGCTTTTCCGCCAGTGACTGCAATGCTTGCCAAATACAAATGTCGAATTATGGCAACTTTTGCACAACGTATACTGGCTGAATCCGCAAAAAGAGCAGGCCTGTGATTTTTTTTGGGAGCTGTTTCCCGCATTATTGGCACTGGCCTTTCATTATCCTCCTGAGTCTATTGTCTTGTCCGGAACTACTGCTCCAGATTGGCAACGATATCCGGAATCGCCTGTTTCATCAGATCCTGCATGGTATTGCGGAGCATGGTCTCGGCCAGGCGGTCGCGGTCCTTGATCGCCAGGTCGCTGCCCTTTGCCTCGTAATGCAGCTTGCGCACCGGGGCGCCGTTTTTCAGCACGGTGAGGGAAACGCTGATGGTGCAGGTGGCATCTACCTGGGGAACCTTGGTGATTTGATCTACAACCACTCGCGCCTCGGTGATCTCTACCACCTTGCTGTAAAGATCCGGGGCTTTCTTGGCCGGGATCACCGCATAGCCGGTCTGGCCAAGTTCACGCTGCAAGGCACTCTGCACCAAGCCGGCGGGAGAGACGCCGCTCCACAGGGTGTCGACCATCACGCCGTCACCATTCTTGGTGTTGCCGATGGCCCAGGCCCCGGAAGCGGTCGGCGGCTGCAACTCGGCGTTGATGAGATAGAGATCGCCGCCGCCGAAGCGGGTGGAGGTGATGGGATCGTAGCGCATCACAAGCTGTTTGGTGTAGGTTGCGCAGCCTCCGAGGATGAGGAGGGTCATAAGGCCGAGGGCCAACAGGTTGCGACGGCGAGAGGTGAAGTGAAGCATGGTGTTCTCCTTAGGTTGTTCTATCTTCTCTGTGCCGGAAGATCCCGGCAGGGCGTATTTTTTGGGTTGGGAAAGATGGAGGCATTGAAGCCTTCTTCATCGGAATGTTATGCCCAATGGGGTTGGGAAGTCAATGGAAAAACCTGAAAGGGCATTGAAGGGCAGGGGCTATTCTTCCTCTTCGTCCGCCTCTGCCGCCAACTGGCCGCAGGCTGCGGAGATATCTCCGCCCCGGGATTCGCGGATCAGGGCGGTGATGCCGGAATCGCGCAGGGTTTGCTGGAACAGCTCCACCCGGTCTCGCGGCGGGCTCTGAAAGGGGAAGGTTTTGTTCTCGTTGTAGGGCAGGAGGTTGACCTTGCAGCTGAGCTTGTGCAGCTTTTTGATCAGCAGCCGCGCGTGGCGCACGGAATCGTTGAGGTCTTTGATCATGATGTACTCGATCATAACCTTGCGGCGACTGGGCAGGGGGTAGGCGCGGCAGGCGGCCAGCAGCTCGTTCACCGGGTAGGTTTTGTTGATGGGCATGAGCTGGGTGCGGGTCTCGTCGTCCGCCGCGTGCAGAGAGATGGCAAGATTGACCGTCACCGCCTCACCCAATTCTTTCAGTTTGGGGATGATGCCGCAGGTGGAGACGGTGATCCGCCGGCTGGAGAAATCGAGGCCGGTTTGCTCCATGAGGATGTTGAGGGCATCGATCAGGTTGTCGAAGTTGGCCAGCGGCTCGCCCATACCCATGAAGACTAGGTTGTTGATCCGGTTTTTCCCTTGGGCCTGGACAATCTCGGTGATGGCCTGGACCTGGCCCACGATTTCGGCCACGCTCAGGTTGCGGACAAAGCCCATGGTGCCTGTAAGGCAGAAGTTGCAGCCCATGGCGCAACCCACTTGAGAAGAAACGCAGAGGGTTAAGCGATCACCCTCGGGAATGAGCACCGATTCGATGATTGCCCCGTCGGCCAAGCAAAAGCCGTACTTGACGCTGCCGTCCTGGGAGCGCTCCTCTATGGCCGGGGTGAACCGGCTGATGGTGGCGATCTCCGCAAGCTTGCCTCGGACCTCCTTGGAGATGTCGGTCATCTGCGAAAATTCGCTGATCCCGGTGCGGTAGAGCCAGGCAAAGATCTGCTGGGCACGGAAGGCTGGCCAGCCCTGGGCTTTGACCCAATCGCGCATCTGGAGCAGGGTGAGGTTTTTCAGTTCGATTTTATCCATTACAGGGCTCGCAGGTATTCGGGTTTGAGTCGGGTGTGCCCGGCCAGGGCTTGGTCGATGTCCGCAAGCACCGCCTCTTTATCCCTGGGCATTCTGGCGTTGATCGCCAGGTAGTTGGAGGCGTGGTTGGACTGGAGCTGGCCTTTTTTCAGGTCAAGATGCTCCACCATGGTGCGCAGCTCGCTCAACATGCCGTGTTGGCTGGGGAGTTTGAATTCCCCCGCTTGTTCAAGCTGATAGAGCGGGGTGTTTTCAAGGAGCATCAGGGTGAGAATCCCGGTTTGGTTGGGCTCCATGGCGGACAACACCTGGCCGGTTGCCTTGGCATGCTCCTGGGAAAGGGTGGCGCCAGCGATGCCGAGCAGGGCGGTGACCGAGAGAAAAAGATTGGCCGCCTTAACCCGCTGGCCCGCCTCGATCATCTGTGCGGCATCCGCGCCCTTGTCGATGGCAATAAGCACGGGATCGTAGCCGCTTTCCAATCCCATGTACACCCGGTGCAAGCCGAGAGCCTTCAGCTCCAGGAGCTGATCCACGCTTTTATTGCGGATGGCCCGGGCATTGCCGTAGAGGCTAACCCGGTTCACCCAGGGTAATCGCTGTTTGATCTTGGTGAGCAGTTCGACCAATCGATGTTGACTCAGGGCAAGCACATCGCCATCGGCCAGGAAAACCCGGGATTGCCGGAGGCAGTATTGGGCGGCAAAATCAATGTCCGCCTCGACTATTGCCCAGTCCTTGATGCGGAAGCGCTCTTCTTTGTAGGTGCCGCAGAAGGTGCACCGGTTATGGGAGCAGCCCACCGTCACTTGGAGGATGATGCTGTCCGCCTCGCTGGGCGGGCGAATGATGTGGGCGCCTTCGTAGTGCATCAATAATCCACAAGCCGTTTGCAAAAAATAACAGGGATGCCGAAACATCAATAACGGCATAATGAGCCGTATCGATCTGATTGAAGAGACACAGATTGATTCGTGTAACGGCTCCTAAATAAAAAATGGTCAGCGGCTTCACAGGAAACCAGCTGACCATAGGGTTTACAGTTGCGAAAAATCAGCTGTTTTTCTTTTCAAATTCCTTCATGAAAGCAACCAACGCCTCTACCCCGGCCTTGGGGAAGGCGTTGTAAATCGAAGCCCTGCAGCCGCCCACGGAGCGATGCCCCTTGAGGCCGTCCATCCCCTTGGCGGTGGCCTCCTTGATGAACTGGGCCTCCAGCTCCGGGGTGGGGAGATTGAAGGTGATGTTCATGTTGGAGCGGGAACCGGGCTGAGCATGGCCCCGGTAGAAATCGGTGGAGTCGATGGCCGCGTAGAGGATGGCAGCCTTCTCTTTGTTGATCTTCTCCATGGCTGCGACGCCGCCCAATTTCTTGAGCCATTTGAGGACCAAGCCCACCACGTAGATGGAAAAGCAGGGCGGGGTGTTGAACATGGAGCCGTTGTCCGCGTGGGTCTTGTACTTGAACATGGTGGGCAGGTTTTCCGGGGCGCGATCCAGCAAATCCTCGCGGATGATGACCACCGTGACGCCGGCAGGGCCCATGTTCTTTTGCGCCCCGGCATAGACGATGCCGAAGGGGGTGATGTCGAATTCGCGGGAGAGGATGTCCGAGGACATATCGGCGATGAGCATCTTCTCGCTTTTTGGCATGGTGGGGAACTGGGTGCCGTAGATGGTGTTGTTGGTCACAAAGTAGAGGTATTCCGACGCAGGATCAACGGTATAGTCGGTATCCTTGGGCACGTGGTTGAAGGTGGACTCCTCGCTGGAGTACGCAATTTTAATGTCGCCGAACAGCTTGGCTTCCTTGATCGCCTTCTTGGCCCAGACCCCGGTGTTGAGGTAGCTGGCGGTCTTGCCGGGTCCCAACAGGTTCATGGGGATCATGGCGAACTGCATGGAGGCGCCGCCCTGAAGGAACAACACCTTGTAGTTGGCCGGAATCTTCATCAGCTCGCGAAGATTTGCCTCGCACTCGTCCACCACGGCAATGAAATCCTTGGAGCGGTGGCTCATCTCGATGAGGCCCATGCCCTTGTTGTTGA